>NZ_JANJXQ010000106.1 GCF_024708915.1 Thiobacillus sp.
CGAAATGGTTGGGCGCCAGGATGCGCACCTCGCCGCCGGTGTCGTCAAATACCAGGGGCTTGATCCAAGTGCTGAATTGCTGCTGGGTCAGGTTGGCGCGAAAGCGCTCTTGGCAAAGGGCCCAGAAGGAATCCATAGTCGCGGGGGCGGGGGCGGTAAGCTGCATTGGGATTCAAACGTTAATCTTACTCCCCTTCGACCAGGTTATCCACAGACGCAGCCCGCCTGGCACGGTGTGGCAGGTCGACACTAACTTGACATTGCCCCGGTTGGGGGCGTCTAATACGCGGTTTTTCAACAAATTTTTTATGTTTGGTCATCCCTGCCCCGGCGGGGCTGGGCCAGCGCCAGCCAGAAAGGATATGTCATGAAACGCACTTATCAGCCTTCCACCGTCCGCCGCAAGCGTACCCACGGTTTCCGCGCCCGCATGAAAACCAAGGCTGGCCGTGCCGTGATCAATGCGCGCCGCGCCAAAGGCCGCGCCCGTCTGGCCGTCTGATCCGCATCGACACACACCCAGACAAAGCGGGTGGCGTGCGCCTCCGCGATGCGCGCCTGGTCGACAAAGCCGATTTCGACCGGGTGTTTGCCGACAATCAGCGCGCCCGGACGGATTACGTGATGGTGATGGCGCGTCCCAACCAGGTGGGCCACCCGCGGCTGGGGATGGTGATTGCCAAACGCCTGCTTGCGCGTGCGGTGGATCGCAACCGCGTCAAGCGATGCGTGCGTGAAAGCTTCCGGCAGGTTTTGCCGGAACTGCCCGCATGCGACTTCGTCGTGCGCCTGATTGCCAAGCCGGTTCCTGGAAACGAGGCGCGCGATCTGCCGCGCACCTTCCAGCGCGCCGGCCACCGGGCCATGGCAAAATGGCCGACCGCTCCGGCAGGCGAAGCAGCGCCGGAATTCTCTTCCAACTAACGCGTCCCGTCTCATGGATAACCAGCGGCTGATTCTTTTCATCGTTTTTTCCTTCTCGCTGCTTTTGTTATGGGAAGCCTGGCAGGATAAACATGCGCCGGCTCCGGTCGCGCCGGCCACGGTGGGTGCGCCCACTCCCAGCCAGGCGCTGAACGCGCCAGCAGCCGCGGCGCCGGCGCAGGCCGGTTTTGCCAAGGGGCAGCGCGCTCAGGTGGAAACCGACGTGCTGCGCGCCACCATCGACGCCAACGGCGGCGACCTGCGCCAATTGCAGCTGCTGCCCTACCGCGAGACGGAAGACAAGAATCAGGTCTTCACCCTGTTCGAGGACGACAGGACGCGGCCTTATCTGGCGCAAAGCGGCCTGGTGGGCAAAGATCTGCCGACGCACCGCAGCGTGTTCCAGCTCAATCCCGGCATTTACCGCCTCGCTGGCGGCGCCGCCCAACTGGAAGTGCCGCTGGTATGGAATGATCCGGCCACCGGCGTGCGCGTTGAAAAAACCTATGTTTTCAAGCGCGGCAGCTATCAGATCGAGGTCAAAACCCGCGTCATCAACGGTGGCGCCGAGCCTATCGATCTCACGCCCTATTATCAGTTCACCCGTCACGGCGAAGCGCCGCGCGGCGAGTCCTTCTTCCTCTACACTTACACCGGCCCGGCCTTCTACACCGATGCCAAGAAATTCCAGAAAGTCGCATTCAAGGACATCCAGGAAGGCAAGGCCGAATTCGAGAAAACCGCCAATAACGGCTGGGTGGGCATGGTGCAGCACCATTTCGTGTCGGCCTGGCTGCCTGAAGAAAGCGTCAAGCGCGAGTACTACACGCGTGCGCTGGGCGACGGCCTGTATTCCGCCGGGGTGATTCTGGCCGAAGGCACGCTCGCGCCCGGCCAGCAAAAGACATTCACCGTGCCCTTGTATGCCGGGCCGCAAACCCAGGGCACACTGGAGAAAATCGCCCCCGGTCTGGAGCACGTGCGCGATTACGGCTGGCTGACGCCGCTGGCTTATCCCATCTTCTGGTCGCTGGAAAAAATCGAGCGCCTGGTGGGCAACTGGGGCTGGGCCATCATCATTCTGACCATACTCCTCAAGCTGGCGCTGTACCCGTTGTCGGCAGCGGGCTACAAGTCGATGGCCAAGATGAAGAAGCTGACCCCGCGCCTGCAGCAGTTGAAGGAAACCTTCGGCGACGACCGCGCCAAGCTGCATCAGGCGATGGCGGAAATGTACAAGACCGAGAAGATCAACCCGCTCGGCGGCTGCCTGCCTATCCTGATCCAGATTCCGGTGTTCATCGCGCTGTACTGGGTGCTGCTCGCCGCGGTCGAGATGCGCGGCGCGCCCTGGCTCGGCTGGATCACCGACCTGACCGCGCCCGATCCCTGGTTCATCCTGCCGATCTTGATGGGCATCACCTCGATCCTGCAGGTCAAGCTCAACCCGCAGCCGATGGATCCGATGCAGGCCAAGATCATGATGATCATGCCGGTGGCGTTTACCGTGATGTTCGTGTTCTTCCCGGCGGGCCTGGTGCTGTACTGGGTCGTCAACAACATCCTGTCGATCGCACAGCAGTGGGCGATCAACAAGCAGGTC
>NZ_JANJXQ010000124.1 GCF_024708915.1 Thiobacillus sp.
CGCGACGCTCGACCAGCACCGTCACCGTCTTGTTCATCTTGTCGCTCACCACACGCCCTGTCAGCGTGCGAACCATTTTCTTGACTTCAGTCATGCTTGACCCGCCTTCTCGCGCATAATGGTCTTGACCCGGGCAATATCACGGCGCAACTTGCCCAGGTCGGCAGTTTTGTTCGACTGCTGGGTGGCCACCTGCATACGCAGTGCAAAGTGGGCACGCAGCAGGGATTCGAGTTCCTGCTTCAGTTCTGCGGTATTCTTTCCGCGCATTTCTTGTGTATTCATCACTCAGCTCCCGATCATGCGGGTAACGAAGGTGGTTGCGATCGGCAGCTTCGCAGCCGCCAGGCGGAAAGCCTCGCGTGCCAGCTCTTCGTTCACCCCATCCATCTCGTACAAAACCTTGCCGGGCTGAATTTCAGCGACGTAATATTCCGGCGCGCCTTTTCCGTTACCCATCCGCACTTCGGCAGGTTTACGTGAAATCGGCTTGTCCGGAAAAATACGGATCCAGATGCGGCCGCCGCGCTTGATGTGGCGCGTCATTGCACGACGCGCCGCCTCAATCTGGCGCGCAGTCAGACGGCCGCGGCCGACCGCCTTCAGACCGAAGTCGCCAAAACTCACGTTGGCGCCACGAGTCGCCAGTCCGGTGTTACGGCCTTTCTGTTCCTTGCGGAATTTCCTTCTAGCTGGCTGCAGCATGTTTCACTCCTGATTTCTTGCCGCGCTTTTCCTGATCGGCTGCCGCAGGCTGCTCGCCGCGGTTGAGCGCATCGCCTTTGTATACCCAAACCTTGATGCCGATGATGCCGTAGGTGGTCTTGGCTTCGGCAAAACCATAATCGATTTCTGCGCGCAAGGTGTGCAGCGGCACACGGCCTTCACGGTACCACTCGGTGCGGGCGATCTCCGCCCCGTTCAGGCGACCGGAGCTCATGATCTTGATGCCTTGCGCACCCAGACGCATGGCATTTTGCATGGCACGCTTCATGGCACGGCGGAACATCACGCGCTTTTCAAGCTGCTGGGCGATGCCGTCGGCAACGATCTGCGCATCGGTTTCCGGCTTGCGCACCTCTTCGATATTGACATGCACAGGTACCGACATCAGGCGCGAAAGCTCACCGCGCAGGACTTCGATGTCCTCGCCTTTCTTGCCGATCACCACGCCAGGACGGCCGCTGAAAATCGTGATGCGTGCATTCTTCGCGGGACGCTCGATCAGCACTTTGGAGACCGAAGCGTGCGCCAGTTTCTTCTTCAGGTAGTCGCGGACCTTGATGTCTTCCAGCAGCGTGCTGGAGAAATTGCGGTTCGAACCGTACCACTTGGCCGTCCAGATGCGCTGAACACCAAGACGGAATCCAATCGGATGTATTTTTTGTCCCATGGCGCTTCCTCAATCCCCGACCGTCACGCTAATGTGACAGGTCGGTTTGCTAATACGGTTGCCGCGGCCTTTGGCGCGGGCGGTAAAACGCTTCAGCACCGAACCCTGGTCAACGCAGATCGTTTTGACTGTCAGAGTGTCGATGTCCGCACCTTCATTGTGCTCGGCGTTGGCAATCGCCGACTCAAGCACTTTCTTGATGATGCCGGCGCCTTTTTTCGGGCTGAAGGCCAGGATGTTCAATGCCTTCTCCACGCGCAGGCCGCGGATCTGGTCAGCGACCAGACGGCCTTTCTGGGCGGACAAGCGGGTACCACGCAAAATCGCAGAAACTTCCATCATGCGCTCCTTATTTCTTCGCCTTCTTGTCCGCAACGTGTCCTTTGAAGGTACGCGTCAGGGAAAACTCACCCAGCTTATGGCCGACCATGTTCTCGGTCACGAACACCGGAACATGCTGGCGGCCGTTATGCACCGCAATCGTCAAGCCGATGAAATCGGGCAACACGGTGGAGCGGCGCGACCAAGTCTTGATCGGGCGCTTGTCATTGGAGCCGCGAACGGCCTCAATCTTTTTCAGCAAATGCCCATCGACGAAGGGGCCTTTTTTAATTGAACGTGCCATATCTTTCTACCTCAATCAGCGCGCTTGACGGCGGCGGACGATCATGTTGGAGGTGCGCTTGTTGCTGCGGGTGCGATAACCCTTGGTCGGCGTACCCCACGGACTGACCGGATGGCGGCCAGCCGCAGTCCGGCCTTCACCGCCGCCATGCGGGTGGTCAACCGGGTTCATCACGACGCCGCGGACTGTCGGGCGAACACCGCGCCAGCGGTTGGCACCCGCCTTGCCGATCGAACGCAGGCTATGCTCTTCATTGCCCACCTCGCCCAGCGTGGCACGGCAATCAACGTGAACCTTGCGGATTTCACCGGAGCGCAGCCGCAATTGGGCATAACTGCCCTCGCGTGCCTGCAGCTGGACCGACGTGCCCGCAGAGCGCGCAATCTGCGCCCCCTTGCCCGGCATCATCTCGACGCAGTGCACCGTGCTGCCGACCGGAATGCTGCGTAGCGGCATGCAGTTGCCCACCTTGATCGGCGCCTCGGCGCCGCTCACCAACTGTGCGCCGACCTGAACGCCGCGCGGCGCAATGATATAGCGGCGCTCGCCATCGGCGTAACAGAGCAAAGCCAGATGCGCGGAACGGTTGGGGTCATACTCCAGCCGTTCAACCTTGGCCACGACGCCATCCTTGTTGCGGCGGAAATCAACCACGCGGTAGTGCTGCTTGTGACCGCCGCCTTTGTGGCGCACCGTGATATGGCCATGGTGGTTACGGCCGGAGCCGCGCTTCTGCGGTTCGAGCAGCGCCGCGACCGGCTTGCCCTTATGCAGCCCCGGGGTGACGACCTTGACGACTGCGCGACGGCCGGCAGAGGTGGGTTTGACTTTAATCAATGCCATGATTTTCTTCCTTACTGACCGGACGCGAAATCGATGTCCTGACCCGGCTTCAGGGTGACATACGCTTTCTTCCAGTTGTCGCGGCGGCCCGTGACACGACCGGTGCGCTTGATTTTGCCCTTGACGTTCAGCACCTGCACACCCGCAACCTCAACCTTGAACAGGCTCGCAACCGCCGCTCCGATTTCCTGCTTGGTCGCGTCGGGCAACACGCGAAACACCACTTGATTCTGCTTGTCTGCAACACGCGTACTCTTTTCGGAGATCACCGGCGCGAGAATGACTTTGAGCAGACGCTCCTGACTGATCGCACCCATCACACCATCTCCTCAAACTGCTTGACCGCCGCCTTGGTGATCAGCACGTTGCCAAATTTGACCAGGCTCCACGGATCAGCCTGATGCGGCTCGACCACGTAGACGTTCGGCAGGTTGCGCGACGACAGCCACAGGTTGTCGTCCACGCTGTCCGCAATGATCATGACCTTGCCATAGCCCATTGATTTCAGCTTGCCGGCCAGCAGCTTGGTTTTGGGCGAATCGACGCCCAGACTCTCCACCACCTTGAGCTTGCCTTCACGCGCCAGCTGCGACAGGATGGTTGCGAGGCCCGCGCGATACATTTTGCGGTTCACCTTGTGGGTGAAATTCTCGTTCGGCTTGTTCGGGAAAGTGACGCCACCCCCGCGCCAGATCGGGCTCGAGGTACGGCCGGAACGCGCACGGCCGGTGCCTTTTTGACGCCACGGCTTATGCGTCGACGCACTCACCTCGGCACGCGTCAGCTGCGCGCGGTTACCGCTGCGCGCGTTCGCCTGGAACGCCGTCACCAGCTGATGCACCAGCGCCTCGTTATAATCGCGACCGAAGGTTTCATCGGAAGCCGCAACGCTGGTCACCTGCTGACCCTGCTCGTTAATGACAGCCAAATCCATCAGGCACCCCCTTTCACAGCCGGGCGCACCACCACGTGCCCGCCTTTGGCGCCCGGAACAGCACCTTTCAACAAGACCAGTCCGCGCTCCGAATCGACGCGCACGACCTCCAGATTCTGCTTGGTACAGGTCACCGCACCCATATGGCCCGACATCCGCTTGCCCGGGAACACGCGGCCCGGATCCTGCGCCATACCGATGGAGCCCGGCACGTTGTGCGAACGCGAGTTGCCGTGCGTCGCACGCTGGGAACTGAAATTGTGGCGCTTGATGGTGCCGGCAAAACCCTTGCCCTGCGTCACCCCGGTAACGTCCACCTTCTGCCCGGCCTGGAACAACTCGACCGACACTGCGGTACCCGGCTGATACTGCGAGGCGACATCCGCCGACACGCGGAACTCGCGCAGCAGTTCGCCTGCGTCGACGCCCGCCTTGGCGTAATGACCCGCTTCCGACTTGTTGACACGGCTATTGCGGCGGGATCCAAAGGCCACCTGCACAGCGGAATAACCGTCATTTTCTGGCGTGCGCACCTGCGTCACACGATTGTTTGACATTTCCAGCACAGTCACCGGAACGGACGCGCCGTTCTCGGTGAAAATGCGGGTCATGCCGACCTTGCGGCCAACGAGCCCGATACTCATCTTTGTATTTCCTATCTCAAGCCGGCGACAGAGAGCCGCGAGCGAGGGTTGTAGGTGCCGATTACAATTGACCGGCGACTTGGTACAGCTGAAGGGGCGGCATTATATCCATGCCGCCCGCTTTTTACAACTTGATTTCGACGTCGACGCCAGCAGGCAGATCCAGCTTCATTAGT
>NZ_JANJXQ010000191.1 GCF_024708915.1 Thiobacillus sp.
CCGCGCAGCTCGGCCAGGGTCTGCGCGATGCGCGGCAATTCCCCCGGCGCGTTGCGGCCGCGGCCGATCCATACCGGCGGGATGTCGGGGCTGTCGGTTTCCAGCACGATGGCGTCGAGCGGCAGGTCGACCGCCAGCCGCCGCAGATTGTTGGCGCGCGGCCAGGTGAAGGCGCCGCCGAAGCCGAGCTTGAACCCCAGCTTGATGAAGGCGTCCGCCTGCTGCGGGCTGCCGTTGAAAGCGTGGGCGATGCCGCCGCGCACACGGATTCTGCGCAGGTGTTTCAATAATTGATCGTTGGCCTTGCGGCAGTGCAGCAGCACCGGCAGGTCGTATTCCTGCGCGATCTTCAACTGCTCGACGTAGAAAAATTCCTGGGTGGCGTAGTCGAGATCGCGGACGAACAAATCGAGCCCGATTTCGCCCACCGCCGCCGGCCGCTGCGCCGCGATCTGCGCGCGCAGGTCGGCGAGGTGCGCGGCGCGGTGCACGTGGAGATACATCGGGTGCAGCCCCCACGCCGGCAGGCAGCCCGGATAGCGTGCGCAGGCGGCGGCGACCGCGGCAAAGTTGTCGCGGCTGATGGCGGGAACGATCTGGATGGCCACCCCGGCGGCAACGGCGCGCGCGTACTCGGCGTCGCGGTCGGCATCGAACTCGGCGGCGTCGAGATGGCAGTGGGTGTCGATAAAAAACGGCGCCTTTGAAGACGCCGTTTCGCTTGCCAATGACATCGACGATCAGTCGTTGCTGGCGAAGCCCAGCAGATGCAGCAGGCTGGTGAACAGGTTGAAGATCGACACGAACAGGGTGACGGTGGCCATGATGTAGTTGGTTTCGCCGCCGTGGATGATGTTGCTGGTCTCGTACAGGATGAGGCCGGACATCAGCAGCACGAACATCGCGGAGACCGCCAGCGACAGGCCGGGCATCTCGAAGAAGATGGCGCCCAGACCGGCGAGGAAGGCCACCAGGATGCCGACCACGAGGAAGCCGCCCATGAAGCTGAAGTCCTTGCGGGTGGTCATCACGTAGGCCGACAGGCCGAGGAAGATCGCTGCGGTGCCGCCCATCGCCATCATCACCACCTGGCTGCCGTTCGGCAGCGCGAGATAGGCGTTGAGGATCGGCCCGAGGGTGTAGCCCATGAAGCCGGTCAGCGCGAACACGAAGGCGATGCCGAGGCCGCTGTCGCGGAACTTGGTGGTGAGGAACAGCAGGCCGAAGTAGCCGACCAGGGTGATGATGAGGCCGGGGTGCGGCAGGTTCAGCGCCATCGACAGGCCGGCGGTGAGCGCGGAAAACGCCAGCGTCATCGACAGCAGCATGTAGGTATTCCTGACGACCTTGTTGGTCGACGAGACGGCAGACTGGCTGCGGCCCAGGGTGGTGACTTGCGGGTTCATTTAAGCTCCTCTAATGAATGGCAGAACAGTGTCCCTGTACAGAGTGGTTTCGCGCGGCACAGGTTCCCGAATGCGTTCGGGATCAAGGGGGAGGATACCGTGATGCGGGCCGGCGTGCCACCCGCACCTTGCGGGCGCTGTGGTTTTATTGATTCGGCCAGATGAAGTTTGAAGTGGCATCAAGGTTCAGCTTGCCCGGATTGTGTGTGGGAGCGAAGGAGGCCGAATCAATAACCATTAAAACCAGCGTTCTATTGAGACGGGCCAGCGAACCGTTCAAAGCAGGATGCCGCGAGAAATACCGTGCGGGTTCAAACATCGTCGGGCCGGATCAATAGGGGGGCGGTCATTCGCCAGACTTCCGGTCGCGCATCAGCAGATTCATCAGTTCGCCCGGCATCGGGAAGACGATGGTGTTGGACTTGTCGCCGGCGATGTTGGAGAGCGTCTGCAGATAGCGAAGTTGCATCGCCTGCGGCTTGCCGGCGAGGATTTCGGCGGCGGCCAGCAGCTTCTCCGAGGCCTGCAGCTCGCCCTCGGCATGGATCACCTTGGCGCGCCGCTCGCGCTCGGCCTCGGCCTGCTTGGCGATGGCGCGCACCATCGACTCGTCGATGTCGACGTGCTTGATCTCGACGTTGGACACCTTGATGCCCCAGGCGTCGGTCTGCGCGTCCAGCAACTGCTGCAGATCCTGGTTGAGGCGCTCGCGTTCGGCCAGCATCTCGTCGAGCTCGTGCTTGCCCAGTACCGCACGCAGCGTGGTCTGCGCCAGCTGGCTGGTGGCATTGAGGAAATCCTCCACCTGCAGGATGGCCTTGGCCGGGTCGATGACGCGGAAATACACCACCGCGTTGACCTTGACCGAGACGTTGTCGCGCGAGATCACATCCTGGCTGGGCACGTCGAACACCATGGTGCGCAGGTCGACGCGCACCATCTGCTGGATGCCGGGGATGATGATCACCAGCCCCGGACCCTTCACCTTCCAGAAGCGGCCGAGCAGGAACACCACGCCGCGTTCGTACTCGCGCAGGATGCGCAGGCTGGAGGCCAGCAGCGCGATGATGAACAGCGCAAGGGTCAAACCGCCGAATTCGAACATGATCATTCTCCTTGCCAGGGTTCCACGTCGAGTACCAGGTCGTGCCGGGCGCGCACCCGGACCGGGGTGCCGCGCTGGATCGGCACGCCGCTGCGTACGCGCCAGAGTTCGCCATGCACGCGCGCCCAGCCTTCGCGTTCGATGTCTTCCAGGGCTTCGCCGCTGGCGCCGAGCATCTCTTCGGCACCGGTCACCACCGGCCGGTGGCGCGCGCGCAGCGCCATGCCGGCGACGAAAAAGCTGAACAGTGCGCTGACGGCGGCGACCGGGACGATCAAGGTCCAGGGCAGGCCGTAGCCGGGCAGGTCGGTGTCGATCAGCATCACCGAGCCGATGACGAACGCAATGAGTCCGCCCAGGCCGAGCGCGCCGAAGCTGGGCACGAAGGCTTCCGCGGTCATCAGGGCGATACCCAGCAGCATCAGCGCCAGCCCGGCGTAACTGATCGGCAGGACCTGCAATGCAAACAGCGCCAGCAGCAGGCAGATGCCGCCGACCACGCCGGGAAGCAGCATGCCCGGGTTGGCAAACTCGTAGAGCAGGCCATAGATGCCCAGCAGCATCAGGATGTAGGCGATGCCGGGATCGCCGATCACCGCCAGCAGACGGCTGCGCCAGTCGGGCTGGATACGTTCGACGACGGCATTCGCGGTGTCGAGGGTGACGCTCTGGCCGTCCATCTTGATGACGCGGCCGTCCACCTGCCTCAGCAGATCGCCGAGGTCGGCCGCCATCAGGTCGATCACCTTCAATTCCAGCGCTTCGGTCGCCGGCAGGCTCACCGCCTCGCGCACCGCGCGCTCGGCCCAGTCCACGTTGCGGCCGCGCAGTTCGGCCAGCCCGCGGATGTAGGCGGCGGCGTCGTGCACCGCCTTGCGCATCCTGGGGTCGCCCGGTGCGGCATCGGCCGGCTTGGCTGCCCCAGGCTGGCTCGATCCGGGTTTGTCCGGTGCGGCCGGTTTGTCGCTGCTGCCGGGGGCGAGCTCGACCGGCGTCGCTGCGCCCAGATTGGTCGCTGGCGCCATCGCCGCGATGTGGCTGGCATACAGGATGTAGGTGCCGGCGCTGGCAGCACGCGCGCCCTGCGGCGAGACATAGGTAGCGACCGGCACCGGCGAGGCGAGGATGGCTTTGATGATGTCGCGCATCGAGGTGTCGAGCCCGCCCGGCGTGTCCATCTCGATCACGACCAGATGCGCCTTGTCCTCGGCGGCCTTGGCCATGCCGCGTAGCAGGTAATCGGCGCTGGCCGGGCTGATCGCGCCCTGCACCGTCAGCACCCGCACCGTCGCCGCGCTGGCCGGGACGGCCAGCGTCAGTGTCAGGCAGGCAAACAGGATGAGGCGGGACAGGAAGCGCAGCAGGTCGGCCATGGCTTCACTTTAGACCGAAAAAATGATCCTGCCGCGGGTGCGAAACTTGAAAAGGCTTGTCCGCGAAGGACGCGAAGGCAGACGAAGCCCCCCGGCAAAGGGTTTTTCTTCGTCTGCCTTCGCGTCCTTCGCGGAAGAAAAGGATTTTTGGTGGCTGGCGTCGCTTAGTTCGCGAGCACCGGCAGGATCCACAACTCGACCCGGCGGTTGAGCGTGCGTCCGGCTTCGGTGCCGTTGTCGGCACGCGGTTCGGTTTCCCCCTTGCCGTAGGATTCAAGACGCAGCGGGTTGACGTTCTGGCCGGCGAAGTAATCCAGCACCGACTGTGCGCGCTTCTCCGACAGGGTCTGGTTGTAGGCGTCCGTTCCGACGCTGTCGGTGTGGCCGATCACGGTCACCGTGGTTTTGCCATACTGGTTCAGTACCCGGGCGATCTTGTTCAGCGTGGGCGTATAACCCGGTTTCAGTACTGCGGAATTGGTATCGAATCCCGTACTGGAGGTCATGCTGACCAGCACGGCATTGTCGCTGGCGCGCTTCTCGACGCTGACTTCGCCGCGCTGGATCTCCGGCTGCAACTGCTTCATCAGGTCCTGTGCCTGTTTGTCCATGTAATAGCCCACGCCGGCGCCGGTCAAGCCGCCGCCGACCGCGCCGATCAGCGCGCCCTTGCCACGGTTCTTGTGGTTGATGATCGCGCCCAGCGCAGCGCCGCTCGCGGTGCCGATGATCGCGCCCTTTTGGGTCTTGCTCAGGTCACGGCGGTCGCCGAGGTCGTTGGTTGCACAGGCGGAGAGCAGAAAGGCGGCAGACAGCGGCAGGGCAATGAGGTGTTTACGCATGGTGGTCCTTTGGTTGGGTGGATCAAATTGTGAAATGAACTGCGGTCGTGCAATCGAGGGTTTGAGTGCTTTCAACCCGAAGGTTCCGGGCCGATTTTAGGTCGGGTCCGTCGGAGTGTCGACTTCCTGTGCTGGCATCGGCGCGAGCGATTTCACCTGGATATGCAGTGCCGCCTTGGCCAGCAGGTGCGCGGAGACGGGCGCGGTCATGAACAGGAACAGGGTCACCAGCACTTCGTGCAGGCTCAGGTCGCCGTCGGCGCTGGAATGGATAGCCGAGGCGATCAACAGACAGCCCACACCCAGCGTGGTGGCCTTGGTGGGGCCGTGCAGGCGGGTGTAGAAGTCGCGCAGGCGGGCGAGGCCGAGTGAGCCGACGAAGGTGAAGATCGCGCCGGTGAGGATGAGGACGGACAGCAGGATGTCGAGCATGGCGTGTCCTTATTCGATGATGTCGCCGCGCAACAGGTATTTGCACAGCGCGACGGTGCCGACGAAGCCCATCATCGCGATTAGTAGCGCGGCTTCGAAATAGATCGGGTTGCCGAGGTCGATGCCGAGCAGCACCAGCAGTGCGACGGTGTTCACGTACAGCGTGTCGAGGCCGAGGATGCGGTCGGGCGCGTCGGGGCCGACGATCAGCCGGAAAAAACTGAACAGGAAGGCGAATGCGATCAGCGCGTAGGCGATCGGGATGACGGTATTCAGCATGATTCGAAAATCGCCTTCAGCGGCGCCTCGTAACGGTGCTTGATTTCCTTCACCATCGCCGCCGCGTCCCCGGTGTCGAGGCTGTGGACGGTGAGGGTGCGGCGGTCCTCGCTCAGCAGTGCCGACACGGTGCCGGGCGTGAGCGAAATGGTGTTGGCCAGCAGGCTGATCGCAAGATCGCTCGTCAGTTCCAGCGGCACGACGATGAAGGCCGGGCGCAGGCTGGACGGGCGGCCGAGGATCAGCCGCGCCACGCGGAAACTGCCGGCCACGATGTCGTACATGACCACGGCGAGATAGCGCAGCAGCATCGGGACATTGCGGATGCATACCGGCTGCGGCCACAGCGAGACGGTGGCGAAAGGAATCAGCCAGCCCAGCAGCAGGCCCAGCACGATGTGGCCGGCGCTGAAGGTGTTGACCAGCAGCAGCCACAGGATGGCGAGCGTCAGCGTCAGCAGCGGATGCGGCAGGATGCGCGTCATGGACGCGCTCCCAGCACGGCGTCAATGTAGGCCTGCGGGTGCAGCAGTTGCGCGGCGGTGGCCGTCGCGTAATCGGAGACGGGGCCGGCCCAGATCGCCATGCCGAGCCCGAGCAACAGCAGGCCGGCGGCGGGCAGCCAATCGGCCGCGCGCAGCGCGGGCAGGCTCTCGGTAGTGGAGTGGGTGCGGTAGAACAGCAGACTGCCGCTGCGCGCCAGTGCGATCACGCCGACCAGGCCGGCGACGAGCACCACGCTCCACAGCCATTCCAGCCAGGGCGAGCCGAGCGCGGCACGCAGCAGCATGAACTTGCCGAGAAAGCCCGACAGCGGCGGCAGCCCGGCCAGCGCGATCGCGGCGACGAAGAACAGGCCGCCGAGGACAGCGGCGCCGGGTATCGCCGGGCCAGCTTCGAAGCGGTCGGCGCGCTCGCCGCGCGCGCGCGTGATCGGGTCGGCGAGCAGGAAGATGGCCGCAGCGGCGAGCGTGGTGTGCGGCAGGTAGTAGAGGCCGGCCGCAATGCCGTCGACGCTGTCGAGCGCGAAGGCGGCGAGCAGGGTGCCGACCGAGGCGATCACCAGGTAGGCGATCTGCTGGCGCAGCGCGGTGGCGGCGACCGCGCCGAGCATGCCGACGGCCAGCGTGACGAGTGCGAGCGGCATCAGCCAGCCGGCGAGCAGGTTCGCCACTGCGCCGGCGTCGGCGCCGAACATCAGGCTGTAGACGCGCAGGATGCTGTAGGCGCCGACCTTGGTCATGATCGCGAACAGCGCCGCCACCGGGGCGCTGGTGTGGGCATAGGCGGCGGGCAGCCACAGGTGCAGCGGCAACAGCGCCGCCTTCAGCGCGAACACGCCGAACAGCAGCAGGCCGGCCGCCTCGACCAGCGCCAGGTTCCCGGGGACGGTGCGCGCCAGCTTCACCGCGAGGTCGGCCATGTTGAGCGTGCCGACGACGCCGTACAGCGTGCCGACGGCGAACAGGAACAGCGTCGAGCCGACCAGGTTGATCACCACGAAATGCAGCCCGGCCTTGACGCGCAGGCGGCCGCCGCCATGCAGCAGCAGGCCGTAAGAGGCGAGCAGCAGGATCTCGAAAAACACGAACAGGTTGAACAGGTCGCCGGTGAGGAAGGCGCCGTTCAGGCCGAACAGCTGCAGCTGGTACAGCACGTGGAAGTGGCGGCCTTTGACATCGTCGCCGCGCAGCGCGTGCAGCAGCGCGAACAGCGCCACCAGCGCGGTAGCCATCAGCATCCAGGCGGCGAGGCGGTCGGCGACCAGCACGATGCCGAAGGGCGCGTCCCAGTTGCCGAGCCTGTAGACGAGCTGGCTGCCGTTGGCGGCGCTCGCCAATAGTGCAAACGCCAGCGGCACCAGCGCCGCCGCCGCGGCGAGGCTGATGCCGCGCTGCAACGCGAGCGGCGCGTTGCGCAGCATCAGCAGCACGATGCCGGCGAGAAGCGGCAGCAGCACCGGCAGGATGGGCAGATGCATGGCCAGGCCGTTCATCGCGGCGCGTCCTCTTCTTCGCTGTGCAGACCGTCGACATGGTCGTTGCCGAGCTCGGCGCGCGCCTTCAGCGCGAGCACGATGACGAACGCGGTCATGCCGAAGCCGATGACGATGGCGGTGAGCACCAGCGCCTGCGGCAGCGGGTCGGTGTAGGCGGCGGCATCCGCGATCACCGGCGGCACGCCGATGGCCAGCCGCCCCATGACGAACAGGAACAGGTTGACCGCGTAGGACAGGAAGGTGAGGCCGAGCACCACCGGGAAGGTCTGGCCGCGCAATGCGAGGAACACGCCGCTGGCGGTGAGCACGCCGATGACGAGGGCGATGAGCGCTTCCATCAGCGATGAGCTTTTCGCGTAATGCGGCTGTCGGGCAGCGCGCCGAGGTTGACCAGGATCAGCAGGGTGGCGCCGACGACGACGAGGAAGACGCCGAGGTCGAATGCCATCGCCGAGGCGAGTTCGAATTCGCCGATCAGCGGCCAGTGCAGGTGGCCGAAGGTCGAGGTGAGGAAGGGATACTCGAACGCCCAGCTCGCCAGCCCGGTCAGGGTGGCGAGCGCGAGCCCCGCCGCGATCACCGGCTGGGTGGCGCCGGACAGCCGTTCGCGCATCCACGCGCTGCCGTGGGCGAGATACTGCACGATCAGCGCCACCGCCGTCACCAGACCGGCGATGAAGCCGCCGCCCGGCTGATTGTGGCCGCGCAGCAGGATGAACACCGCCACCAGCAGCGCCAGCGGCAGCAGCAGCTGGGTGAGCGTGGCCATGATCACGGGGTAGGGGTCGCGGTTCCAGGCGCGCCCGGCGGCATCCGTGTCGGGCGCATCGAGGCGCAGGTTCTCCAGCAGGGCGTAGATACCGAGGCCGGCCAGCGCCAGCACGGTGATTTCGCCCAGGGTGTCGTAGCCGCGGAAGTCGACCAGGATGACGTTGACCACGTTGCTGCCGCCGCCGCCCGGCACGCTGTTGTCGATGAAGTAGCCGGCGATGGTGTCGTACGGCCGCGTCAGCACCGCCCACGCCAAGAGCGCGGTGCCGCCGCCTGCGGCCAGTGCGATCGCGCCGTCGCGCCAGATGCGTCCGCGGTCGCGTTCGCGCGCTGTATGCTGCGGCAGGAAATACAGCGCCAGCAGCAGCAGGACGATGGTGACGATCTCCACCGACAGCTGGGTCAGCGCGAGGTCGGGGGCGGAGAATTTGACGAAGGCGAGCGATACCACCAGCCCGACCGCGCCGAGGGTGATCAGTGCGACGAGGCGCTGGCGGTGCAGGCGCACGGTGGCGAGCGAGGCGGCGATCAGGGTGGCGCCGGCCAGCAGGCTGACCGGGTCGAGCGGCAGGCCGGCGCGGCTGCCGGCGAGCGGCGTGCCGCCGTCGAGCCACGGCGTGAAGCCGAGCACCAGCGCGGCCGCCAGAAACAGGAATACCTGCCGCTGCAGCGAGCCGCTGTCGAGGCGGCGGGTGGCCCATCCCGACAGCGCAAACAGGGCGTCGAGCAGCGCGTTGTAGACCGCCCGTGCGTCGAGGCGGCCGAGGCTGCGTTCGTGCAGCGCGAACAGCGGGCGGCGCAGCGCGTAGATCGCCGCGCCGCCGGCCAGCGCGATCAGGCTCATCGCCAGCGCCTGGTTGAAGCCGTGCCACAGCGCCAGACGGTATTCCGGCAGCGGCGCCTGCAGCGTATCCGCCGCTGCCACCGCCAGCAGCGGCGCGACGGTGAGCGCCGGTGCGATGCCGACCACCAGGCACAGCACCACCAGGATTTCTACCGGCAGCTTCATCCAGCGTGGCGGCTCGCGAGGCGTGCGCGGCAGATCCACCGGTTCGCCGTTGAAGAATACGTCGTGGATGAAGCGGATCGAGTAGGCCACCGCCAGCGCGCCAGCCAGCGTCGCCAGCGCGGGCAGCAGCCAGCCGCCGACGAGGCTTCCGGAAATGTGCGCCGCCTCGGCAAAGAACATTTCCTTGGAGAGAAAACCGTTCAGCAGCGGTACCCCGGCCATCGCCGCGGCGGCCACCATCGCCAGCGTCGCGGTGTAGGGCATGAATTTCCACAGGCCGTTCAAGCGCCGCATGTCGCGGGTGCCGGCCTCGTGGTCGATGATGCCGGCGGCCATGAACAGCGAAGCCTTGAAAATGGCGTGGTTGACGATGTGGAACACCCCGGCGACGGCCGCGAGCGGGGTCGACAGGCCGAACAGGAGGGTGATCAGGCCGAGATGGCTGATGGTCGAATAGGCCAGCAGGCCCTTGAGGTCGTGCTTGAACAGCGCGGCATAGGCGCCGAGCAGCAGCGTCGCCAGTCCCGCGCCGGAGACCAGCCAGAACCATTCCGGCGTGCCGGACAGCGCCGGATACAGCCGCGCCAGCAGGAATACGCCGGCCTTCACCATGGTTGCCGAATGCAGGTAGGCCGACACCGGCGTGGGCGCCGCCATCGCGTGCGGCAACCAGAAATGGAAGGGGAACTGCGCCGACTTGGTGAACGCGCCGAGCAGGATCAGCAGCAGCGTCGGCACGTAGAGCGGATGGCCGCGGATCAGGTCGCCGGCGGCGAACACGTCGGACA
>NZ_JANJXQ010000212.1 GCF_024708915.1 Thiobacillus sp.
GCTGCGCCTGCTGGGCGAAATCCTGCGCCACAGCCTGTTCAATCTCCAATCCAGCCAGCGAGCCTTCCAGGTGGGAGAGCAGCACTACGACATCGGCAACGACGTGTTCGAGGCCATGCTCGACCCCAGCATGAGCTATTCCTGCGGCTATTGGCACAACGCAACCGGGCTGGCGGATGCGCAACAGAAAAAGCTCGACATGATCTGCCGCAAGCTGGAATTGCAGCCCGGTGAACGCCTGCTCGAAATCGGCTGCGGATGGGGCGGACTGGCGCATTTCGCCGCGCAGCATTACGGCGTCGAGGTGGTCGGCATCACCGTCTCGAAAGAACAGCAGAAACTGGCGCGCAAGCGCTGCGCCGGCCTGCCGGTATCGATCGAGCTGATGGATTACCGGGATCTCAGCAAAAAATTCGACAAGGTCGTTTCGGTCGGCATGTTCGAACACGTCGGCCCGAAAAACTACGCGATCTATTTCGATACGGTCCATCGCACGCTCAAGGATGACGGCCTGTTCCTGCTGCACACCATCGGCAGTTCCGTCACCTCGCCGAAGACCGACGCGTGGATCGACAAATACATCTTCCCGAACGGCAAGCTGCCGTCGGCCAAAGAGATTGCATCGGTCCTGGAACGCCGCTTCCTGATCGAGGATTGGCATAACTTCGGTCCGGACTACGACCGCACCCTGATGGCCTGGTGGGACAACTTCGAGCTGGCTTGGCCCGGCCTGCAGGAAAAATACGGCGAGCGTTTCTACCGCATGTGGAAATACTACCTGATGAGCTGTGCGGGCTTCTTCCGTTCTCGCCAGGGGCAACTCTGGCAGCTGGTCCTGAGCAAGACGGAAAGCGAGCGGGTGTATCGTTCGGTGCGCTGAGGCGCACGAGAAACCATGCGCCGGCGCGGCCTGGCCCGGCGCAACCGAAACCGCGACGCCCTCAGGCGGCGGCGCAATCCAGGGCGCGTAACGCCAATTTCACGCCCTGACGAGATCAAGAAAGGAGGTGGCGCATGAAGATGAAGCTGCCTACCCATTACATCCGCCAAGTCGAGGAGCAGGCGCTCAATAATGGCGCCCCTTGGCTGGTGTACGGCAGTCTGGCCCGCGATGAGACCTTCATTGCCATCGACGGGCGCAAGTACCCGGCGAGCATGGCTGTGCCGATCGATCAGCCCAACGACTCCGCCAGGGAGAACCCTCCTCGGAAATGACGGGCGAACGCGAAGCCGCGATGAATTCGCCCGGATCCGCGGTGCGCTTCCGCGGTCGCAGCGGATCGGGGCTGCGGGTCACAGGCCCAATTCAAGGTCGCTTGCGCTGTGCCGGTACTTGTCCTTCGGCGGCCATGGACGGCCGCGCCAGTCGGGTTCGAAGGTAAAGGACGATTGCCTGCGGCCAGGAAGCAACGCGCCGTTGCCCGCCCCCTTGGCGTAGTCGTAGTAAAGCTTGATCACTTCTTCCCTGGCCACCTGTTGCGCAGCCGGATGCGCGACGCAGGCGTCAATCCACTTGCGCACGCGCGCGTACCGGTCATCGTCGGGCAGCTCGAAGCTTTCGTAATACTCCAGAAGCCAGAAGCGCTGGAAGAACGGCGTGAACACGGTTTCCGCCCAGCCGAATTCCTCGAACAGAAACGGGCCGGCAGGCGCATGCTCCAGCAGAAAATCGTCCAGCTGCGCATACTGCTTCAGCATGCCTTCCCGCAGGGCTTCGCGGCGCGCGGGATCCTGATTCATCAGCCAGCCGTAGCCGAGGGAGAAGAAATCGCCATCCATCCGCGTCAGCATGTTCTCCACCGCGCGCCGGTAAGGATCGCGCTGGGCAACCGGACGCTCCGGGTAAACATCCTCAAGGTACTGCAGTATCACCAGGCTTTCCTTGATGAGCTGCCCGTCGGCGGTCTCCAGCACCGGCAGCGCCGTCGTACCGCGGGTCTTTTGCAGCATCCAGTCGGGCCGCGGGCGGGTGATGTCGATCGCCCGGAAGTCGATTTCGTCCCGACGGCCTTTCAGCGTCAGCAGGATGTTCAGCCGCTGGCAAAAAGGGCAGGCGGGGATGAGATAGACGGTCGGACGGTTCATGGTTGCGGTGTGGGGAGAGGTTGGTGGGCGTTGGTTGTTCAAATGCAATTCTGTGTCCGCATTGCCGGAATGCCGGATTGGCATTCCATCGATGGGCGCTGCTGTCGCAACGATTCTACCCAGTGCCAGGAACTTCAGCCAGAAATGGGCCATCGTTCCCGGCCTCCGGGAAGGTCATGGCCGCGAGTAGTCAGGGAAAAATATTGATTACTACCTATACTCGTTTTCAGGTCTGGACGTTTTTTTGGGGGTGTCATGTCGAGAACATCCGAGCTGGTGAAACTGCCCGGCACTGTGGCCGCCGGCCTCTTCTCCCGAAAGGGTTTCCTGGAAGAGTTCGAGGGGACGTTGACCCAGACCGAAGCCGAAGAAATGGCAGGCCTGTGCGCGGCCATTACGCTGACCATGGAAATGCAGGGCCGCCTGCTGGGCCGCCTGGCCGATCAATCGGGATGGGATGACTGCTATGGCTGGGTGACGTGGGGGCCTGAAATGTCCATCGTCGCGATTCACGACAGCCTGTGCGTCGTGCAGGGAGGACAGGCTTCATTCAATCAGTTGGTCAAGGCCATGACAGAGTCGGCTGGCACTGAACCGATCAAACCAGGCGGAAAAGGAGAGCCAAATGCCGACATTGGATGAATTGATGTCTTTGCCGGGCGTATATGGTGCGATCGAGTTTTCCTGCACTGGCGAGCTGGGCCAAATGCGCGGCGATCTGGAGCGGGATTTTGCGGAGCTTGTTGCGCAGATGTGTGCCGCCAACATGGCGATTTACCGGATGCAGGCGACGGGATGGACGAAATTGACGGGGCGGCAAGGATTTCTGCCCGAACGCGGTTTCGCCTTCGTGACCCTGGATCATGTGGTGATGGGCATGAACGGCAACGCGGTTCTGGCGCACGGCAAGGATTTCGATTACGACGCGGCTTACCGGCGCTTCAATGCCGCTGTCTGAGCCGGCGCCCGCAAAAGGAGAATGGCATCATGCCGGATTTGGAGAGCCTGACGATGCTCAAGGGTGTCGTTGCCGTGCTGCGCTTCCATGACGACGGGACGCTCGCGGAGGCCGCAGGCCGCGTGGATCAGGTCGACCTGCAACTGGCGGCCGAGTTGTGTTACGCGAATGGCCGCATCGTGCACCATGGCAGCGATATGCTCGCGACCCTTTCCGGCACGGTAGGCTGGCCGCCGCGGGGCTGGATGATGATGGGAGACGAACTGTCCGTGTGCGCAGTTGCGGAAGTGGCCTGTTTTGTCCGCAATCGCGAGGTGTCTTTCAACGAAGTGTTTTGCGGCCTGACGGAAGCGGCCAGGGCATAAGCCGGCCGGCGCTTATGCGGCATGCGTTCGATTGCGGCCCAACGCCTTGGACTTGTAAAGGGCCTGGTCCGCCCTGCTCAACAAGGCATCCAGGGAGTCGTCCTCGTCCAGCCATTGCGAAATGCCGATACTGACCGACCAGGCTATGGACGCGCTTTGCCTGCCCGTTTCATGGAAGCGATTCGCAACAAGCAAGGCCTGTTCAAGGTCGGTGTCGGGGAGAATGGCCATGAATTCATCTCCCCCGAAACGCGTGAGCTGGTCCGATCCCCGGAGAGAGGCTTTGGTCTTCTTCGAGAAGTCGACCAGAATCCTGTCGCCTTCGAGGTGGCCGTGCGTGTCGTTGATATCCTTGAAGTTGTCCAGATCAAAAAGCATGATCGACAGCTTGCTGCCATGGCGCGCGGCACGGGCGGTTTCCCGCTGGAGTTCTTCAATGGCCGCGTTCTTGTTGAGGCACTGGGTCAGGCCATCGTGGCGGCTGATGAATTCCAGGTCCTGCCGCAGCTTTTCGGAAGCGAGCATGATGCAACCGATCGTACCGAGCGGAATCGTGATGGCAGGTACCGCGATATAGACAAGCTGCGAGGCCGCGGCGTCGAAAAGGCCGGCTGGCGGATCGAAGCCGAGGGCCAGGGCGCCCAGGCGCACGACTCGCGACCCGATCATGATGGTCAGCGAGAAGACCAGCACATGGCGTCCCGAGGTTTTGGGCAATGCCTTCAGGACCAGAATCAGCAGATCCAGAACGACGGCAAGCGTGAACAAAACCTGGGTCGCAATGCGCACCCGGATATCGGGCTGAACGTACGTGAACCAGGCAAACAAGGCGACGTACGCGAATACGAACAGGAACAGCAGTGCGCGGCCGAATCTCGGCGGCGTTCCCGAAAACTTCCGGGTGCCGATGTTCATCGCCATGAGGGCGATCAAAAGCATCAGGTTGGGCAGCACGATGCTGAACAGATCCGGGATGCGGTCCCGCGCGATGAAGAGCGGAAAGCACAGCGCGATGACGAGCGCGGCCGCGCTCCATTCGCGCAGGCCGTGTATGGTTTTGGGATAGGTCCGCGCAATGACCAGCAGAACCCCACTCATGGCCAGCGCCACGAAAAACGAAATGAATAAAACGATCAAGGGCGGGTTCATGTGCGATGGGGGCTTGTGTTCTGTTGTCCGGCTGCGGGGCGCAGTCTAGCGCAACGCGAAACTTTCGCCTGCGAACGGCCAGATCGCCGCAGTTTCAGCCGGCGTCCTGCCGGATGCGGACACGCCGTCGACGCGGCTCAGCTTGCGGCAGCGCGGCTTGTTCCGGAATGGTGCGAAGGCATGGTGCCCGAGGGTGCAGGGTTCCGGAAGGAAAGCCGGTCCGGCCCGTCCATGACCGCGCGGTGCGGGACGGCAGCAGGCGCCGCATCCGGCGGCCCACCACGTCCCGAAAGCGCGGACTGTTGTTTATGTCCGCGCCGGCGCCGCTATCCGGACGGCTTGCGGCAGAGCGGCCCGTCGACCGGGTTTTCGACGCCTTGCGCAATGGCGCTGGCGATCTCGTGGACTTCGTCGGGGGTGAAATGTTCGAAAAGGCGGCGCGCAACTGGCGGGGGGATGCGAACGACGCGGGTCGTGCCGTCCGCCAGCGTCACCGCGACGCCGGCAACGTGGTGGCTGACCAGTTCATCGTCCGCTTCGGCGAGCAGCATCTGCTCGTCCATGATCGATTCGTACTCGGCCTCGACGGCCTCCTGCTGTTCGGCGGCAAGCCCGTCCGGCAGTTCGACCACAAAGCCCGCGATCGTGTCCGGCCGCATCGTGCTTGCGATGCCGCGCCTCGCCGCGAACTTCACGAAACGGTCGCGCAGCGCCTCGTTGAAAAACATGTATTCGAAACCCATCGGCAATCCTCGCTGCCTTGTTGCAAGGCAAGGCTACGAGAATAAACGCCCGCGTCGCCGCGTGGCAAGCGGACGGCTCCGCCGCGGGGCCCGCTATGTGCCGCTGCGCCGCGCCGTCATCAGGAACACCGGATAGTCCCGCGCCGCGCCCGCGTTTTCCTTGGCAATGCTGAACACGGTCTGGAACCTCACGCCGGTGAAACCAGCCTGCACGGCGCGCAGGCCCAGGTCGGCGCGGTCGAAGCCATGGTGCACGTCGACCGCCGGGCCGTGAAACGAGCCGTCTTCCTGGTCCAGGTCGGCGATGCACAGATAGCCGCCGGGCTGCAGCAGGTCGTGGAAAATGCGCAGGATGTGGTCGGTGTCCGGCACGTGGTGCAGCGTCATCGAGGTGACGATGAGGTCGAAGCGCTGCGCCGGCGGCGGGTCGGCGAGCAGGTCGAGCTTCATCGGCTTCATGTTGCCGATCCCCTGTGCCGCGATCTTCTCGCTCACCACGTCGAGCATGCCGCTCGAACTGTCCGCCAGCAGGATCGCGCCGAGCGCGTCCCCGAGCGGGAAGGAAAGCAGGCCGGTGCCGCAGCCGTAGTCGAGGGCGCTCATGCCGCGATGCAGGGGCACGCTTTCCCGGATGGCCTGGGCGATCTTTTGCCCGCGCTCCCGGAATACCGGGTTGTCGTCCCATTGGCGGGCCTTTGCGTCGAAATGTGTGGCGTCGAGCCTGATCGGTTGGTCGCTGGTCATGATGCGAATGATAAACGCGATCCTGATGTTTGCTTCAGTGCGGCCTGCGGCGAGCGGACTTATTGATTCGGCCAGATGAAGTTTGAAGTGGCATCGAGGTTCAGCTTGCTTGGACTGTGTGTGGCAGCGCGGGAGGCCGAATCAATAAGCATTGAAAACAGCGTTCTATTGAGACGGGCCAGCGAACCGGTCAAAGCAGGATGCCGTGAGAAATACAGGGCGGGTTCAAACATCATCGGGCCGTGTCAATAGTCCCGTCCGGGAAGCATGCGCATCAGCGTGTCGTCGCGCTTGATGTAGTGGTGATACAAGGCGCCCACCACATGGCCACCGATGAGAACATAGCCTGTTGTACCGACGGCTTCATGCAGTCCCTTGAGCTGTTTTGCCAGGGCCTTGTTTTCGTCGATCAGCGCCGGCAGTTCCAGGCCGAAGAACGGGATCGGCTTGCCGGCGGCACTGAGTACCAGCCAGCCGGTCAAGGGCATGCCGATCATCAGTACGTACAGCGCAAGATGCAGCAGCCTGGAAGATAGTCGTTGCAGCCTCGGCGGCGGCGGACGGATGGCGGGCGCCGGGCCGGACAGGCGCGTCGCCAGCCGCAGCCAGGCCAGCGCGAACGCCAGCATGCCGAGCATGAAGTGCCAGGTCTTCAGCGCCTCGCGGGGGTCGCTGCCTTTTTCGAACAATTGCCGCAATTCGATGCTTGCGTAGACGGCGACGAATAGCAGCAGCATCAGCCAATGGAACCCGATGGAAGAAGCGCGGTAGCGGCTTGCAGGGGACTTCCCATTCGCGAGCATCGTTTTCCCTTTGCGTAAGATCGACAGGCGACAGCATTGCGCACGATGCTTAGGGATTCCTTAAGAGAAGAGGGATGCGGCGAAGCCCGCGGGCGAGGCGGGTTGTCCGAAGACCTGCCGGCTCAGGCCGCGCGGCCGGGATCGACCCTGTCATGGAAGCGGGCGCGGAAGAGCAGCCGCTTTTGCACCGCGTCGTCGCTGTCCAGCAGCCTTTCCCGGGTATGCAGCACGTTGTTCGAAATCAGGCCCATTCCGGATTCCAGCCGGCCTTCGATGACCTGCGCCGGCTCGTCCGAAATCAGCGACTCCAGCACTTTCCTGGCAGCGGCGGCATCGCTTTCCCCCGACCAGGCCATGTCCGTTTTCCTGAAGGAAAAACGGTGGCACAGATGGCCGTCGGCGTCCGTCCAGAAAACCTTCCCGCCCCGCTGCGGCTCGATCTCGCCGGTGGCAGGGTTGCGGTAATTGAAGCAGTCCCTGTTCATCAGCACCTCAAGGGCGCCGGGGTCCTGCTCCCTCAGGTGAATGTAGAGCACTTCGTGGTCGAGGACCTTGTTGCTGCCGCCTTCGAGCGCGGGGCGCCTGCACAGCAGGAACAGCGCCTGGATGGGATTGCCCGATCCGTAATACGTGGCGTCGGTGTGCCAGTTGCAGTGCCGCGTGGAGAACGGCACGGCCCGGTTCAGGATGCCCGAATCGGTCAGTTCGTCGGACTGCGGATGGCGCGCCGACTTGTCGGTGCGGCTGACGCCGAGCTGCCTGCCCAGGGCCAGCAGGGAAGCCATTTCCAGTTCGGCGGCCCCGGCCGTGTAAATGCACATGTTGGCCCGTTCCACGGTTTCCAGGATTCTGTTCTTCTCGGCAGCAGTCGGCGCGGTCATGTCGCCCAGTTCGACGACCAGCTCGCCGATATTCCTGGGATAGGCCGCCAGCTTCTCGTCGCGCCATTTCAGGTAGTCATCGTCCGAGCCGAGATCGAATCGGCGTGGGTATTTCAGGTTCCATCGTTTCATGAATCAGGCCTCGGTAATCAGGAGATATTGGGAGTCCGATATCTTAAACTGAAAACAAAAAACGGGGCTTGGGTGAGCCCTCGGCTTAGTCTGGATCCCGTTCGTAGCAGGTCAGACGAACATCCACACTGAGCGACAGCGCCGTCAGCGCAGCGGCCTTGGCGCGGCCCTCGGCACTGGCGCGGTGGAGATGCGGCGTCATCGCCAGCAGGTCGGCAATCTGCCCGGCGCTCGTCAGTTCGATCGGGAAGCGGAGCGCTTGCGTCGGCAGGCGGCGGAAGCCTGCCGGGGTTTGCATCTCGGCCGGGCGTTCCGGCTTGAGGCTGGGGTAGATGATCTCGCGCAGCTCGCGCAGGTGATCGGGCCCGGCATCGACCTGAATTAGTTGGCCGCCTGGCTTCAGCACCCGCGCGAACTCGGGATACACCGGAAAGCCGAACAGGCACAGCACCCGATCCAGCGTGCCCGGCAGCACCGGCAGCCTGGCGTTGCTGCCAACAACCCAGCTGGGCCGCCTGTCCTGTTTTGCGGCCGACAGCACGGCCCATTTGGAAATGTCCAGCCCCAGCAGCGCCAGTGTGTGCTCGTCTCCCACCGCCGCGGCCAGTTGGCACAGGTAGTAGCCCTCGCCGCACCCGGCATCGAGACAGCTGATCGTCGCGTCAGCGGGTAGTCCGGCCAGCACGGCCCGGCTCACCGCAGCGGCAATCGGGCGGTAAAAGCCCGCCGCGAGAAAACGCCGCCGCGCCGCGACCATCTCCTTGCTGTCGCCCGGGTCGCGTGAGCGCTTGTGCTGCACCGGCAGTAGATTCGTGTAGCCCTGGCTGGCGATGTCGAAACTGTGGCCGGACGCGCAGGTCCAGGCAGAACCCGTGCAATGCAGGGACGTGCCGTCCAGCGGGCAGGCGAGCGCCTGGAAAGGGGTGATGCTCATGCCGTGCCAAGCATGGAACGCAGCGCCTCGGCTCCCGAGGTTGAGAAGAACCAGGCGAGGACGCAGCAATTGAGAATGACGGTAACCCAGAACACGAGTTGAAATGATTGCTTGCTGGACTTGTGACGAAGCAGCCTTTGCGCAAGCAACGCACCCGGCCAGCCACCTGCCAGGGAAAAAAGATGCAGGGTGCTTTCCGGGGTACGCCACTGGCCGTTTCGTGCAGCCAACTTGTCGAGCGCGTACGCGACAAATGCGACAAAGCTGGCAGCCAGATATATCCACACGACAGCAATTGGCAACTTGCCGGCAAAGACCGATCCCACAACAAAGACAAGAAAAGCCGCAGTCAAAATGAGAGGCGCATTGGCTTGGCCTGATGGGGTGGCCGGCGTTACCCGTTTGCCGACGAACGCGACGCTGTTGGCTTGGGGCCGACCCTCAGTGTCGTGCGTGAGTTCATACGTCACGATCTCATTGCCGACGGGCCTTTGCTGCCGGTTCGAGAACGACTTGATGTGAACAAAGACGCGTTGGTCACCACCATTTGGCGTGATGAATCCGAAGCCCTTGTCGTCCTTCCAGTCAGTGATTTTTCCCTGATAGCGCACAACGGTTTACCTAGGATTTTGGATAAATGGTGTCTGAACTGACCCAGTTGTATTTGTTGTCGGAAGGCAAAAAACAGCCCTGAGTGTATTGCTGATAACGGAACTATGTCGTGCTTTGCAAGGCTGCCTGCATCGCCTGTTCAGTCACCGGGTAAGTCAACACGGCATGAATGGGAAACAGTTCCAGCAGCTTGCCGATATGATCTTCTTCACGCGGATGCATGAACACAATGGTCTTCGCTTGCGGCGCAAAGCGTTGCAGGGTCCGGATCGTGACATCCAGATTGGAAACATTCGCGCCGGCGTAGTTGTTGCCCCAGCCGTAGACGAACTCGCCGACGAAAAAGTCAGGCGGCTGTTTTTGAATTGCCCGGTGAAGATTGCGGGCAGAGTTGAAACGCTCTGCCGCAATGTCGAGTCTCTGATACAAGACGCTGAAGTCGGGGTGGAAGGGGGATTCGATCAGGGAGTAGAGGGTTTTCATGCGGCTGCAGTTTACCGCGACGCCCGGTGATTTTTGGGCTGAAAGCCTGAGCTGCCGACTAAAAGGAAGGCCGTGAACGCATGGCGCGGAAACCGTGCACGGTTTCCTGTCGTTTCATGCGAAAGGGCAGCGGAACCGTCTCCCGGCGAGATTCGCCTGCGTCACGCCCCGGCCGCTGGTGCGCGGTTCCGTCATATACTCCCCCGGCACAATAAACAACGAATACTCGTATCCATGAAGAAGAATCAGGCGGTCCGAACCCTCTCCCTGCTGACTTTCGGATGGCTCGCCTTCGCGGCTCCGGCATACGCCGAGGCGCCTCTTGCGAGCCCGCAGGAATGGGGGGTCTACACCAGCCTGGCGGGAACGACCTGGCGCGGCGGCAACCGCCAGGGCGGCAACTTCGGGACGAACTGGCGAATCACGGTCGAGTGGCGCGAAGCCGGGGTCGAGCTGGTCGAACGCTGGGAGTCGACCGACAATCAATACCGGCCGATGACGCATGTCATCACCCGCGGCGATCGCCCCGGCGAACTGCGCCTTGCCGCGACCAACGGCGTATGCGCCAATCGCACCGGCACGGTGCGGCCAGACGGCAGCGTACTGTTCGTCTGCAACGGCTTCTTCAAATGGCCTGTTCTCGTGGCGGCGCCGCGGGATGGCGTGTGGGAACAGCACTACGTCAGCCTGAAAGATTCGGAGGTTGCCGGTGTCAAGGATGTCTGGCGTTTCCAGGGTGAATCCGGCGCCGGTTCCACTGCTGCGCGGGTGGCGTTGACGACGGCAGGCCCGTCACCATCCCGGGGCGCGACCGATGCGCCAGCGGTACCGGCAGCTATCAGCACAAGCCCTGCGAAAAAAGCTGAAGAGGCAGGCCAGTGGGCCGGGACTTCTCCCGCCGCCGCCGCAGCCGAGCCGGTTTCGCCCTTGGCGGCGGACTGGGGCGTCTACGCGAGCATCGTGGGCAAGGACTGGCGGGGTGCCAGCAACGTGTCGATCCGCTGGACCAAGCCGGGTGAAGAACTCGTCGAGACGTGGACCTACGGCGCGGAGCGAGGGGACTATGCAGGTCAGCAGCAACTTGTTGCGACGATCCGGCGTGGAGAGAAACCCGGCAGCCTTGTCCTCAGCCTGGATAGAGAGGTGGCCGGGACGCGGACGCTCACGGGAAAAATCAGGGCGGATGGCTCAATCCAGTTGTTAAAGCCGGGGCTCATCCTGGACCAGCGGCTTTACACCATGTCTCTGCCGAGCCTGTCACGCCTGGAGCATTTTCTCGTCCCCCCGGGGAATACCATGCTGACGACACTGTACCTCGCCAGGAGCGACGACGAGCATCGTGGCGATCGACAGCGACTAATGGAAACCTGGGGTGCCTACGCGGATCTTGCAGGGAAGCACTGGCGGCTGGTCGACGACAAGTTCAAGCGTCTCTTGAGTTTTGGCTGGGTCGTGCCGGGAGAGGCGATGTATGTGCGTATGCACAATCTTGCCGATGACCGTGTCGAAATTCATCACGCCGCACGATCCCCCGAGACAGGGAAGCTGTACGCAGAACCCAGCCTGGGGGGCTCATGGAAAGCAGACGTCACCCTTGACGGCGATAGCTCGATCACGCTGGAAACCAAAGGCATGTTTGGTTGGCGCATATCCTTTACCAGGAAGGCTGACGGTGGCTTCGAGTACTCGGAAGGGGATTACACGGGCAGCATGGTACGGGTGAGCCACGACGAAGCCCCGCGCCTGATCGCCGCTGCAAAACAAGCAAAAGCGCAAAGCGAACGCGAGAATCAACAAAGAAAGCGTGAACGGCGCGAGGCCTTCAACACTGCGTTGACGGTGGTGAATTCGGCGCTGGTCGCTACCAACGAAACCCTGCAGCAGCAAGCTGAGGCTGATCGCCAACGCCAGCAGCGGGAGCAAGCGCGCGCTGCCGAAGCGTTGCGTCAGCGGGCCGCCGCAGAGGCCCGTCAGCAGGCTGCCGAGATGGAGCGGGCGCGCCAATTGCAGGCGCAACAGGATTTCGAGCGGCAGCAGCGCGCCCAGCAACAGACACGGCAGCAGCAGCAAGGGATCCAGCGCAATGCCGAGGCACAGCAGTTGGCAGAGCAGCAACAACAGCGGCGCGCGGAAGAAAATCGCCGCCGCGAAGCCGCCGAGGCCGAGCGCAAACGGCAGCAGGCGTCCGAGGCCGAGCGCCGCCGGCGGGAAGAAATCGCCCAGCGGGAGCGGGCGGAGCAGGCAGCGCTCGCGCGCAGCAAACAGCTGGAAGAAGCGCTGAAGCGGCAGGAGGAAGAAGCGCGTAACCGGCCGGTTGCCTACCGGGAGGGAATTACCCTATGTGCCCCGCCCCAACAAAATGGCGGCAAGGCATGGCTTTGCAGAGGCCCCCTGCAAAACGTGAGCGGTGTGCTCGACACCCAGTCCGGCAACGTGGCCGTCCGTCAGGCCTGTGGGGGAAACAACATCCGGGACCTCGGCATGGTCGCAGGCTACCGCGCCTACGGTTGCGGTTTCGGCATCCATCCCACCGACCGCGATTCCCCCAACCGCGATATTCCGGCGAGCCTGGGCGTCAACCATATCCCGGACAGAAACACTTTTTATTGCAACCCAACCCAGGTCTTTGTCTATTGCAAAGGCAGGCGGTGAGCGCTGCGGTCATCGCCGCGGTCGCGTCGCGCCTCTTGAGCGAGGCCCCGTTACGCAAGAGGAAATGCGGGCAGACACCTTTCGGTCGGTTGGGAAAGAGGCAAAACGGCACAAAACGGGGTCAGCCGAACCCATTGTTTTACAAAATACTGAGCTTCCCCCGGTTCTTCGTCTTCCAACGGGTGGCGTTCATGCTGCCTGCTTTTCCATCTGCCGAGCGGTCAGCCAGTCCTGCAAGAACCAACTCGGGTCCGACTGTTACGCGGCGGTGAGCGGTTTGCCCTTGGTTGCGGAGACCGCCTGGCCGGCTTGATCGTACAGACCGCCCTGGCTGGTCGCGGCGTGGATCAGCACATTGAGCGCCTGCCGGGTGGAGTTGAGGCGCAACTCGATCAGCGAGCCGATGCGCTGATTCGCCGCCTGAACCTCCTGTTCGAGCGCGCACAGCCGCTGCCAGCGGGCGCGCTGTTCGGGCTGGCCGTGCTGTGCCAGCCAGGCATCCATGCCGGAGCGATCGGCGGCGTGTCCGGCGGCCAGCAGATCGGCGTGGCGCTTCCGCGCATGCTCGCTCGCGGCCTGCAACTGCGTCAGCTTGGCGGCATTCAGCTGAGCCAGGCGGTCGGCCTCGCCCTCGATCAGTGCCCGTTCCTCATCCTGCAGGATATCCAGCAGGCCCTGCCAGGCAGCGCTTTCCGCCGTCAGGCCGGCAAGCGGGGCGGAATCGGGGGGCGCCGGCTTATCTGGCGACATGGAGCATTTCCTTCACCGAATCGATCAGGCCTGCGGCGATGTTTTCGGGTTTGATGCTGTACTGGCCGCTGGCGATGGCTTCCTTGATGCTGTCCACGCGGGCCCGGTCGACCACCGGGATCGCGGCCAGCTGGGTTTCCAGCTGTTTCAGCTGGGCAGCGCGCGGGCTCAGGGTGACATCGGTCTGCTCGGTGTCGCTGCGCTTGTTCGCCTGCGGCTGGGCGGGACGGTTTTCGGCGGCGGCGGGCAACGTAACCTGCTTCAGGCCTGGATCGATTTTCATGGCGGGTTCCTGTTCGGGTCGGGCAGTGTGGGGCGGGTATTCCCCACGCTACACGGGTAACGTCAATTTACCAATATTCTGAAGTCGAGGCGCAGCTCAAAAGGCAACGACGACTTGCTGGCCGTCGTGCGCAACGCCGCTGATCACCTGGCCGGAGCGGGTTTTCACCCGTACCCGGTCGCCGCGCCCGGCATTGGCCAGCGCCTGGCCTTCGCTCTGCACGGAAAATCCCGGGCCGTTCAGCACCAGCCGGGTGGCCTGTCCCTGCTGCACCGCCAGCGGGGGACGCAGCAGCGCGCTGCGCAGCGGCGCGCCCGCGGCCAGCCCGGAAACCGCACGGTAGCCCAGCATCGTGTCGGCATCGGTGATCACGTCGGCGGGCAGGCTGCCGAGGTCGCCCTCGCGCAGCACGATGTCGGCGGCGGTCAGGACGTGATTGGCGGCAAGCGGCTGGCGGGTGACGGCATACCGGCCGATCACACGCACCTGCGCGGGCAGGTAGACCGTCCATGGCGCCGGCGCCAGGCAGCGCACGCCGACAGTGGTCTTGCCGATGCTGCGGCTGCCGGCGGGCTGGAATGCGTCGAGCGCGGAACACGCGGACAGCGTAGTGCGCGGCGGCTTGACCTGTATCGTCACCTTGCCCGGCAGGCCGCCGGTCTGCGTTTTCAGGAAGCGCTCGGCGTGGGCCTGCAAAGCCGCGGGGTCTTGCGGCCCGGCCGCGTGGACGGCGGTTGCCAGGCTCAGGCAGGCGGCGGCCAGCCACAGCCCGCGGGCACGTCCGCCTGCATGGATCGGTTCTGCGGCCATCCTCGGCTCCTCGATTCGCTTTTTCACAGTGCGTCATTCTAGGAAGCGCGGCCATATTCGATACGCCGAAATGAACCGGCTTTTTGCCGCTTATCGTGCGATTGAATGGACAGGTGCATGTCTAGGATGCAGTCATCGCAAAAAGGCTTTGCAGCGCAGGCGGCAAAGTAAAGAGGTGACGACCATGCTGAACCGGCTGGATGACATGCTGAATTTCCATCAACAGGCGCTGCGCATCCGCGACCAGCGCCAGCAGGTGCTGGCGTCCAACATTGCCAACGCCGACACGCCGCATTACAAGGCGCGCGACATGGATTTCAAGGCGACCCTGCAAGGCGCGCTCAAGGGCGGCGGCGCGCCCGGCGGCACGCCGCTGGCAACCACGGCGCCCGGACATCTGGCGGGCAATCCCGGCCAGACGGCCGCGGCGGGACTGCTGTACCGCACCCCTGCCCAGGGCAGCGTCGACGGCAACACGGTGGACGTCGACGCCGAGCGCGCCGCCTTCGCCGAAAACGCCATCCAGTATGAATTCAACCTGACCCGGATCAACCAGCAGATCAAAGGTCTGCTGACCGCCATCCAGGGATAAGGAGGCCAGGCATGTCGCTGTTCAATATCTTCAACGTGGCCGGCTCGGCGATGAACGCCCAGTCGCAGCGGCTGAACACCGTCGCCAGCAACCTCGCCAACGCCGACAGCGCGACCAGCGCCAGCGGCGAGCCCTACAAGGCCAGGCAGGTGGTGTTCGCCGCGACTCCGGTGGGCGAAAACGGCGCCACCGGCGTGAACGTGGCGGCGGTGATCGAAGATCCGTCGCCGATGAAAATGGTGTACGACCCGAAAAACCCGCTGGCCGACGGCAAGGGTTACGTGGCGATGCCCAACGTCAACGTGGTGGAGGAAATGGTCAACATGATTTCCGCCTCGCGTTCCTACCAATCCAACGTGGAAATGATGAACACCACCAAAACCCTGCTGCTCAAGACATTGGGCCTGGGCCAATAAACGAGGACACGCCATGAGTACGGTACAAGACACGAGCAATGTCAGCAGCCTGTTCGGCGCCGGCGCTGCCAAAACAGCGAAGAACGGCACCGCAGACACCCAGGACCGTTTTCTGAGCCTGCTGGTTGCGCAGATGAAGAACCAGGACCCGCTGAATCCGCTCGACAACGCCCAGGTGACCAGCCAGATGGCGCAACTCAGCACGGTGGAGGGCATCGAGAACATGAACAGCAGCCTGCAGGCCATGGCCGCCAGCATGGGCGCCAACCAGATGGCGCAGGCGGCCAGCCTGATCGGGCGCGGCGTGCTGGTTCCGGGAGATACGGTCAGCCCCGCCCAGTTCGAGGATGTCATGGGGTTCGAGCTGGCGCGCCCGGCCGACAAGGTCACCGTCAGCATCCACGACGCCGCGGGCGGGCTGGTGCGCAAGCTGGAGCTGGGCTCCAGGGAGGCGGGCGTCAGCGTGCTGGCCTGGGACGGCCTGACCGACAGCGGAACCGCGGCGCCTGCCGGCCAGTACAGCTTCAAGATCGATGCCGTCCAGGGCGGCCAGCCGGTCAACAGTGTCGCCCTCAACCTCGGCATGGTGAACAGCGTTTCGCAGAACGGCCAGGGCGTGCAGCTGAACCTGGCAGGGAACAGCAGCGTGGGGTACGCCGAGATCCGGCAGATTTTCTGAGCAGCAGGACCGCCAGCAACCATTACAAGGAGCAGAACATGAGTTTTCAGCAAGGCCTGAGCGGGCTCAATGCCGCCGCCAAGAATCTGGATGTCATCGGCAACAACGTCGCCAACGCCAGCACCGTGGGTTTCAAGCAGTCGCAGGCGCAGTTTGCGGACGTCTATGCCAACTCCCTGACCGGCGCCGGCGGCGCCGGCATCGGTATTGGCACCAAAGTGGCGCAGGTGGCCCAGCAGTTCACCCAGGGCAACATCTCGTCCACCAACAACCCGCTCGATATCGCCATTAACGGCGGCGGCTTTTTCCGCATGGACAACAACGGCGAAATCACTTACCAGCGCAACGGCCAGTTCCAGCTCGACCGCATGGGCTTCATCATCAATCCGACCGGCGCCAAGCTGACCGGGTACATGGCGGACGCCAACGGCGTGCTGGCGACCGGCTCACCGACTCCCTTGAGCATCAATACCGCCGACCTGGTGCCGCAGGTCACGAGCGAGGTGAACGCAGTACACAATTTCAATTCCAACAAGACGCCGCTGCCGGCGGCCGGCTTCAACATGGCCGACCCGACCACCTATCACGACTCGACCGCCCTGTCGGTCTACGACAGCCTGGGCAACGAGCACACGCTGCAAACTTTCTACGTCAAATCGGCAGCGGGAACCTGGGATGTTTTCGCCGCCAATGACGGCGTGCTGATAGGCGGCAGCGGTGCGGATGGCCAGATCGGCACCCTCGGTTTCAACAGCACCGGCGCCCTCACCGGCGGCTCGCCGCTGACCATATCCGGGCTGGCAGTGACGACGGGGGCGGCCGCGCTCAATTTCACGATCGATTTCACCGACAGCACCCAGTTCGGTTCCGCGTTCAGCATCAACACGCTGAACCAGGATGGCTACACTTCGGGGCGGCTGGCCAGCTTCAACGTCGGCGCCGACGGCATCGTCCTGGGACGCTACACCAACGGCCAGTCGGCCGTGCTGGGCCAGGTGGTGCTGGCCAACTTCGCCAACCCCAACGGTCTGCAGCAGCTGGGCAACAACATGTGGGGCGAAACCTCGACTTCGGGCAACCCGCTGGTGGGTGCGCCCGACTCGGGCAGCCTGGGCGTGCTGCAGTCGATGGCGGTGGAGGATTCCAACGTCGACCTGACCGCCGAGCTGGTCAACATGATCACCGCGCAGCGGGTATACCAGGCCAACGCGCAGACCATCAAGGCCCAGGACGCGGTGATGCAGACCCTGGTCAACCTGCGTTAAGCCTGGCTTGACGATGCACTGAGGAGGCAGCATGGACCGTCTCATCTACACCGCCATGAGCGGCGCGAAACACGCGCTGGAGCAGCAGGCGACCACCTCGCACAATCTGGCGAACGCGACCACCACCGGCTTTCGTGCGCAGATCGACCAGTTCCGCGCGGTGCCGGTGCAGGGCGCGATCCTGCCCACCCGCGCCTTCGTGGTCGATTCCACCACTGGCAGCGATTTCCGCGGCGGCGCGATCCAGCATACCGGGCGCGATCTCGACGTGGCGGTGCAGGGTGACGGCTGGATCGCGGTGCAGGCGGCGGACGGAACCGAGGCCTACACCCGCAACGGCAGCCTCAAGCTTGACGAGAACGGCGTGCTGCAGACCGGCAGCGGACTCACCGTGATGGGCGACGGCGGCCCGCTGGCGATCCCGCCCGGCCGCAACATCGCGGTGGCCAAGGACGGCACGATTTCGCTGGTGCCCGACGGCTCCACCGCCACCGGCCTGACCTCGGTCGGGCGCATGAAGCTGACGAACCCGCCGGAAGCCGAGCTGGTGCGCGGCGACGACGGCCTGTTCCGGCTGAGGACCGGCGATGCCGCCAACGCCGACCCCAGGGTGACGCTGATCAGCGGCGCGCTGGAGTCCTCCAACGTCAACGTCGTCGACGAAATGGTCAACATGATTTCGCTGGCGCGCCAGTTCGACATGCACATGAAGCTGCTGCAGCACGCCGAGAGCAACGACGGCAAGGCAGCGCAGCTGCTGAGCATGAGTTGATTTTTTATCCGCGAAGGACGCGAAGGGCCGCGAAGATAAACCCTTTGATCTTTCCTTCGCGTTTCTTCGCGTCCTTCGCGGATGAAATGATTTTTTAAAGGAGCCGACATGATTCGCTCACTGTGGATTGCCAAGACCGGTCTGGATGCGCAGCAGACGCAGATGGACGTGATTTCCAACAACCTCGCCAACGTCAGCACCAGCGGCTTCAAGCGCGCGCGCGCAGTGTTCGAGGATCTGCTGTACCAGACCATCCGCCAGCCCGGCGCGCAGTCGTCCGAGCAGACGCAGCTGCCGTCCGGCCTGCAAATCGGTACCGGGGTGAAGCCGGTCGCCACCGAGCGCATCTTCACCCAGGGCAACCTGCAGCAGACCGGTAACGCCAAGGACGTGGCGATCCAGGGCAACGGCTTCTTCCAGGTGCTGATGCCGGACGGCACCACCTCCTACACCCGCGACGGCTCGTTCCAGGCCGACGCCAACGGCCAGCTGGTGACCGCCAGCGGTTATGCGGTGCAGCCTGCCATCACCCTGCCGCCCGACACGCAAACCCTCACCATCGCGCGCGACGGCACGGTGTCGGTGACGCAGGCGGGGGCGGCCGCGCCGGTGACCGTCGGCACCCTGCAGCTGGCGATGTTCGTCAACCCGGCCGGCCTGCAGAGCATGGGCGAAAATCTCTACGCCGAGACCGCCGCCTCCGGCACGCCGAGTTCCAACGCGCCCGGCAGCAACGGCGCCGGCCTGCTGAATCAAGGCTACGTCGAGACCTCGAACGTCAACGTGGTGGAAGAAATGGTCAACATGATCCAGACCCAGCGTGCGTACGAGATCAACAGCAAGGCGATCCAGACATCCGACCAGATGCTGCAGCGCCTCACCCAGCTGTGAGACTGGTCATGAGCACGTCGCGTGCACTCGTCCTGCTGGGCGCGCTGCTGGGGCTGGCCGGTTGCGGCACCACGCCGTCGACCATCGTGCAGCAGCCGACCACCGCGCGACCGCAGACGCAGGCATCCCACACCGCCGGCAATGGCGCGATCTACCAGGTGGCCGCTTACCGTCCGCTGTTCGAAGACCGGCGCGCGCGCAACGTCGGCGACGTGCTGACCATCGCCATCAACGAAAAGACCCAGGCGGGCAAACAGGCATCCTCCAATGGATCGAAGACCAGCGAGGTCGATTCGTCGATCAGCGCGGTTGCCGGACTGCCGCTGAAAATGTTCCAGGGCCTGGGGGTGAACGCCGAGGCGTCGAACCAGTACGACGCCAAGTCCGCGGTCAATTCCAGCAACAATTTCACCGGCAACGTCAGCGTCACCGTGGTCGAAGTGCTGCCCAACGGCAATCTGGTCGTCGCCGGCGAAAAACAGGTTGCGCTCGACAAGAGCACCGAATACATCCGCCTGTCGGGCGTGGTCAATCCCGACACCATCCAGACGGGCAACGTCGTGTCGTCGGCCAAGGTGGCGGACGCGCGCATCGAGTACCGCACCAGTGCCAATTTCGACAAGGCCGAAATGATGAGCTGGCTGGCGCGCTTCTTCCTCAGTTTCATTCCTTTATAAACGGTGGGCACCATGCGGATTTCAAGCTTGCTTCTTCTGGCCGCGCTGCTGACGGGCGGCGCGGCGCATGCCGAACGCATCAAGGACATCGCAAGCCTGCAGGGCGTGCGCACCAACCAGCTGGCGGGATACGGCCTGGTGGTGGGGCTCGACGGCAGCGGCGACCAGACCACGCAGACGCCGTTCACCACCCAGAGCATCGCCAACATGCTGACGCAGATGGGGGTCAACCTGCCGCCCGGCATCAACATGCAGCTGAAGAACGTGGCGGCGGTGATGGTGACAGCCGAACTGCCGCCGTTTGCCCAGGCCGGGCAGGGCATCGATATCACGGTGTCGTCGATCGGCAACGCCAAGAGCCTGCGCGGCGGCACCCTGGTGATGACGCCGCTGAAGGGCGCCGATGGTCAGGTCTACGCGATGGCGCAGGGCAACCTGGTGGTCGGCGGCGCCGGCGCCTCGGCCAGCGGCAGCAAGGTGCAGATCAACCATCTGAGCGTCGGGCGGATTCCCGCCGGCGCGACGGTCGAGCGCAGCGTCGCCAGCGCGCTGGGCGAATCCGGCAGCATCAACCTGGAGCTGCGGCAAAACGACTTCACCACCGCCAGCCGCGTGGTCGACGCGGTCAACGCGCATTTCGGCAACAACATCGCGCGCGCGCTGAACGGCCGGGTGATCCAGGTGCAGACGCCGCCCGGCGAGAACGAGCGGGTCGCGTTTCTGGGCGCCATCGAAAGCCTCGACGTCAGCCCGGCGCAGGCCATGGCCAAGGTCATCATCAATGCGCGCACCGGTTCGGTGGTGATGAACCGCGCAGTCATGCTCGATCCCAGCGCGGTATCGCACGGCAATCTCTCGGTGATCATCAATACGCAGCCGGTAATCAGCCAGCCGGCGCCGTTCTCGCGCGGCGAGACGGTGGTGACCGCACAGTCCGAAATCGAAATCCGCCAGCAGCCGGGCGAGGTCATGCTGCTGAAAGGCAGCGCCTCGCTGGCCGACGTGGTGAAGGCGCTCAATTCCATCGGCGCCACGCCGCAGGATTTGCTGGCCATTCTGCAGGCCCTGAAGGCGTCCGGCGCACTGCGTGCCGAACTGGAGGTGATTTAAGTGATTGGCGGCGCCGACCTTTCCTCCAAATTTGCGCTCGATGTCCAGGGCGTCAACCAGCTCAAGCTCGACGCCAAGCAGGCCTCGCCCGAGGCTTTGCGCGCCGCCGCGCAGCAGTTCGAGGCGGTATTCATGAACATGCTGATGAAAAGCATGCGCGAGGCGACGCCGCAGGACGGCATGTTCGACAGCGACCAGACCCGCATGTACACCTCGATGCTCGACCAGCAGCTGACGCAGCGCATGGCCAGCCGCGGTATCGGCCTCGCCGACGTGATGGTGCGCCAGCTTTCCGCCACGCTGCCGGCGCCGGACGGCGCGGGCGCAACGCCAAGCCAGCCGGCGGCGCAGGTGTTGCCGGCTGCCGCGCGCAGCGGCGACGCGCCGGCGCACGTCGAGGCTTTCGTGCAGCGGCTGCTGCCGCACGCCCAGGCAGCGAGCGCCGGCAGCGGCATCCCCGCCCGGTTCATGCTGGGGCAGGCGGCGCTGGAAACCGGCTGGGGCAAGGCCGAAATCCGCGGCGCCGACGGCCAGAACAGCCACAACCTGTTCGGCATCAAGGCGGGTGGCGCGTGGCGCGGCCGCACGGTCGACATCGTCACCACCGAGTACGTCAACGGCAAGCCACAGAAGCAGGTGGACAGTTTCCGCGCCTACGACTCCTACGCTGATGCCTTCCGCGACTACGCCAAGCTGCTGCGCACCAATCCGCGCTACCAGGACGCGATCGCGCAGGGGCAGGATGCGGCCGGGTTTGCCCGGGGCTTGCAGCAGGCGGGCTATGCCACCGACCCGAACTACGCCCAGAAACTGACGAGCGTGATCGGGCAAGTCGGCCAGGTTTGACCCGGCGGCTCAAGAATCCGGCGATTCCGCCGATTCACCCGTCAAGCGCAGCGATAACCCGTTTTCCACCACAACCCTGACGACCCGATAGATGGCAACCAACATACTCAACATCGGCCGGAGTGCTCTCGCTGCCGCGCAGGTGGGGATCAGCACGACCGGCCACAACATCGCTAATGCGGCGACGCCGGGTTACAGCCGTCAGGTCGTGGTCCAGGGTACGGCCCAGCCGCAGAACTTCGGTTTCGGCTTCATGGGACAGGGCACCGAGATCGATACGGTCAAGCGTGTCTACAGCGAGTTCCTGGGCAGCCAGGTGCGCTCCGCGCAAACCTCGAAAAGCGGACTCGACAGCTATTACGCGCAGATCAAGCAGATCGACAACCTGCTGGCCGACCCGGCTTCCGGGTTGTCGCCCGCCTTGCAGGGGTTTTTCAGCGGCATTCAGGAGCTGTCCTCGAATCCGGCGGCGATCCCGTCGCGTCAGGCGGCCTTGTCGTCGGCCGAGACGCTGGTTGCGCGTTTCCAGAGTCTGGCCGGGCGGCTCGACGAGATCGAGCAGGGCATCAACAGCCAGATCACGTCGAGCGTCAACGGCATCAACAGCTATGCGCAGCAGATTGCGCAGCTGAACGACACCATCGGCCGTGTCCAGAACGGCAGCGGTCAGCCCGCCAACGATCTGCTCGATCAGCGCGATCAGCTGATTCTGGATCTGAACAAAGAAATCAAGGCGACGGTCGTCAAGCAGGACAACGGCCATTACAACATTTTCATCGGCAACGGCCAGCCGCTGGTGGTGGGGGTGAACACCTACGCGCTGTCGACCGCGGCTTCGCCCACCAACCCGGAACGCATCGAGGTGGCTTACCGGACGGCCGGCAAGACGGTGGTGGTGGGCGAATCCAGCCTGGTCGGCGGCAAGCTGGGCGGCCTGGTCGAATTTCGCAGCCAGACGCTCGACTCCGCCCAGAACGCCCTGGGTCGCGTGGCCATCGGCATGGCCGACACCTTCAATGCGCAGCACCGCCTCGGGCGCGACCTCAATGGCAATCCGGGAGGCGACTTCTTCACGCTGCCACCGCCCGTGGTCGGCGCGAACAGCGCCAATACCGGCGACGCCGCCATTTCCGCCAGCATCGGCAATGTCAACGCGCTGACCACCAGCGATTACCGGCTGCAGTACGACGGCACCGACTACACCCTGACCCGGCTGTCCGACAACAAGCAATTTCCCCCCGGCGCGCTTCCGCAAACCGTCGACGGCATCGAATTCAGCCTGGCGTCCGGCACCGCCGATCCGGGCGACAGCTTCCTGATCCGCCCGACCGTCAACGGCGCATCCGGCCTGGCCGTGGCGATCACCGATCCGGCGCAGATCGCCGCCGCGGGCGCCTTGCCCGTCACGCCCGTCGGCACGTCGGCGGCGAGCGCCAATGCCGGGGACGTCGTCATCGGCGGCGCCACCGTCGACAGCAGCTATACGACGCCGCTTGCCGCACCGGTGACGTTCACCTACAAGGTCGACGCAGTGAACGGCGATGGATTCGTCCTGTCGACCCCGGTGACGGTGACCGATTCGGGCACCCCGCCCACCACGACTGCCTATGCCGCGGGCGACGTCGTGCCCTATGTCGAAGGCGCGACGATCAGCTTCGGCGGCATCAGTTTTGTCCTCAGCAGTCCCACAATCGCCGCGCCGGCCGACGGCGACAGCTTCACCGTGGCGGCCAACCCGTTCGGCGTCGGCGACAACCGCAATGCCTTGCTGCTCGGCGCGCTGCAAACCGCCAACACCCTCGGCGGCGGCACCACTAGCTTCCAGGGGGCCTATTCGCAGCTGGTCAGCCAGATCGGCAACAAGACCCGCGAGCTCGAAGTCACCAGCAGCGCGGCCGGCAAGCTGCTCTCCGAAGCGCAGCGCTCCCAGCAGACCGAATCCGGCGTCAATCTGGACGAAGAGGCGACCAGTCTGCTGCGCTACCAGCAGGCCTACCAGGCTGCCGCCAAGGTCATGCAGATCGCCAGCGAGATGTTCGACGCGCTGCTCACCATTGGCCGATAAGGGGATACGAACATCATGCGCATCAGTACCCAAACCCTGTACGAGACGGGCGCCGCCCGCCTCAGCGAGATGCAGTCCGGCCTTGCCAGGACGCAACAGCAAATCTCCGCCGCACGCCGCGTGCTGACGCCGGCAGACGATCCCGTCGCTGCCGCGCGTGCGCTCGAGGTGACCCAGTCGCAATCGATCAATACGCAGCACGGCGTCAACCGGCAGAACGCGAAAAGCGCGCTCGGCGCAGTGGAGGGCACGCTGTCGGGCGTGACGGAATTGCTGCAGGACGTCAAAACCAGCGTCATCGCCGCAGGCAATCCCACGCTGAGCGACACCGAACGCGGTTTCATGGCGACCGAGTTGCGCGGCCGCCTCGATGAACTGCTGGGACTGGCCAACAGCCGCGACGCACTGGGCAATTATCTGTTTTCCGGTTTTCAGACCACGACGCCCGCATTTTCCAGAGACCCGGTTAGTGGCGCGGTGCAATACGACGGCGACCAGGGACAGCGGCTGATACAGGTCGACAGCACGCGCCAGATGGCGGTGAGCAACCCGGGGCAGGCCGTTTTCCAGGGCGGCGGACAGGATGTGTTCGCCACCCTGAACACGCTCATCGTGCAACTGGAAACGCCGGGCACCGCCGGGCTCGAAGCCACGCTGGCGACCGCCAACGGCGATCTGGACCTGGCGCTGAACAACGTGCTGACGGTGCGCGCGTCGCTCGGCTCGCGGCTGCAGGAAATCGATGCGCTCGACAGCGTGGGCGAGGACCGCAAGCTGCAGTACAGCCAGACGCTGTCCGAGTTGCAGGATCTCGATTACGCCCAGGCGCTGACCCAGTTGTCGCAGCAACAGTTGACGCTCGAAGCGGCACAGAAATCGTTCGTGAAAACCTCCGGACTGTCGCTGTTCAACTTCCTGTGAGGTCCAACATGCTTCCCCAGGAACCTCCGTCCGGCGAATTGCCGATGAATACCCAGGTCATGCGTCTGTTGTCCGGCGTGTCCGTCCATGGCGATCAGCACCTGGCGGAGGTCGAGCGGGATCTGGTGCAGATGGATGTATTGCTGGACGAGGCCATCAAGAAGCTGTGCACGAATTTCATGGCGATTCATCACGCGGTCGACCGGCAGCAGGAAGCCTTGAACGGCCTGCTGGCCGGCAGCATGCCGGCGTCCGAGTATGCGGCGCGCATCGAGGCGCTGCGCGGCGAGATCGGCCAGCATGTCGGCGCCGCCGTGACAGGGCTGCAATTCCAGGACATGACCAGCCAGCTGATCGGCCGCATGGTGCAGCATCTGGCCGGCCTGCGCGACGTGTTCGGCGCGCTCGATACGAACGCTGCGGCCTTGCCGGAAAGCGGGAATGAAGCGCTGCTGGCCCTGCTGGGCGACATCGGCAACCGGGTCGGCGTGCGTAGCTCAGGCGTGCGCAGCACGGTGAACCAGCGCCACATGGAAAGTGGCGACATCGAACTGTTTTGAAATGACGGAATACGCGGGCGCATGCCCGCCCATGCAAAAAGCGGGAGCAACAATGAGTAAAACAATACTTGCAGTGGACGACTCGGGGTCGCTGCGCCAGATGCTGTCCTTCAGCCTGAAGGCCGCGGGCTATGGCGTGGTCGAAGCGGTGGATGGGCAGGACGGCCTGGACAAGGCGAGGAAGCAGACGGTCGACCTGGTGCTCACCGACCAGAACATGCCGGGCATGGATGGTCTGAGCCTGATCAAGGCACTGCGCGGAATGAAAAATTACCAGAATGTGCCGATATTGATGCTGACCACCGAGACCGGCGACGACATGAAGGCAAAGGGCCGGGCTGCCGGTGCCAATGGCTGGCTGGTGAAGCCGTTCGATCCAGCACGGCTGACCGAGGTGGTGAAAAAACTGATCGGCTGAGGATGCAGCGAACGAGCCTGCAGCAAATAAACGACGGAGCTTGAAAATGACTATTGATATGAGCCAGTTCTACCAGGTGTTTTTCGACGAGGCGGACGAGCTGCTCGCCGAGATGGAGAAACTGTTGCTGGCTCTCGACGTGTCCGCGCCCGACAGCGAGGACCTCAACGCGATCTTCCGAGCCGCGCATTCCATCAAGGGCGGCGCCGCCACGTTCGCCTTTACCGACATCACCGAAGTCACCCACATGCTGGAGTCGCTGCTCGACAGGATCCGCAAAGGGGAAATGGCGCTGACGCCCGAGCATGTGGATGCCTTCCTGGCGGCCAAGGACGTTCTGACCATGCAGATGGATGGCCATCATCATGGATCGAGCGTCGACCAAGATGCGGTCGGCAGCGTCTGCCACCGGCTGAAGGCGCTGTCGCAGGGCATCGTTGCGGAAACGCCGGCCGTCGAGGCCGTTTCGGCGGCTGCCCCCGAGCCCGTCGCAGCCGCACCGGTTGCGGATGCGGACGGCAACTACATTTTCCGCATCGAACTGCCCGCAGTGCCGCAGCGGGATGTCGATGCGCTGGCGGCGGAACTGGGCTTGCTGGGCACGATCGGCCAGGCGTGCCTGGCCGACCAGCGCACGGTTTTCACGCTGACCACCAGCGAGAGCCAGGACAACATCGTCGCGATCTGTTCGTTCGTGCTCGATCCGGACGATCTCACGATTACGCTGGGCGCCGCCCCGGCGGCCCCGCAAGCAGCGCTGCAGGGCGACAGCGAAACGAAGCAGCCGGCCGAAGACCCGGGCTATGGGATTTTCGAGCCGCAACAGGCGGATGCGGCCAGCCCGCCGGCCCCTCCTGTCGTCAAACCGGAGCAAGCCGCGGCCGAAACCAAGAACTTGGGCCGACGCGCCAGCGACAAGGAAGGCGCCAATCAGGAGTCGTCGTCGATCCGGGTCGGCATCGAGAAAGTCGATCAGCTGATCAACCTGGTCGGCGAACTGGTCATCACCCAGGCCATGATCGAGCAGCGCATCGGCGCGCTCGATCCCATCGCCCACGAACGCCTGCTCAACAGCGCCAGCCAGCTGGCGCGCAACACGCGCGACCTGCAGGAAGCGGTGATGTCGATCCGCATGATGCCGATGGATTATGTGTTCTCGCGTTTCCCGCGCATGGTGCGCGATCTGGCCGGCAAACTCGGCAAGAAGGTCGATTTCGTCACCCACGGCGCCGCCACCGAGCTCGACAAGGGGCTGATCGAACGCATTGTCGATCCGCTGACCCACCTGGTGCGCAACAGCGTCGACCATGGCATCGAAATGCCCGAGAAGCGCCGCGAGAGCGGCAAGAGCGAAACCGGCAAGCTGACCCTGTCGGCCGCGCATCAAGGCGGCAACATCGTGATCGAGGTGAGCGACGACGGCGGCGGTCTGAATCGCGAGCGGATTCTTGCCAAGGCGAAGCAGCAGGGCATGGATGTATCGGACACGATGCCCGATGCCGATGTCTGGAATCTTGTTTTGGCCCCCGGATTTTCCACTGCGGAAGTGGTGACCGACGTATCCGGCCGCGGCGTGGGCATGGACGTGGTCAAGCGCAACATCACGGCAATGGGCGGCACCGTCGATATTCGTTCGGTTCCCGGCAGCGGCACCACGATGGCCATCTCGCTGCCGCTGACGCTGGCCATTCTCGACGGCATGTCGGTCAAGGTGGGAGAAGAGGTGTACATCCTGCCGCTCGGCTACGTCATCGAATCGCTGCAGCCGGCATCGGCCGACGTCAAGGAAATTGCCGGCCAGGGCCGGGTGATCAAGATACGCGGGGAATATCTGCCGCTGATTCCGCTGTACCAGATCTTCGCCATCGAGCCGTGTTTCACCGATCCGGCGCAGGGGATCGTCGTCATTCTCGAGGCCGACGGCAAGAAGGCCGCCTTGCTGGTCGACAGCCTGGTCGGGCAGCAGCAGGTGGTGGTCAAAAACCTCGAGTCGAATTTCCGCAAGGTGGCCGGCATTTCCGGCGCCACCATTCTGGGGGACGGCGGCGTTTCCCTGATTCTCGACGTTTCCGCGCTGTTGCGCTCAAGCCGCCAGCTCAGCGCTGACCCCATTTTTTACTGAGGCCGGATTGCCCATTCGGGTAAAAAAGGATTGACACCATGTCCTACACCACACAGACACAAGCACAGGCCGGCATCGGAGAGATTGCCGGGAAAGAGTTCCTGGCCTTCACCCTGGGGCAGGAAGAATACGGCATCGACATCCTGCGGGTGCAGGAGATCCGGGGGTACGAACCGGTCACCCGCATCGCCAACGCTCCCGATTTCATTAAGGGCGTGGTGAATCTGCGCGGCATTATCGTGCCGGTCGTCGACATGCGCATCAAATTCAGCCTGGGCACTCCCACCTACGATCAGTTCACTGTGGTGATCATCCTCAATATCGGCGGCCGGGTCATGGGCATGGTGGTGGACAGCGTCTCCGACGTCACCACGCTGTCCCCGAATCAGGTGAGGCCTGCGCCGGAGATGGGGACTTTCGACAGCGACTGCCTCATCGGCCTCGGTACGCTCGACGAGCGCATGCTGATTCTGGTCGATATCGAGAAGCTCATGTCGAGCAGCGAAATGGGATTGATGGAAAAAATCGCAGCCTGACGGGCCGTCGGAATCAAGTAACTACTATGCAAAAAGTCGGGAGTTTTAAATGTTTGAAAACCTGAGCATCAAGGCGCGCCTGGTCTTCATCGTGTCTTTTGTGTCGGTTCTTCTGCTGGGTGGCGCAGCCATCGGCCTGTACGGAATCACTGAAAACGGAAAAGGGCTCGAAACCGTTTACGAGGATCGTACTGTTCCGCTGGTGGACCTGGGCCTCGTCATCGATATGGCCAACCGTATCCGCACCAATATGGTGATCACGGTTAATGCGGGCATGCCGGAGGTGGCCGAAGCAGCCAATGCGGAATCGCTCATGCTGGAGGGCGAAATCAATACGCTCTGGACAAAATACACCGGCACCCGCCTGACCCCGGACGAACGGCAGCTGGCGGACGATTTCAATTCCAGATGGAAGGCTTACCAGGCATCGCGCGACGCCACGCTGAAACTGGCAATGCAAGATGACGACATCGTCGCGGCCCAGGAACATGCCACCAGCGATGGCGGGCCAAAATTCACCGCTGCGCGCGAGACCCTGTTCAAACTGATCGAGCTGCAGGGTTCGGTCGCCAGGCAGGAATTCGAACAGGCACGCGAGCGCAGTGTGGCGATCCGCAATTTTGCCGTCGCCGCAGTCGCCATGGGTCTGGGTTTGCTGGTCTGGATCGGCCTCATGACCATCCGTGCCATCACGCATCCGCTGAATACGGCCGTGAAGCTTGCGCGCGCCGTTGCTTCCGGCGACCTGACGCAGCGCATCGAAGTCCGCTCGACGAATGAGACCGGCCAGCTGATGCAGGCGCTGAAGGACATGAACGAGAGCCTGGTCCGGATAGTCGGTCAGGTTCGTACCGGCACCGACAGCGTGGCCACGGCATCGAGCCAGATTTCCAGCGGCAACCTCGACCTCTCCTCGCGCACCGAAGAGCAGGCCTCGTCGCTGGAAGAGACCGCCAGTTCGATGGAAGAGCTGACCAGCACTGTCCGGCAGAACGCCGAGAACGCCCGCCAGGCCAACCAGCTTGTCGTCTCCACCGCCGACGT
>NZ_JANJXQ010000233.1 GCF_024708915.1 Thiobacillus sp.
TCATGTCAGACAACACCACGACGCTTTTCAAGCTGCTCTCCGCGCTGTTCGAGTACCCGGATCAGGCCATGCTGCAGGCCGTGCCCGAGCTCATGACGATCATCGGCGAGGATGCCGCCATCGCGCCGGATGAACGCCAGGCGATCGCCGCCTTTGCCGGCTGGCTGGCCGACGGCGACCTGACCGAGGCGCAGGCGAGTTACGTCAAGACCTTCGACATGACGCCGGAGCATGCGCTGCATCTCACCCACCACCTGTTCGGCGACGACAAGAACCGTGGCCCCGCGCTGATCGACCTTGGCGAGTATTACAAGAGCTACGGGCTGGAACTGGGTACCAACGAATTGCCCGACTACCTGCCGCTGGTGCTGGAGTTCGCCTCCATGCTGGAGCCGGTCGAGGCGAAGGTTTTTCTCGACCCGTTCGCCAAGGCCATTGCCCAGCTCGGCGCCAACCTCGATGCGGCGAAGAGCCCCTGGGCGCCGCTGGTGCGTCTGGTCGAGGCGCATGCGCGTCTGGTGCCCAGCACATTCGTTCCCGCAGCCCAGCCGATCACGGACACCGTGTGCAACGACGACGATTGCGAAACTCCGGTCACCTGGGGCGACGCGACGCCGCCTGCGGTGCAACCCGTTGCTGCCGCCCACTGAATACTGGAATTAGAAGGAGAAAATGATGGATCTCAATACCCTGATCTTCGGCGTCTACCCCTATGTCGCCATCGCTGTGTTCCTGCTCGGCAGCTGGATTCGCTTCGACCACGAGCAATACACCTGGAAAAGCGATTCTTCGCAGCTGCTGTCGAAGAAAGGCCTGCGGCTGGCGAGCAACCTCTTCCATATCGGCATCATCGGGCTGTTTTTTGGCCACGCGGTCGGCCTGCTCATCCCCCACAGCGTCTTCATCGCCCTGGGCGTGTCCGACATGACCCACCAGTGGATCGCCATCAGCGCCGGCACCGTCTTTGGCGGCATGTGCCTGCTGGGGGCAGCCCTGCTGTGGATGCGGCGCATGTTCACATCGCGCGTTCGCGCCGCCTCGCGCTGGATGGACATCAACATCCTCGGCTGGCTCGCGCTCACCGCATTCCTCGGCCTGTCGACCATCCCGGTATCCATCCAGCATGCGAATGCCGGCAACGCAGGCACCATGATCCTGCTCGCCGAGTGGGTGCAGAGCATCGCCTATCTCCGCCCCAATCCCGAGCTTCTTCGTAGCGTGGATCTGGTCTACAAGCTCCACCTGTTCGTGGGTATCTCGGTGTTCCTGTTCTTCCCGTTCACTCGCCTGGTCCACATCTGGAGCGCGCCCATCGGCTACCTCGGCCGCGCCTACCAGATCGTGCGCAGCAAGCGCGGCCTGGTCCGGAGCTGAGCGAGGCCAGGCAAGGCTGGAGTGGCAGAGGGCTGTATGCATTGAATCAGGGATGCATAGGTTTACCTCGCCATTCTCGCCATTGATGAGCGAAACGGTGTGGCGACCCTCGGGCAACAGGGCATACCACCTTTTCGCTGCTTACTGTCCTCCGTGCAATCGGCAGTCGAAAACGCAATAAGAAACAACGTGTTTTCAAATACCACCCCTACCACCAAAGTGGTAGGGGGCGGGTTTTCTCTGGATTGGCCACTGGCAACCGGCTTCTCCCCGGTGTAAAAAGATAGCGAAGTCTTCAAGTTCCGGGACTGCCTGCGCAACAACGCATAGACCGAAATTTCGCCGGCAGCCAGCCGCGAGCGGTCGGCGGAGAAAGCCGCAGCCGGCTCCACGATTACCGCTGGCAACTGCAAGGAGCAAGCAATGAGCCACTTCCTCGACCGCCTGACCTTCTTCAAAAAGACCGTCTCCGAGTTTTCCAACGGCCACGGCGCCGTCAGCAACGAGGACCGCAGCTGGGAGAACGCCTACCGCAGCCGCTGGCAGAGCGACAAGGTGGTGCGCTCCACCCATGGGGTGAACTGCACCGGCTCGTGCAGCTGGAAAATCTTCGTCAAGAACGGCCTGATCACCTGGGAAATCCAGCAGACCGACTATCCCCGCACCCGCCCCGACCTGCCCAATCACGAGCCGCGCGGCTGTCCGCGCGGCGCCAGCTACTCCTGGTATGTGTACTCGGCGCAGCGGGTGAAATACCCGCTGATCCGCGGCCGCCTGATGGAAATGTGGCGCGAGGCGCGCAAGACGCTGGAGCCGGTTGCGGCGTGGAAGTCGATCACCGAGGATCCGGAGAAGGCAAAACGCTACAAGTCGGTGCGTGGCCAGGGCGGCTTCGTGCGCGCCAACTGGGACGAGGCGACGGAAATGATCGCCGCCGCCAACGTCGTCACCATCAAGGACTACGGCCCCGACCGTATCTACGGCTTCTCGCCGATTCCCGCCATGTCGATGGTGAGCTACGCGGCAGGCAGCCGCTACATGTCGCTGATCGGCGGCGTCTGCGGCTCCTTCTACGACTGGTATTGCGACCTGCCGCCGTCTTCCCCGCAGGTGTGGGGCGAACAGACCGACGTGCCGGAATCGGCCGACTGGTACAACTCGACCTATCTGATGGTGTGGGGCTCCAACGTGCCGCAGACGCGCACGCCGGACGCCCACTTCTACACCGAGGTGCGCTACAAGGGCACCAAGACCGTGGCGGTATCGAGCGACTTCGGCGAGATGGTCAAATTCGGCGACATCTGGCTGGCGCCCCGCCAGGGCACCGACGCCGCGCTGGCGCTGGCGATGGGCCACGTCATCCTGTCCGAATTCCACGCCAGGAACCGCAGCGAATACTTCGACCAGTATTGCCGCCAGTACAACGACATGCCGATGCTGGTGATATTGAAGGAACACGAAGGCAAGCTCATCGCCGACCGTTACCTGCGCGCCTCCGACCTTTCCGGCAATCTCGGCCAGGACAACAACCCCGAGTGGAAGACCGTGCTGGTCGACGAGAACACCGGCTACCTGGTGGCGCCCAACGGCTCGATCGGCTTCCGCTGGGGGCAGTCCGGCGCGTGGAACCTGGAGATGCGCGACGGCTATTCGAACAAGGACGTGAAGCCGCAGCTGACGCTATTGGGCAGCCACGACGAAGTCGTCGAGGTGGCGCTGCCCTACTTCGGCGGCGACGACCACAACGAACTGCTGGTACGCAAGCTGCCGGTCAAGGTGATCAGCGTCGGCGGCCAGGACGTGCGCATTGCCACCGTCTACGACCTGACGCTCGCCAACTACGGCGTCGACCGCGGGCTGGGCGGGCCGAACATTCCCACCAGCTACAACGATGAAGTGCCCTACACCCCGGCCTGGGCGGAGAAGCATTGCGGCGTGCCGCGCGCCGACATCATCACGGTGGCGCGCGAATTCGCTGACAACGCCGACAAGACCCGCGGCAAGTCCATGGTCATCCTCGGCGCGGCGCTCAACCACTGGTACCACAACGACATGATCTACCGCGGCATCATGAACCTGCTGATGATGTGCGGCTGCATCGGCCAGTCGGGCGGCGGCTGGGCGCACTACGTCGGCCAGGAAAAGCTGCGCCCGCAGACCGGCTGGGCGCCGCTGGCCTTCGGCCTCGACTGGCACCGCCCGTCGCGGCAGATGAACTCCACCTCCTTCTTCTACGCCCACACCAGCCAGTGGCGCCACGAGAAGCTGGCGGCTGGGGAGATTCTCTCGCCGACGGCGGACAAGTCGAATGCCGACTACCGCCTGATCGATTTCAACGTGCGCGCCGAACGCATGGGCTGGCTGCCGTCCGCGCCGCAGCTGGAAACCAACCCGCTGGACGTCGCCAGGGCCGCCGACGCTGCCGGCATCGACCCGGTCAAGTATGCGGTCGAGCAGATCAAGAGCGGCGCGCTCAAGTTTGCCTGCGAGGACCCGGACAACCCGAAGAACTTCCCGCGCAATATGTTCGTCTGGCGCTCCAATCTGCTGGGTTCCTCGGGCAAGGGCCACGAGTATTTCCTCAAGTATCTGCTCGGTACGCAGAACGCGGTGATGGGGCCGGACCTCGGCGAACTCGGCGAAGCCAAACCGAAGGAGGTGGTGTGGCACGACAAGGGCGCCGAGGGCAAGCTCGACCTCTTGGTGACGCTCGACTTCCGCATGTCGACCACCTGCCTGTATTCCGACATCGTGCTGCCGTCGGCCACCTGGTACGAGAAGGACGACCTCAACACCTCGGACATGCACCCCTTCATCCACCCCTTGAGCGAGGCGGTGCAGCCGCTGTGGGAATCGAAGTCGGACTGGGAGATCTACAAGACCATCGCGAAGAAGTTCTCCGAACTCGCGGTGACCCATCTGGGTACCCAGAAAGACCTCGTGCTGACGCCATTGATGCACGACACGCCGTCCGAACTGGGCCAGAGCATGGCGGTACGCGACTGGAAGAAGGGCGAAATCGACCTCATTCCCGGCAAGACCATGCCGAGCATGACGGTGGTGACGCGCGACTACGGCGACACCTACCGTAAGTTCACCGCGCTCGGCCCGCTGCTGACCAGGATCGGCAATGGCGGCAAGGGCATTGCCTGGAATACCGAAGACGAAGTGCGGCAGCTGGCGGAACTGAATTACACCGTCACCGAAGAGGGCGTGGCCAAGGGGCTGCCCAGGATCGAATCGGCCATCGACGCCTGCGAAGTGGTGTTGATGCTGGCGCCGGAAACCAACGGCCAGGTGGCGGTGAAGGCCTGGGAAGCGCTGTCGAAGATTACCGGCCGCGACCACACGCATCTGGCAATCCCGCGCGAGGACGACAAGATCCGCTTCCGCGACATCCAGGTACAGCCGCGCAAGATCATCTCGTCGCCGACCTGGTCGGGGCTGGAGTCCGAGCACGTGTCGTACAACGCCGGCTACACCAACGTGCACGAGCTGATCCCCTGGCGCACCCTCACCGGCCGCCAGCAGTTCTATCAGGACCACCCGTGGATGCTGGATTTCGGCGAGGGCCTGTGCGTCTACAAGCCGCCGGTCGACACCAAGACGATCGCGCCGCTGCTGGGCAAGAAACCGAACGGCCACCACGAGCTGGTGCTCAACTGGATCACCCCGCACCAGAAATGGGGCATCCACAGCACCTACACCGACAACCTGCGCATGCTCACGCTTTCGCGCGGCGGCCCCCACGTCTGGGTGTCGGAGCCGGAGGCGAAAGAAGCCGGTCTCACCGACAACGACTGGGTCGAAGTGTTCAACGTCAACGGCACGCTCACCGCGCGCGTCGTGGTCAGCCAGCGCGTGCCGCGTGGCATGTGCCTGATGTATCACGCGCAGGAAAAGATCGTCAACGTGCCGGGGGCCGAGACCAGCGGTTTTCGCGGCGGCATCCACAACTCGGTGACGCGCACCATCACCAAGCCGACGCACATGATCGGCGGCTACGCCCAGTTGGCCTACGGCTTCAACTACTACGGCACGGTGGGCTCCAACCGCGACGAATACGTGATCGTGCGCAAGATGAAGAAGGTCGACTGGATGGAAGGTCCGCTGGTCGAGCGCTAGGCGAAAAAGCTTCGAGGGCGGCGTCTCCCGCTGCCCTCCCCCGCGCCGCCTCTCTCCGACGCGGGTTTTTTGTACAACGACCAGGGGCAAGCCCCGGCCAGGCAAGGAGTTACAACATGAAAGTGCGTGCCCAAATCGCCATGGTGTTGAACCTCGACAAGTGCATCGGCTGTCATACCTGCTCGATCACCTGCAAGAACGTGTGGACCGCGCGCGAAGGCATGGAGTACGTGTGGTTCAACAACGTCGAGTCGAAGCCCGGCATCGGCTATCCCAAGCAGTGGGAAAATCAGGACGTATGGAACGGCGGCTGGAAGCTGAAGGGTGACGGCAAGATCGAGCCGCGCCAGGGCAGCCGGCTGAAAATCCTCGCCAACATCTTCGGCAACCCCAACCTGCCGGAGATCGACGACTACTACGAGCCTTTCACCTACGATTACCAGCATCTGCAGAAGGCGCCGCTGTCGCAGACGCCGCCGACCGCGCGCCCCATCTCCGCCATCACCGGCAAGAAGATGGACAAGATCCACTGGGGCCCCAACTGGGAAGACGACCTCGGCGGCGAGTTCTCCTCGCGCGGCCGCGACAAGAATTTCGACAACGTGCAGAAGGAAATGCACGCCACCTTCGAAAACACCTTCCTGATGTACCTGCCGCGGCTGTGCGAGCACTGCCTCAATCCGACCTGCGTCGCCTCCTGCCCGTCCGGTTCGATCTACAAGCGCGAGGAGGACGGCATCGTGCTGGTCGACCAGGACAAGTGCCGCGGCTGGCGCATGTGCATCTCCGGCTGCCCCTACAAGAAGATCTACTACAACTGGAAGAGCGGCAAGGCGGAGAAATGCATCTTCTGCTACCCGCGCATCGAGGCCGGCCAGCCCACCGTGTGCTCGGAATCCTGTGTCGGCCGTATCCGCTATCTCGGCGTCATCCTGTACGACGCCGACCGCATCGAGGAGGCCGCCAGCGTCGCCGACGAGAAGGAACTGTACGAGGCGCAACTGAAGATCTTCCTTGACCCCTCCGACCCTGCGGTGATCGCCGCCGCGCGCGCCGAGGGCATCCCGGAAGCCTGGCTCGACGCCGCGGTGAACTCTCCCGTCTACAAGATGGCGATCGACTGGAAGATCGCCTTTCCGCTGCACCCGGAATATCGCACCCTGCCGATGGTGTGGTACGTGCCGCCGCTGTCGCCGATCCAGGCCGCTGCCGAATCCGGCAGGATGGGGATGAACGGCATCATTCCCGACACCCAGTCGCTGCGCATTCCGATCGCCTACCTCGCCAACCTGCTCACCGGCGGCAAGGAGAAACCAGTGATCGGCGCGCTCGACCGCCTGCTGGCGATGCGCGCCTACATGCGCGGCAAGTCGGTGGACGGCACCCCCAACACCGCCGCGCTCGACCAGGTGGGACTGACTTCCGCGCAGGCCGATGAGATGTACCGTTATCTGGCGATCGCCAACTACGAGGACCGTTTCGTCATCCCCACCACGCACCGCGAAGAATCGATCAACACCTTCGAGGAAAAATCGAGTTGCGGTTTCACCTTCGGCAACGGCTGCTCGGATGGCGTAACGCCCAAGACCAGCCTGTTCGGCAACCGGAAGAATTCGGTGCCGGTCGACCTGTCGCAGCTGCACGCGCGCAAGAAAACAGGTTGAGGAAAAGCGAAATGAAAACCTTCAAAGTACTCTCGCTGCTGCTGTGCTACCCGGAGCCGGACTGGCTGGCGGCCCTGCCGGAGATGCATGCCACGCTGACCGGCGAAGCCGGCGTCAACGGCAATGCTGCCACCCGTCTGGTGCCGCTGTTCGACCTGCTGCACGAATCGCCGCTGATCGCGCTGCAGGAAAACTACGTCGCCACCTTCGACCGCAACCCTTCGCATTCGCTGCACCTGTTCGAGCACATCCACGGCGAATCGCGCGACCGCGGCTCGGCGATGATCGACCTGCTGGAGGAATACTGGAAACACGACTTCGACGCCAGCGCCTCCGAGCTGCCGGACTACGTGCCGCTGTTCCTTGAATTCCTCTCGCTGCTGCCGGCCGACGAAGCGCTCGAACTGCTCGGCGACGCCGTGCACGTGCTCGCCGCCATCGGCCGCAAGCTCGCCGCCAACGGCAGCCCCTACGCCGCCGCGTTCCAGGTGCTGGAGGCGCTGTCGCCGGTGGCGGCGCAGGCGCTGGCCGAGCCGCCGGTGCGCGACATGGACGAGGCGATGGAGAGGTTCGGTCCCTCGATCGATGGCGTCGAGCCCCTGATGAATCCCGGCCCGCAGGTGTCGGTGGTGCAGATGCCGGCGCCGCGCCGGCGGGCTCCCGCCGCCACGAATTGATCAAAGGAGGATAAGAAAATGTCCTACTCGCAAACCTTCCTGTTCGGGATCTATCCCTACATCGCGCTCACGGTGTTCCTGCTCGGCAGCCTGATCCGCTTCGACCGCGAGCAGTACACCTGGAAGAGCGATTCGTCGCAGTTGTTGCGGAGCGGCCAGTTGCGGCTCGGCAGCAACCTGTTCCACATCGGCGTGCTGTTCCTGTTCTTCGGCCACTTTGTCGGCATGCTGACGCCGCACTTCGTCTACGAGCCCTTCATGAGTTCCGGCGCCAAGCAGATCCTGGCGATGGTATCGGGCGGCATCGCCGGGGTGCTGGCCCTCGTCGGGCTGTCCCTGCTGCTGCACCGCCGCCTGACCGAACCGCGCATCCGCGCCACCTCCAAGCCCAGCGACATCCTGATCCTGCTGCTGCTGTGGCTGCAGCTTGCGCTCGGCCTCGCCACCATCCCGCTGTCGGCGCAGCATCTGGACGGCAGCATGATGATCCGGCTGGCCGAATGGGCCCAGCACATCGTCACCTTCCGCAGCGGTGCGGTCGAGATGCTGGCCGGCGCAGGCTGGATATTCAAGATGCACCTGTTCCTCGGCATGACGATTTTCCTCGTCTTTCCGTTCACGCGCCTGGTGCACGTCTGGAGCGGCTTTGCCGCAACGACCTACGCGGCCCGTGCCTGGCAGCTTGTACGCCCGCGCGGATAAACGGATGCTGCAACGCTTTCCCCCACCCCAACCCACCCTCCCCCGCCCGCGGGAGAGGGGGCGAAGGCTGGGCCAAAACCGATTAAGGAGATTGAAATGACGCATGTTGTCGTCCTGGGTGCCGGCATCGCAGGCGTGTCTGCGGCCTACGCATTGAAAGCGCAACTGGGCCCTCACGACGAGGTGACCGTGGTATCCGACAAACCCTACTTCCATTTCGTGCCGTCCAATCCCTGGATCGCCATGGGCTGGCGCGAGCGCTCCGACATCGCCTTCCCCATCGCGCCCTGTTTCGAGGCGCGCGGCATCAAGTTCGTCCACAGCGGGGTCAAGCGCATCCAGCCCGACATCATCCAGGTCGACCTGGAAAACGGCGACGTGCTGTTCTACGATTATCTGCTGATCGCCACCGGCGTGACCGGCATGTCCGACGACATCCCCGGCCTCGCCGAGCACACCCAGTCGGTGCTTCACGTCGACCAGGCCGAGCGTGCCCTGGCGGCCTACCGCGAGTTCGTCCGCCGCCCCGGCCCCATCGTGGTGGGGGCGGCGGAGGGAGCGAGCGTGCTGGGGCCGATCTATGAATACGCCTTCCTGGTCGACGCCGACCTCAAGCGCCGCAATATCCGCGATCGGGTGTCGATCACCCTGGTGACCCCCGAACCCTGGCCCGGCCATCTCGGCGTGGGCGGCGAAGGGGCCAGCCGCGGCGCAGTGACCGCGGCGCTGGTCGATACCCGCATCAGCGCGATCTGCAACGCGCGTACCGTGCGGGTCGACAAGGATGCGATACATGTGGTGGAGCTCGACGCCGCCGGCAACGAAAAACAGACGCATATCTTGCCCTACGCCTATTCGGTGTACTGGCCCGCCTTCGGCGGCGTGCCGGGGGTGCGCAATGCGCGTGGGCTGGTAAACGAACGCGGGCTGGTGGTGGTGGACGAATACCTGCGCAACCCGGACTATCCCAACGTATTCGCCATCGGCGCCTGCGTGGCGCAGCCGCCGGTGGAGAAAACGCCCGTCGCGGTCGGCGCGCCGGACTCGGTGTATTCGATCCAGAAGGCCAGCGAGATCGTGGTGCAGAACATCCTTGCGCTCGTCCGCGACGAAGCGCTGACGAGCCATGTGCCGCAACGCGCCAAGTGGCTGACCGACATGGGCAGCACCGGCGCGACGTACCTGTCGGAGCCGCAGGTGCCCTTGCGCGACATCAACTGGATGCGCCAGGGGCGCTGGGTGCACCAGGCCAAGGTCGATTTTGAAAAGTATTTCGTCAACAAGATCCGGCTCAGGCCGACCGCACCGGCGTCTTCGGTCGCGTCGCGGATTGCCGAGGTGATGGGCCGGCTGCAGTCCGGACAAGGCGGCGAGCCGATGCCTTCGCCGCAGAGCGGCGGCAAGCCGCTGGAAATCCGCATGCCGCAGGATCCCAGCTTCGAACTGCGGGCGCTGGCCAAATCCGTGGGGCACGACCCCGGCGCACTGGCGGCCGAATTGCTGGCGGCAGCAGTCGCCGATGCCAAGTCGTATCTGAACGAGGCCGGCGTCGACGCGCTGGCGCACAGCCGGCGCGAGCTGCTGGTGGAGGGATTGCCGGAACGCCAGCCCGGGGTCGAATTCCACGGCGGCGGAACTTGATGCGATAAAGATGTATCATGGATGCTTATTTAATTGAATCAGGAAGGAGAACCGGAAGATGACTATCGATATGCTCGAACGCGATGCGGAGGGATATTTGATTGAACCCGGCGACTGGAACGAGGATGTGGCGCGGGCGCTGGCGGAAGAAGAAAACATCCAGCTCAACGACGACCACTGGGATGCCATCCGCTTCATGCGCGAGTATTACGACGAACACCAGGTTGCGGCGGACGCCCGTTTCGTCATCAAGCATCTGGCCGAGCGCATGGGAAGGGATGCCCAGAAAAAACTGTTCGAACTGTTCCCGTACGGCTACGTGAAACAGGCCTGCAAAATTGCCGGCATGCGGCGCCCGCGTGCCTGGAGCACGGGCTGACCGCAGCCCGCCCCACGCTTGCCCATGCCGCTTCGACATGGGCCTGATCGGCCTATACTTTCCGGGCCGGGCATGCCCGGCCCTTTTCTATTTTCCAGTCGAGCGCAATGAGCCCTTCCCCGCACAGTATTGAAAGCACGCGCAAGCCTTCGCCTCCCGCCGGCTATGCGCCGTTTGCCCTTGGCTTCCGGCCGTTTTTCCTGGCGGCAGGCATCTATGCCGTGCTGCTGATGGGACTGTGGCTGGCCGTGCTTCAGGGCGGCCTCGACCTCGGCGCATGGCGCCCTTCCGTCTGGCACGGCCATGAAATGCTGTTCGGTTTCGCCGTGGCGGTGATCGCCGGGTTTCTACTCACGGCGGCGCAGAACTGGACCGGCCTCCCCATGCCGTCGGGCCGGCCGCTGGCCGCGCTGTTCCTGCTATGGCTGGCGGGACGCGCGGGATTCCTGGTTCCCGGCCTGCCGCCGGGGCTGGTCGCGGCCATCGACCTGTCGTTCCTGCCGCTGCTGGCGCTTGCGCTCGCACTGCCCATCCATAAGGCGAAGCAGCTGCACAACTATCCTTTCCCGATTTTGCTGCTGGCGCTGACGGCGGCCAACGCGCTGGTTCATCTGGAAGCGCTCGGCTGGACCCGCGCCAGTGCCAGCCTCGGCCTGCATCTGGGAACCTATGCGGTAGTGATGATCATGATTGTGATGGGGGGGCGGGTGATTCCCAGCTTCACCGACAACAAGCTGGGTACCCGTGCCCGCCGCTGGAACCTCATCGAGCGGCTGTTGCCGGCTGCCAGCCTCGGCGTGCTGCTGGCCGCGCTGCTCGCCCCCGTTTCGCTGGTCACCGCGCTGCTCGCCGCCGTCGTGGCGGCGGCCCATGCCGTCCGGCTGGCAGGCTGGTATACGCGCAAGTTCTGGGCGGTGCCGCTGCTGTGGATCCTGCATCTGGGGTATGCCTGGATCACGCTCGGCTTCGCGCTGCTTGCGCTGTCGGCGGCGGGAATGGGCGCGGCGGCGGTCAGCGCGCTGCACGCATTCACCGCCGGCGGCATCGGCGTGCTGACCCTGGGCATGATGGCGCGGGTGTCGCTTGGCCACACCGGCCGCCTGCTGGAGCCTGCCCCGGTGATGACGCTGGCTTTCGTGGCGGTCAATCTCGCGGCGCTGATCCGTGTGCTGCTGCCGCTGCTGTTTCCGGCGGCCTATGCGCACGGAATGGCCGCTGCCGGGCTGGCGTGGGTGGCGGCATTCGGCGTGTTCGTGGCGGTGTACGCTCCCATGCTGCTGCGCCCGCGGGTCGACGGCAAGCGGGGCTGACCGGTCTTAAGTGTGGGCCAGGCGTGCCTCGAATCCCATGCGCCTGATGACCCATTTTTCCAGTTCCGCCACGCCGAATACCAGCAGTCCGGCTCCAACCACCTTGAGCCATTCGAGTGCCGACAGGCCGGCCGAGCCGAACACCGTCTGCATCGCTGGCAGATAGGTGAATGCCAGCTGCAGGGGAATGCAGGCGGCGATGGCCAGCAGGACATAGCGGTTTCCGGTCAGCCCGTTCCAGTTGAGGACCGAGGCGAAGATGAAGCGGCTATTGATCAGGTAGAACATCTCGGCGACCACGACGGCATTGACCGCCATCGTGCGCGCGGTTTCGATGCTGCTGCCGATCTGCAGCTCCCATAGAAAAAGGCCGAGCGCGCCGGTCATCATCAGGGTGGAAACCATCAGCACCCGCCAGATGAAGAAGCCCGACAACAGGGGCTCGCCCGGCGGCCGGGGGCGGCGCGTCATGATGTTGGGTTCGGCGCGCTCGAAGGCGAGCGCCAGCCCGAGCGTGCTCGACGTGACCATGTTGATCCATAAAACCTGGGCGGGCGTAAGCGGCAGCGTGAGCTCGAACAGGATTGCGGCAATCACCACCATGGCCTCGCCGCCATTGGTCGGCAACATGAAGAGGATGAATTTCTTCAGGTTGTCGTAGACCGCCCGCCCCTCTCGCACGGCGGTGGCGATGGTGGCGAAGTTGTCGTCGGCGAGCACCATGTCGGCGGCTTCCTTGGCCGCTTCGGTGCCTTTCATTCCCATCGCCACGCCGACGTCGGCACGCTTGAGCGCAGGCGCGTCGTTTACGCCGTCCCCGGTCATCGCCACCACCTGGCCGTCGTCCTGCAGGGCCTGGACCAGGCGCAGTTTGTGCTCCGGGCTGGCGCGGGCGAAGATGTCCGCCTCCATCGCCACGCGGCGCAGCACGGCATCGTCCATCGTCGCGACCTCGGCGCCGGTGACGGCCGGCTTGCCGATGCCGATGGCAAGCTGCGCGCCGATGGCGCGCGCCGTTTCGACGTGATCGCCGGTGATCATCTTGATGCGGATGCCGGCGCGGTGGCATTCACCCACGGCGCGGATCGCCTCCTCGCGCGGCGGGTCGACGATGCCGACGAAGGCGAGCAAGGTATAGCCCGCCTCGACGTCCCCGAACCGCAGGCGCCCGCCCGCAGGGGCGGCACGCTTGCAGGCGAGCGCGAGCAGGCGCAGGCCCTGGGCGGCCGTGTCGGTGGCCATGCGGCGCCAGTAATCGGCATCGAGCGGGCGTTCGCCGTCGTGGTTCAATTGCCGATCGCAGATGTCGAGGATGCGCTCGGGCGCGCCCTTGACGAAAATCCATGGCTCGTCGTCGGCGTCGCGGTGGTAAGTGGCCATGAAACGGTGTTCGGATTCGAACGGGATGGAGTCGATGCGGGGCCAGGCCGCGTCGCCGGCAGTCTGGGTGAAACCGGCCTTGTCGCCGAGAACGAGCAAGGCGCCCTCGGTGGGATCGCCTTCTATCCGCCACAATCCTTCTTCCTGGCGCAGGCGGGCATCGTTGCATAGCACGCCGGCGCGCACCGCCAGGGCCAGGGCAGGATAATATTCGGTGTCGATGGGGCGCCCGTCGATGCTGAAATCGCCGACCGGCGCATAGCCGATGCCGCCAACGTCGAACACGTGGCCGGCGCAGACCACGCGCTGAACGGTCATTTCGTTGCGCGTCAGGGTGCCGGTCTTGTCGGAACAGATCACCGTGACCGAACCCAGCGTCTCGACGGCAGGCAGGCGCCGGATGATTGCATTGCGCCGTGCCATGCGCTGGACTCCGAGGGCGAGCGTGACCGTCATGATCGCCGGCAGCCCCTCCGGAATGGCCGACGCTGCCAGCGCCACGACCATCATGAACATTTCTTCGGCGGCATGACCGCGCAACAGCGTGCCGAGCAGGAAGGTCACGGCGGCCATGGCGAGAATCGCCATCGCCAGGACGCGGCCGAAACGGTCGATCTGGCGCAGCAGCGGCGTGGTCAGACTCTGGATGCTGGCGAGCATCCGGTTGATCTTGCCCAGTTCGGTGGCGCTGCCGGTGGCGACGACAATGCCGCTGGCCTGGCCATGGACGACGAGCGTGCCCGAATAGGCCATGCCGCAGCGGTCGCCCAGCGGCGCGTCGACCGCGACTGCCGCGTCCGTTTTTTCGGATGGCAGCGATTCCCCGGTCAGGGCGGCTTCCTCGACGCGCAGCTCCTTTACCGAGATCAGGCGCAAATCCGCCGGAACGCGATCACCGGAGGCGAGCAGGACCAGATCGCCCGGCACCAAGCCGGCGGCATCGATCTCGCGCCGGCTGCCGTCGCGGATCACGGTGGCATGCGGCGAAAGCATGGCGCGAATGGCGTCCAGCGCGGCTTCGGCCTTGCCTTCCTGGAGAAAGCCGATGATCGCGTTGATCACCACCGCGGCGAGCAGCACGCCGGTATCGATCCAGTGGCCGAGAAAGGCCGTGATCACCGCGGCGCCCATCATCACGTAGAGCAGGATGTTGTGGAACTGCATCAGCAGGCGCATCAGCGCGCCGCGGCGCTTCGGCGGCGCCAGCCGGTTCGCTCCGTACTGGCCAAGACGACGCTGGACCTCGGCTTCATCGAGGCCGTCCGGCCCCGTCTGCCAGCGCCGCTGCACGGCCTCTCCGGAGAGCGTGTGCCAGTGTTCCGTCGGCGCGGGAGATTGGGCGGCGGTCGAGCGGGCGGTCATATGGATGGATCCTGTGGGTGCATGGAAATGCCGGCCTCTCTGTTTTCAATGGGAACGGGCGTGTTGGTGAATTTTATCGGAACTGCCGGCGCGGCATCGGCAACCCGGCCGCCGCCCACGGTTCGCGGCGGCGGCGCTCAGGCGCTTGAACGGGCAAAGGACTCGGGAACGCGCCGAAAAAATTGCCTAAAGTATATTTCCTTGGCTCCGATCTTTTTTTTCGGTGCGGCAGGCCGTTAGTAATATCGATGAAACAGATTTGGGGAACCGGCAGGGTGCGATCGACAAGAAATTTGAGCATTTCCGGTTTCGCTTTGATGCTGGGTCTGATGGTGGCGCTCATGGCGGCGGGCTTGAGCCGCATGAGCGTCATGAACGAAAACCTGGAAGCGATCGTCGGGACGCACAACGCCAAGATGGCGCTGGTCTGGGAAATGCGCCATGCCGCGCGCGAGCGGGCCATGCTCCTGTCCCACATGGTGCATGCCGCCGATCCCTTCGACCGGGACGAACTCCGGCAGCGTTTCAGCGGGCACGCGGGCCTGTTCATCCAGGCCCGGACCGGCCTCGTGGCGAGCGGATTGAGCAGCCAGGAGCGGGTTTATCTGGACGACTCCATGCTGTTGGCAAGGCAGGGAGAAAGCGCGCAGAACGCCGTTCTGCTCCTGCTGGACGAAGGCAAGCTGGACGCGGCGCAGCACCTGCTCTATCGCCAGGTCGTGCCGGTGCAGAACCAGGTCATGGCGCAGCTGACCCTGATGCTCGAATTCCAGCAAGAGGCTACCCGGATCGCCCAAGACAAGGCCAAGCGCGCTTTCCAGGACGCGCTCCGCCTGATGCTCGTGTTCGGGCTGCTCACCCTGCTGGTGGGCAGCCTGGTCGCTTCCTACGTGATTCGCCGGGCCTCCGCGATCGAAACCGAACTTCACCAGGAGAAGGAACACGCTCAGATCACCCTCCGCTCCATCGGCGATGCGGTGATCAGCACCGACGAGCACGGCGCGGTGACTTTCCTCAATCCGGTCGCCGAACGCATGACAGACTGGACGGATGGCGATGCGCGGGGCAAGGCTTTGACGGATGTTCTGCACCTCACCGCCGAGGGTAGCGAGGACCCCGTGGAAACCGCCCTGGACCCCCTGCAGATCGGGGCCTGGGTCGAATCGTGCGGCGACTCCAGCCAGCTCACGGCAAGGAACGGACGACGCTATGCCGTAGAGCTGACGGCCAGCCCGATTCACGCACCCGATGGCCGGATCATGGGCGCGACCCTGGTGCTGCGCGACGTCACCAGTTCCCGCGAGCTTTCACGCCAGCTGAGCTGGGCAGCCAGCCACGATGCCCTGACCCGGCTCATCAACCGGACCGAGTTCGAGCGCAGGCTGGAATGGTTGCTGCAGGATGCGCGCACGCTGCGGCGCGAACACGCGCTGCTGTACCTGGACCTGGATCAGTTCAAGATCGTGAACGACACCTGCGGACACGTCGCAGGAGACGAATTGCTGCGCCAGCTGACGGCCCGGCTCGCCGAAAAAATGCGCAGCAGCGACAGCCTGGGCCGGCTGGGCGGCGACGAATTCGGCCTGCTGCTGGAAAACTGCCCGCTGGACAAGGCGGCCGACATGGCGGAAATGCTCAGAAGCACCGTCGCCCAATTCCGCTTCATGTGGGAAAACAAGCCCTTCGATGTCGGCGTCAGCATCGGCATGGCGCCCATTACCGCCGATTCCGGCACTGCCGCGCAATTGTTGAGCACGGTGGACGCCGCCTGTTATGTGGCCAAGGACAAAGGGCGCAACCAGGTGCACATTTTCGAGCCGGACGACCAGGAGACCACGCAGCGCACCGGTGAAATGAGCTGGTCCCAGCAGCTCTCGCAAGCCATCCAGGAAGACCGCCTGCTGCTGTATGCGCAAAAGGTCATGCCCCTCGCCGCGCACTGCGGGCAAAAGCCGCATCTGGAAATACTGGTGCGCATGGTGGGCGAGGCGGGCCAACTGGTGCCGCCGATGTCCTTCATTCCCGCCGCCGAGCGTTACGGCATGATGCCCGCCCTGGATCGCTGGGTCATCCGCAACGTATTGGCGAGGCTGTCCCGGCGCCCGGCGGTTTCCGTGGATTCCAGCTGCGCCATCAATCTGTCCGGCCAATCGCTGGGCGACAAGGCCATGCTGCCGTACATTCTGGCGCAGTTCGAGCAGACCGGGGTGCCGCCGCAGCATGTCTGCTTCGAGATCACCGAGACCGCCGCCGTGGCCAATCTGCGCGCAGCCGCCGAGTTCATACAGACCCTGCGCGATCCGGGCTGCCATTTCTCGCTGGACGATTTCGGCAGCGGCATGTCCTCGTTCGGCTACCTGCGGCAGTTGAACGTGGACTACCTCAAGATCGACGGCGCGTTCGTACGCAACATGCGCGAGGATGCCACCGACCGCGCCATGGTGGAGGCAATCAACAATATCGGCCACGTCATGGGCCTGCGCACCATCGCCGAATATGTGGAGGACGCCGCCACCGCTGAATTGCTGCTCGGCATGGGCGTCGATTATGCCCAGGGCTACGCAATCCACCGCCCCGAGCCGCTGACCGACGACTTCATCCTTCTGCTGGATGGCCGCCCGAGCGGAGCGGCCAGGCCGCCGCCCGCACCTGTTTGCGGTAACGGTTGAACGCGCGCAGGGATATGTCGATGGCCGGCAATGCCGCGCGATGGCCAGCGCATGCTCGCCGGTGAGCGGCGTCGCAATGGCATAATCAAACCCTGCACGCACCCCGTCCTCATGATCCCCGACTTCCCCACCGCCGCCCTGCCCGACACCTTCGCCATGCACGAGGGTGAACTGATCGCCTTGCAAATGCGCGCCGCACGCGCGTTGGGACTGCCCGATCCGCATTTCCGGGACAGCCTGCCCGACGGAACGCCCGCGCCCGCGCTGATCGTCGTTCCCGCGGGCACATTCGAATACGGCGCCGCCGCCGAGGAAAATGCGCCGGCCCAGGAACGCCCGCGCCGCACCGCCCTGATCGAACGCAGTTTCGCCATCGGCGTTTATCCGGTCACCACCGAAGAATTCGAAGCCTATGCCCGCGCCACCGGCTGGCAGCGGCGCACGGAGCTGTTGTGGTTGTCCGGCCGCAAGCCGGTCGTCAACGTGCGGCAGAGCGATGCGCGCGATTATTGCGCCTGGCTCTCCCGGCAGACCGGGCAGCGCTACCGTCTGCCTACCGAGCAGGAATGGGAATACGCCTACCGCGCCGGGGCCGCAAGCGCCTACCCGCAGGGCGACCGCATCACCCCGGCAGAGGCGCGCTACAACACCCGCCAGGATTTCGACGCCGTGCGCGCCCGGCGTCCGCGCCTGCTGTCGCGCTGTTTCGTCCGCTGCGGCGCCATGGAGGTCGGCAAATTGCGCCCCAACCGCTGGGGCCTGCACGATATGCCGGGCAATGTGTGGGAATACACGGCCAGCCCCTGGACGCGCGACCATGCCAGCCTGCCGGAGCGCCCCCTGCCCGGCAAACCGCAAGCCGTCGTCGCCAAGGGCGGGTCGTGGTTCGACGGCCCCGAAGACTGCCGTGGCGCCGCACGGCGGCGGCGCCTGGAAAACGAGCTGGACATCAATCTTGGATTTCGCGTGGCGCGCGATGTTTATTGATTCGGCCAGATGAAGTTTGAAGTGGGATCAAGGTTCGGCCTGCCCGGGCTGTGTGTGTCAGCACTGGAGGCCGAATCAATAAGCATTGAAAACAGCGTTCTATTGAGACGGGCCAACGAACCGGTCAAAGCATGATGCCGTGAAAAATACAATGCGGGTTCAAACATCATCGGGCCGTCTCAATAGCCTTGCCATGTGGACCGCGGCAGGCCGGGATTGCCGGACGATCATCCAGTCACGACACTAGCAACGCACCCATGCCAGCCCTTCCCTCAGAAACCGATATTTTTATCGCCGAACTCGATGCCGCGGTCGAGGCGCATATGGAATGGAGCCGCCGGATCCTGCGCTGCGCCGTGCTGCGCACGACCCCGGGCGAAGACGTGATCGACCCACTGGCGCACACCCTTTGCCGTTTCGGGGACTGGCTCATGGCGAACCGGGCCGAATTCGAGGCGCTTGACGCGCCATCCTCGCGCTGCGTGGACGCGGTTCACAAAACCATGCATGACGCGATTCGTTCCATCTGCACCCGAGTGCTGGCCGGCCAGCCAGGCAAGCATGCCGACCTGGAGACATTCGAGCAGTCGCAATCCGAACTGCTCGTCCTGCTGGCCCGCTTCAAGACACTGATTCTTACCCAGGCCGTGCGGCACGATCCGCTGACCGGACTACCCCTGCGCTACAGCATCGAAAACGATTTCGCCCTGTACCGCAAGGAAGCCCGGCGCAACCGCACCCTGCTGTATGTCGCGATGATCGATGTGGACCATTTCAAGCCGGTCAACGACACCCATCCATGGCCATCAGGTGGGCGACATGGTTTTACGCCAGCTGGCCGGCATCCTGAAAGGCACTCTGCGAAGCAACGAACCCTTGTATCGTTTCGGCGGGGAAGAATTTCTCTGGCTGTTGCAATGCAAGTCGGCCGCAGAGGCCGAGCAGTCCGCGCAACGCCTTCTGAGTGCGGTCCGCGGCGCCGCCGTGCCGATTCCCGATGGCGCCCTGCTGGCGCTGACCGTCACCCTCGGCCTGGCCCGGGTGCGCGAGCAGGATGACCTCTCCAGTGCCATCATGCGTGCCGATCTGGCGCTTTACGATGGAAAGAAAAGCGGGCGCGACCGTTACGTCATCGCCGATCCCTGATCGTGCCGCCGCAGCGGCTCAGATCGCCAGTTCTTCCTCGGCCTGGAGCAGCGTCTGGGCCAGCCGCTGGCCGCTTTCCCAGGCGCGTTCGATTCCCGCGCCGGCGATGCTGTCGCCAATCAGGGCGACCCGGTTCTCGCGGTCGCCCAGCCAGTAGCCGCCGACCGAAGTTTGCGGCAAGGCGTGGCGCCACAGGTGGGAGGCTTCGACGTCAACCGGGCATGGCAGGCCGAGCAATCCCATCAAGGCCGAAGCAGCACGGTTGCTGGCCTCCTCGATCGAGGCTTCGAAGTAGGTTTCGGCGAATTCGTGGCTGCTGTACACCGCCCACAGGCCGGGGCCGTTGAATGCCTGGCGCACCGCCAGATTCAGCAAATGGTCGTCGAACTTGACGACGTCCGCCGCCGGGCCGCCTTCCCAGCGCATCAGGAACGACCAGATCGGACGATAGCGCACTTCGCCCAGGCGCTCGCGCAGCAGCGGCAGCGCATCGAGCATGGGGATGGCCTGCGGGGCGGGGACGCTGCTAATGATGCAATCGTAATCGCCAAGAGCCTGGCCGTTTTCCAGGACAATCGTGCGCGGCTGCAACGCCGCAACCGGGCTCAGGGTATGCAGGCGCGCATCGCCCAGCAGATGGTGCACCAGTTGCGAAGGCTCGATGGTGGGCCGGTAATGGTTTTGCAGCTGCGCCTGCGCCCACGACACGGCGGCACGCCCCTGCCAGATGTTGCCGCGCACCGGCGCAACCCAGCCCTGGCGTACCCAGTCGCGCAGCTGGCTGCGGAAAGGATCGCGCCGTGCCGAAAGAAACGGGCTCGCCAGCGACGCCCAGCCCTGTTCCATGCGCCGGGTCGACAAACGCCCGCCGGCGCCGCGCGCCTTGTCGTAGACGTCGACATCCCAACCCGCCGCGGCGAGCTTTCCTGCGCAGCTGGCGCCGGCGACGCCGGCGCCGACTATGCCTGCTCTAAGTCTTGTCATGCTTTTTTCCCTTGTTGCGGCCGCATGGCGGCCGGTTTGTTGCTTGCCTTGCGGCTTTCAAATCCAATGATCGCGGCCACGGGCTACCGGTTCCGGTCGGCGCATGTCTTCTGCATGGATACATGCGGTATGCCTGCTTCTTCGTATTCCTCGCCCACAACGACGAAACCGGCTCGCGCGTAGAACCCGGCCGCATGGGTTTGCGCACTGAGCCTGACGGTGCGGTGTCCGCGCGCCTGCGCCGCCTGCAAGGCTGCGGCCAGCAAGGCCTGGCCGACGCCGCGCCCGCGCCAGGCCGGCAGCACCGCCATGCGTCCGACATGGCCGTCGGGCAGCAGACGGGCGCAGCCGATCGGCAGCGCTTCCCCGGCGATGGCCAGCAGGTGCAGCGAACGCGCGTCGTGCGCGTCCCATTCCAGCGCCTCGGGCACGCCCTGCTCGTCGATGAAGACCGCGCGGCGTATCGCGCTCAAGCGTCGCGCATCGCGCGCCCAATCGGTTTCGAGCAGCGTGAAGGCGGCCATGATTCAGGCGCCGCCGCGAGCAAACCGCCGCGCCGCGCGATGGCCGCGCGCGGCCTGCACGCCGCGCAAGGCCCACAGCCCGGCAACGAAATAACTGCCGGTGATCAGCAGGGACTGGCGATGGTCGCCTTGGGTAATCCAGCTGGCTGCGCCGTAGGTCAGCGGCCCGAGGATGGACGCGAGCTTCACCGCCAGCCCCCACAGCCCGAAGAATTCGGCCTGCTGCGCGGGCGGCGCCAGCAGCCCGACCATCGCGCGCCCCGCCGACTGCGACGCCCCCATGCACAGCCCGGCCAGATTGGCCGCCACCCAGAACATGCGTTCGTCGGGCGCGCTCCAGGCCAGCAGCACCATCGCGATCCAGCCGGCCAGCGTGAGCGCAATCGCCCGCACATGCCCGATGCGGTCCTGCACATGGCCGAACGCGAAGGCGCCGAGCGCGGCGGTGACGTTGACGACCAGCACCAGCTGGATCGTCTGCCGGGTGTCGAAATGGAACACCTGGCTGGCGTAGATCGCCGCCAGCACGATCACCGCCTGGATGCCGGCCTGGTACAGCACAGTGCAGACCAGAAAACGCTTCAGATCGGGCAGACGTTCCAGGTGGCCCAGGGTATGGCGTACCTGCGCCCACGCACTCTTCGCCGTGCGGCCGGGCTGCGGCACGGCGCGTTCGCGCAGCAACAGCAGCGTTGGCAGGCTGGCGAGCAGGAACAGCGCCGCGGTGATCAGCATGGTCACCGGCACGAATTCGGCCGCGCCCTGCCCTTGCCCTTGTGCGTGGCCGATATACGCGAGGCTCGCGCCGAGCGACACCAGCCCGCCGACATAGCCGAGCGCCCAGCCCCAGCCCGACACGCGGCCGAGCGCGCGCGGCCGCGCCAGTTCCGGCAGGAAGGCGGCGATCAGATTTTCACCGGTGCCGAAGAAATAATTGGACAGCACCAGCGCCGCAATCGCCAGCACCAGCGCGCCCGGCGAAGCGAAGTACAAGGCCGCGGTAAAGCCGACGCAGCCCAGCGTGGTCAGCCACAGCAGCTTTTTCTTGCGGGCGTGCGCGTCGGCCCAGGCGCCGATCAGGGGCGCGGTCAGCATCACCAGCGCGTAGGACACCGAGAGCGCCAGCGTCCACACGAAAGTCGCCCACGGCGCATCGCCAGCGACGACCGCGACGAAATACGCACTGAACACTGCGGTGATGACGACGGTCGTGTAGCCGGAATTGGCGAAGTCGTACATCGCCCACGCCCACACCTCGCGCCGGGACACGCCCGGCCGCAGCAGCAGCCCCGCCATCAGACAGCGTGCTCCTCGGCCTCGGCCTGCTGCTGCAGCGCCCACATATGCGCGTAGACGCCGTTCTTTGCCAGCAGTTCGGGATGCCGGCCGCGCTCGACGATGCGCCCGCCTTCCATCACCAGGATCTCGTCGGCCTCGACCACGGTGGACAGGCGGTGCGCGATGATGAGGCTGGTGCGGCTCCTGGCGATTTCCAGCAGTTCGCCCTGGATGGCTTTTTCGGTACGGGTGTCGAGCGCCGAGGTCGCCTCGTCGAGAATCAGGATCGTGGGGTTTTTCAACAGGGTGCGGGCGATCGCCACGCGCTGCTTTTCGCCGCCCGAGAGTTTCAGCCCGCGCTCGCCCACCACCGTATCCCAGCCCTGCGGCAGGCTTTCGATGAACTGCAGGATGTGCGCGGCGCGCGCGGCCTCGACCACTTCCTCGCGGCTGGCATCGGGGCGGCCGTAGGCGATGTTGTAATAGATGCTGTCGTTGAACAGCACGGTGTCCTGCGGCACCACGCCGATGGCGGCGCGCAGCGAATCCTGCGTCACGTGGCGGATGTCCTGGCCGTCGATGCTGATGCTGCCGGCGCCGACGTCGTAGAAGCGGAACAGCAGGCGCGCCAGCGTCGACTTGCCGGCGCCGCTGGAGCCCACTGCCGCCACCGTCTGGCCGGCGGGAATGGTGAAGCTGACGTCGTGCAGAATCGGCCGGTCGGGGTTGTAGGCGAAGCTGACGTGCTCGAACTTCACTTCGCCGGTCGCCACATCGAGATCGCGCGCATCGGGCTTGTCCTCGACCTCGCGCGGCCGCTGCATCAGCGCGAACATGCGCTCGACGTCGGTGATCGATTCCTTGATCTGGCGGTACATCACGCCGAGAAAGCTGAGCGGCTGGAACATCTGCAGCAGGAAGGCGTTGACCATCACCAGATCGCCCAGCGTCAGCGTGCCCTCGACCACCCCGGCGGCGGCGCGCAGCACCATCAGCGTCACGCCGATGGCGATCACCCCGGCCTGCGCGGTGTTGAGCAGGCCCAGCGAGCGCTGCGACTTCAGCGCCATGTCCTCCCACTCGATCAGGCTGCTGTCGTAACGGCGGGCCTCGTATTTCTCGTTGCCGAAATACTTGACCGTCTCGTAGTTCAGGAGGCTGTCGATGGCGCGGCCGTAGGCTTCGGAATCGAGCGTGTTGGCGCGGCGCACGAACTGGGTGCGCCATTCGGTGATGGTGACGGTGAAGCCGATATAGGCCGCCAGCGTGACCAGCGTCAGCACGCCGAACACCCAGTCGAGCTTGACGAACAGGATGCCCGCGACCATCAGGATTTCCAGCACCGTCGGGGTGATGCGGAACAGCAGGTAGCCGACCAGGCTCGACAGCGCGCGGGCGCCGCGCTCGATGTCGCGGGTGATGCCGCCGGTCTG
>NZ_JANJXQ010000235.1 GCF_024708915.1 Thiobacillus sp.
GCCTGCCGCAACTCGCCGTTTCAACTCGGCAATTTGTTCGCTGTTCAGCGATTTCTTTCGTCCCCGGTAGGCACCGCGCTGCTTGGCCAGCACGATTCCCTCGCGCTGACGTTCGCGGATCAGGGCGCGCTCGAACTCAGCGAAGGCTCCCATGACCGACAGCATCAGATTGGCCATCGGTGAGTCCTCGCCGGTGAACTTCAGCCCTTCTTTGACGAACTCCATGCGCACGCCCCGTTGTGTCAGCCCTTGGACGATGCGGCGCAGGTCATCAAGGTTGCGTGCCAGCCTGTCCATGCTATGCACCACCACGGTGTCGCCCTCGCGGACGAAGGCCAGCAGCCTTTCCAGCTCGGGACGCTGGGTGTCCTTGCCAGAAGCCTTGTCGGTGAACACCCGCGCCACCTGAACACCCTCCAATTGCCGTTCCGGGTTCTGGTCGAAGCTGCTGACGCGGACATAGCCGATGCGTTGACCTTGCAAGATGCCTCCAAAGGCAAAAGTGTCAGGATGAAATCTATTACCTTTGACGGAATATGTCAATCAATAGGAAATTTAACTCTATTCTGACATCGTTTGCACATGGCATCTGACATCAAGTTAGGGTATGCCTCAATCTGACGGCTGCGAACCGCCAGGGACAGGCGCAATGTCAGATTCTGTCGCGGCCTTGGCGCGTGCCTGGAAGCGTTCATAGCAATCCAGCCCGCAGAAATGTTCGACGTATTCCGCGCCTTCCGGGGTGAAGGCGGCATCGAGCGGAATTTCTTTGCAGCATACGCAGCAGGTGGTGCAACTGGCAGTGTTCGGGGCGTTTGCGTTCATGGTGGTACTCCTCCAGATTGGTAGCGAAGCTCAAAGCTGCCCACTCTCGGCTGGCTGGGAAGCGGTCATGATCTTCCCTTGAAGGCCCGCAGCAGCCGCGTCACAGACAGGACAAACAAGCCGGTCAGCGTGAGGGCTGCAATACCCCAGTGCTCCCCGATGAACGCGCCGGCCGTCGTGCCGGCTAGCACAATGGCGAGAATCGGCAAATGGCAGGGACAGGTGAGCACGGCCAGCGCGCCCCACAAGTAGCCGGTGATCGGTTTGTGCGTCTCAGACGGCAAGTGCTCTGGGCTGTTCATGGCAGACTCTCCGCGTGCTGTGCCGGTTCGGTTGGCATGGCGGCCAGTTGCATTTCGAGGCTGGCCAGGGCCTCGCGCCGACGCTCGACGAGTTGCCGCAACACGGCAAGCTGCGCAGACGCACCGTCACCGTCCGCAGCATCCAGCGCCCGGCACAGCCGCGCCAGTGCGTCCAGGCCGATACCCGCTTCGAAGGCAGCCCGTACAAAGCGCAGCCGTTGCAACGCGGTGTCATCGAACAAGCCGTAGCCGCCCGTGGTGCACGCGACCGGCCGTAGCAATCCGCGCAGCAGGTAGTCGCGCACGATATGCACGCTCACCCCGGCATCAAGGGCCAGCCGGGACACTGTGTAGGCGCTCATTGAACACCTCCTTTTCCTCATCCGGCGCAGCACGAAAGCTGCTTCACGTCCTTGCTGAAGGTCTGCGCCGCGAGCTTCAGCCCTTCGACCATGGTCAGGTAGGGGAACAATTGGTCGGCCAGTTCCTGCACGGTCATACGGTTGCGAATGGCGAGCACCGCCGTCTGGATCAGTTCACCCGCTTCCGGGGCCACCGCTTGCACGCCGATGAGCCGTCCGCTACCTTCCTCGATGACCAGCTTGATGAAGCCGCGTGTGTCGAAGTTGGCAAGCGCACGCGGCACGTTGTCCAAGGTCAAGGTGCGACTGTCGGTCTCGATCCCGTCGTGATGTGCTTCCGCCTCGCTGTAGCCCACGGTGGCGACCTGCGGGTCGGTGAACACCACGGCCGGCATTGCGGTCAGGTCCAGGGCCGCATCGCCGCCAGTCATGTTGATCGCAGCACGGGTGCCGGCCGCTGCCGCCACATAGACGAACTGAGGCTGGTCGGTGCAGTCGCCAGCCGCATAAATGTGTGGCGTACTGGTGCGCATGCCCTTGTCGATGACGATGGCCCCCTGCGCATTGGCAGCGACTCCCGCCGCTTCCAATGCCAGGCTGCGCGTGTTCGGTGCCCTGCCAGTGGCGACCAGCAGCTGGTCGGCGCGTATTTCACCGTACCCGGTGGTCAGCACGAATTCGCCGTCCACATGCGCGACCTGGCTGGCTTGCGTGTGTTCCAATACCTTGATCCCTTCGGCACGGAACGCGGCTGTAACGGCCTCGCCGATGGCCGGGTCTTCGCGGAAGAACAGCGTGCTGCGTGCCAGGATCGTCACTTTGCTGCCCAGCCGGGCAAAGGCTTGCGCCAGTTCCAGCGCCACCACAGACGAGCCGATCACGGCCAGGCGCTCGGGAATGGTGTCGCTGACCAGGGCCTCGGTGGAAGTCCAGTAGGGTGACTCTTTCAGGCCCGGAATCGGCGGCACGGCCGGGCTGGCACCCGTGGCGACCAGGCAGCGGTCGAACGCCACCACACGCTCGCCGCCATCGTTTAAACGGACGGCAAGGCTCTGGTCGTCCTTGAAACGCGCTTCACCATGCAGCACGGTGATGGCCGGGTTGCTGTCCAGGATGCCTTCGTACTTGGCGTGGCGCAGCTCATCGACGCGCGCCTGCTGCTGGGCCAGTAGTTTGCTGCGATCAATCGCAGGCACAGTCGCCGCGATGCCACTGTCGAATGGGCTTTCACGGCGCAAATGGGCGATATGGGCAGCGCGGATCATGATCTTGGACGGCACGCAGCCGACATTGACGCAAGTACCGCCGATGGTGCCGCGCTCGATCAGCGTGACGTTCGCACCTTGCTCGACGGCCTTCAGCGCCGCCGCCATCGCGGCTCCGCCGCTGCCAATAACGGCGACGTGCAGTCCGTCCCCATCACCACCAGCCTTGTCGCCACCGCCCAGCCATCCCAGCGCCTTGCCAAGCAGTCTGCCCCGCGCTGAAGTGGATGGGGCATCGGCGGGTGTGGCCTTGTAGCCGAGGCCGGCCACAGCGGCGGTCAGCGCCTCTGGCGAGGTGCCGGGATCGGTGGCGAGTTGCGCGGAGCCTTTCGGGTAGGACACGAGCGCCGACAGCACGCCCGGCACTTTCTCCAGGGCGTCCTTGACATGTGTCGCGCACGAGTCGCAGGTCATTCCGGTGATATTCAAATACATTGCATCGTTCCTTTTCGTTTCGGCAACTGCCAATGCAGTTAGCCGTGTTTGGGTGGTAGTTCGCAGCGGCGGTTGGCCGGTGAGAGCAGATCCCAGATCGACACCCCGATCATCAAGGCCAGACCGACATAGAGGAGGTTCGCCGTCCACCAATTGCCAAAAAACAAGAGCATGGCCGCCAGCACGATGGCTGGGCCGACCATCCCGAGCAGGCTGCGGTACCATTGCCGATGACTCAGCCAGCCCAGTGCATTCGCCAGCAAAGCCACGACTGCGAACAGCGGCAGCAGCTTGGAGATAAACAACCCTTCGTATTCCTGTAGAAAGCCAAGGCCGATGGCCGCGCCCAGGCTGGCGATAGCCGGGAAACAGGCAGCGCATCCCATCGCGGAAACAACGCTGCCAAGCGCGCCAGCCTTGTCGGCAATGCGTGTAATCAGTCCCATGATCGCCCCAGGTTCGGGTTCAGTGGCTCACTGCTTGACGCTGGACGGATAGCCCGCGTCTCCGGTTGCCTTGGTCAGCTTCTGCACGCTGGTCTTGGCATCATCGAACGTGACAACCGCTTCGCGTGTCTCGAAGGTCACGTCAATTTTGCTGACGCCTTCGACCTTGGAAATCGCCTTCTTGACGGTGATCGGGCAGGTGGAGCAGGTCATGCCCGGTACGGACAGCGTGACGGTCTGGGTGGCGGCCCACACGGGGGCAACAACGGCAGCGAGGGCGAGGGCGGCAAACAGTTTTTTCATGATGAACTCCTGTGATTAATAGAAAAATGGCATGACGTAGGGAAATCCGAGCGCGACCAGGACCAGCGCGGCCACGATCCAGAAAATGAGCTTGTAAGTAGCTCGCACTTGGGGAATCGCGCAGACCTCACCCGGTTTGCAGGCTTGCGCCGGGCGGTAGATGCGCCGCCAGGCGAAAAACAGCGCGACCAGCGCTGCGCCGATGAAGATCGGGCGATAGGGTTCCAGCACCGTCAGGTTGCCGATCCATGCCCCGCTGAACCCCAAGGCGATCAAAACCAGCGGCCCCAGGCAGCAGGCCGACGCAAGAATGGCGGCCAGCCCACCGGCGAAGAGCGCGCCGCGCCCGTTTTGTGGTTCAGACATACGCTTGTCCTTTCAAATTTGGTTTGGATAGCTTAAGCTTACTTCCGTAGTTATGTACGGAGTCAAGCGATATGCAAATTAATTTTGAGAATCTGACCATTGGCGTTTTTGCCAAGGCGGCCGGGGTCAATGTGGAGACCATCCGGTTCTACCAGCGCAAGGGCCTGCTGCCGGAGCCAGACAAGCCCTATGGCAGCATTCGCCGCTATGGCGAGGCGGATGTAACACGAGTGCGGTTCGTGAAATCGGCCCAGCGGCTGGGCTTTAGCCTGGACGAAATCGCCGAGCTACTGCGGCTGGAGGATGGCACCCATTGCGAGGAAGCCAGCGGCCTGGCCGAGCACAAGCTCAAGGATGTGCGCGAGAAGATGGCCGACTTGGCACGCATGGAGGCCGTGCTGTCTGAACTGGTGTGCGCCTGCCATGCGCGGAAAGGGAACGTTTCCTGCCCGCTGATTGCGTCACTGCAAGACGGAACGAAGCTCGCTGCATCGGCGCGGGGGAGTCACGGGGTGACTACGCCTTAGCGTGCTTTATTTTCCGAATTCTGAGACGACCCCTGGAACTGGTGAATAAACCCGAGATTACTGCGTTGGCGAGCGAAGTCAGGCAGCGGCTGGAGCGGGTGTCCGTCGCGCTAGGGGGGTCCGAAGAAGCAACCATCGCGCAAACCGACGAGACTATGGCGAAGATGAAGGTGGATACGCAGCAAATGCAAGCGAGCATGGAAAAAATCCATCGGGCCCAGGATCCACAGGAACAGCAGCGGCTTATGCGGGAACACATGCAGCAAATGCGCGAGACCATGCGCTCGATGGGTGGCGAGATGCATGGCAAATGTATGTGCTGCGGCCATTAAAGGTGGATATCACCATGGACATCAAACTGCTTACCACCCGGACCTGACACTGCAGCAACATCGAGCAGGAGTTGCAGGATCTGGGGCTCACATATGAGTGTTGCTACGCCGAAGATCACCCGGAACTCGTGGAGCGATTCCAGATTCGTCATTGTCCCGTGCTGATTATTGATGAGGCGCGCGTCATCGCCGTGGATGGCCTGATGGAGGGACAGATCAGAGCCTTATTGGCATCAGGAGATTAATTATGAAATGCCCAATATGTAAAGAAGTGAATCTGGTGATGACTGAGCGTCAGGGAATCTGAGATCGACTACTGCCCAGAATGTCGCGGCGTGTGGCTGGACCGGGGCGAATTGGACAAGTTCATCGAACATGCGGAGCGTCAGGCCAGCGGCCGACCGCGCGGCGATTCCTCCGACAGAGCGCGCGAATCCGAGCGGCAAGAGCGCCACGATCGCGATGACGAGTACCGGGGCAAGCCGCGCAAGTCCTTCCTGCGCGATTTGTTTGACTGACGAGGCAAGCACGAACAGGCGGCCCTGATTTCTCCAGATGCCAAGTTCCCGAGTGGGACGGTAGGACAAGACTAGCAAAGCCCACTTGGAATTCATGGACCCCAATGGGGGATTGGAACCGGTGACAAGCCTGGAATCAGTCAGTTGGACAGTGAAGTTCGGCAAAAGCCGGTGAGCGTATTGCCGGCTCTGTAGATATTTCCGCGAGGCAAGCATTTCTTCTGAAACGTATGACAACGGAGGTGAATCATGGGAAAAAGCAAAACTATTTCGAACGTGGCTGCCGGTGCAGCGGTTGCAATCTGTCTGTCTACAGTTCATGTGGCCCGGGCTGACGGTAATACATTCGAGATGCAGACTTTTCAGAAGGGAGGCGCCGCTGGCCAGAAATTGGCGCAAGGCATGTGTGGTGGCCGATGGGGTGGCATGATGGAAGGGCGATGCGGTGGCATGACGGAAGGCATGATGATGGGAGGAGCGATGCCTCGCGGCGTGGATCCGGCGCAGTTACCGGAATCCAAATCGACGGGCGCGCGATTGGTCAATCAGTATTGTGCGCAGTGCCATGGCCTTCCCACTCCTGCCCTGCACAGTGCCCCCGGATGGGCGCCGGTGGTAGGTCGCATGAATGCGCGCATGCAATGGATGAGGCAAAACAGCAGCATGGCAATTGCCGCGCCGACTTCAGATGAGTTGAAAGCAATCCTCGCTTATATGCAGACGCATGCCACCAAATAGGAAAGGCGCCGCACGATGGCGGTTTCATCGAGGCAGGCATGAATTTTCTCAGTACCTATACCGAAGGGGCGCGCAGGATGTGGATGGATTATGAAGGCTACGGCATGGGTTGGCATTGGCTGGGGTGGCTAGGCATGGCATTTTTCTGGCTAGTTCTGGTACTGCTGGTGTTGGCGGCGGTGAAGTACCTGATGGGTAATCGCCGCTCGAACGCTCCGGATGGCGAAAGAAAGCCCGATGCACTGGCCATCCTGGAGGAAAGGTATGCTCGGGGAGAAATCGATCGCGAGGAGTTTCTCAAGAAACGTGACGACTTGAACCGTGGTTAGGCACTCATTCTGGCATGGACGTTACGCGCAATTTCGATTCATCAAAGGAGAAACATCATGAAAAAGACTATGTCGACAGGATTGATAGCTCTTTCGCTCTATGGCCTCCGCGGCTCATTGAGATAAATCAAATAACGGACACACGTAAATCGTAGAACAAGCAAGAAAACACTATGCATCCCTCAATGGTACGCCGTCTCATTTATTTTCTGCTGGTCACCATGCTGATCAATGCAGGTGGGTGGACGTTCAACCGTGAGGCGGTGGCAGATGTATTCTTCGCAGCAGAGGAAGCCATTTCGACGGAGGCGGTCCAGCCATCTCTGCAAGCGGCTCATCACCAAGGTGAGCCGCTCAAAGCCATGGTGCCATGCAACCATTGGTGTTATGCCGTGGGCCATTTTCTCGGTCTGTTCGGCGAGGTGCCAGCCTTGTCTACGGATCTCGTTACAGACTATTCCCTCCATGTCTCTCGGTTCCTCCCGGAACCTGCCCAAGAAGGCCGCTTCCGGCCGCCTCGACTCATCTCCTAGTTTCCAGTCGCATTGAATTTTTGTGTTGCGAGGACGCGCTACGCCTTCGGCTGGTGTCGTGTTCGCATGGGAAAGGAATGAGCATGAAGTCTGTATTTTTGCGCCGTAGCCCCCAGAGTGGGTTGCGGCCGGTGTGCTGCGCAGCAGTGACGTCATTGTTGTGGTTTCTGTTGTCTCCAGCGTTCGCTGGCTCATCAGCTTTGACCTTGGAAGATGCCTGGCGTCTGGCCGATGAGGCTAATCCGGCACTGCGCGCAGCCCAAGCCAACGTTCCCGCAGCCGAAGGCGAGCTTCGCGATGCACGTGCGCCGTTATGGAACAACCCGCAGGTTTCGATGGAACGACGCCGGAAGGAAGTCCCTCAGGTCTCGAGTCCCACCCAGGTGAACCGGGAATGGAGTTTGGGATTCGCGCAGACTTTCGAAATCGCGGGCCAGCAAGGTACCCGCCGGACCTCAGCCGAGCAATCGTTGGCCGCAACCCGGCAGGTGATCGCGGAAACCCGGCGGCAGGTGCGAGCCGAAGTGGAGAGCCGTTTCGCGCGGGTGCTTAGCCTGCAGTTGCGCATCCAGACTGAGGAGACGACGCTCAATCTCATCGAAGATGCCGCCAAAGCGGTCGGCAAGCGGGTCGCGGCGGGAGAGGACAGCCGGCTAGACGGCAACCTCGCCCGCGTGGAGGCGGAACGGGCGCGCAACCAGGTGGCGCTGCTCCGCGAGCAACTTATCCAGGCCCGCGCGGAGCTGGCCGCGTTGCTGCAACTGCCACCTAATGAACTCCCGCAAGCCCAGGGTGCCCTTGATCCCGTATCCATCCCCTACTCCCTGGATGACCTGCTGAATTCCGCAGCAGACCGCCCTGCCCTCCGAGCGCTGGATCATCGGGAACAAGCTGCGAAAAGCCGCCTTAATCTAGAGCGCGCGGCGCGCTACCCGGATGTCACGGTGGGGCTTAACACGGGGCGGGAGGGGCCGCTCGATGCCCGCGAAAAGATTGTCGGGTTGAGTGTCTCCCTGCCGCTCCCTGTGTTCCGCCAGAACGCGGGGAGCATCGGGCGGGCAACTACGGAATTCACCCAGATCCAAATCGAGCGCGAGGCCACAGGCCGCGACGTCCGCGCCCAGGTGGTAGCCCTATGGGAGCGATTCACCAACCTCAAGGCAAGGATGGATCGGCTCAAGGAATCGGTGCTGCCCAGCCTGCAGGATAACCAACGACTCTCCTCCATTTCCTTCCGGGCAGGCGAGATCGGTCTGCTGCAATTGTTGCTGGTCCACCGCCAGGCGCTGGATGGACAGCGGGATCTGCTCGACGCACGCACCGAATTGCGCCTAACCAAAGTGGCACTGGAAGCTGCGGCGGGCTGGCAGTCCACGCCAGACCTGCGCTGAACAATTCACCCAAGAATTTAGGAACTCATGACATGAAAAATTCACACAGCCAGCAAAAACATGGCCTGAAACGTCTGGCCTTGCTGCTCCTGATCGGCAGCTTGTCTGCAACCCTGCTTGCGGGGTGCGGCGACAAACCGGCACCGGAGCAAGGCGTCTCCCAAAAAACGGAACCCGCAAACCAGGGCACGCAAAAATCCCCGTCAGAAAAACCGGGAGAAAAAGCCGCCGAGAAACTGCTCGATCTGAGTGACGCGGAGATTCATCAAGCGGGCATCAAGATACAGAAACTGGACCTTCAGGAAAAATCCGACCAGATCGTGGTCACCGCCACCATTCAGGCTAATCAGGACAGGCTAGCCCATGTCGCACCCCGGGTACCGGGCCGCATCGTCAAGGTGAATGCCAGCCTGGGCGACCGAGTAAAGCCTGGCCAGGCACTGGCCACACTCGACAGCATCGAGCTGGGCGAAGCGCGTTCCAGCTATCTTCAGGCAGCGAGCGAGGCGGCGGTGGTGCAGGCAGGTTTCGATCGCGCCCAGCGGCTGCAAACGGAGAACATCATCCCCGAAAAGGATTATCTGCGCGCCCGTGCCGAGCACGAAAAGGCCCGGGCCGCCCTGCGCGCCGCCGGTGACAAGTTGCGCATGATGGGCGTCTCCCCGGAGAAACTGTCTGGCTCGGTGTTTCCGCTGACCGCACCCTTTTCTGGCACGGTCATCGAGAAAAAAGCGGTACTGGGCGAGCTTGCGCAACCAGACGCATCCCTGTTTACCGTGGCCGACCTGTCCACCCTGTGGATCGAAAGCGATCTGTTCGAGAAAGACCTTGGCAAGGTCAAGGTCGGCGCCCAGGCAGCCGTCACAGTGTCCGCCTATCCGGGCGAAGTGTTCAAGGGGCGGCTCACCTACATCAGCAGCACGATGGACAGGGAAACCCGTACGGTCAAGGCGCGGGTCGAAGTGCCGAACACCGACGGCAGGCTGAAACCGGAAATGTTCGCGACTGTAGCGATCGGTACCGGGGGGAGTGTCAAGGCGTTGCTCGTGCCGGAAGGGGCGGTGTTGCTCTTGCAAGGGCAACCGACGGTATTTGTCGCTGAGAGCGGTGGGTTTGAGCCGCGCGCCGTGGAAGTGGGTGAACGTACGCAAGGATACGCCGTACTCAAATCCGGCGTGGCAGCCGGCGAGAGCGTGGTAGTGAGCGGCGCCTACGCGCTAAAAGCCCGATTGCTCAAGTCGCAAATCGGCGACGCGGATTGAGGGGGCGGCCATGTTGAATAAAATTGTTGATCTTTCCCTGCGCTACAAGGTGCTGGTGCTGGTGGCGTTTGTGCTGGTGGTGATGTTGGGCGTGAAAGCCTGGCTTGAAGTGCCGGTGGATGCCTTCCCCGACGTGACGCCGGTGCAGGTGAATATTTATACGGAGGCACCGGGGCTTGCGGCCGAGGATGTTGAAAAGCTGCTGACCTTTCCGGTGGAGGGTGTCATGGCCGGCCTGCCGGGAGTGGAGGAGATACGCTCGGTGTCCCTGTTCGGGCTGTCCTATGTCAGTGTGTATTTCAAGGACGACGTGGACATCTATTTCGCCCGCCGCCTGGTGAGCGAAAAGCTGCAGGAGGCCAAGGGCCGCATTCCAGAAGGCTATGGCGAGCCGGTGCTCGGTGCCAACAGTTCAGGGTTGGGCCAGGTGTTCTGGTACACCATCGAATCCGCCGACAAGAAACTGTCCGGGATGGATCTGCGTACGCTTCAGGACTGGACGGTACGGCTCGTTCTGCGCACCGCACCCGGGGTGGACGACATCATGTCCTGGGGCGGCGACGAGAAACAATACCAAGTGCTGATCGACCCGCGGCGGCTTATCAAGTACGGGCTGACCTTCAAGGACGTGATGGAGGCGCTGACCGCCAACAACCGCCAGGTGGGCGGGCAATACGTTAACCTGGGCCAGGAACAGTACCTGGTGCGCGGCTTGGGCTTGGTTTCCAATACGCAGGACATCGGCGGCATTGTCGTTACCGAAAAGGAAGGCACACCGGTCTACGTGCGCGACGTGGCCGATGTCAAGGAAGCGCCCTCCCTGCGTAGCGGCGCGGTCACCAAGAATGGTGAGGAGGTGGTGCTTGGCATGGCGTTGCAGCGTATCGGCGAGAACGCCAAGAACGTGGTGGACGCCGTCAAGGAAAAGCTGAAGACGGTCCAACAAGCCTTACCCCCGGGCGTGACGATCAAGCCGGTGTACGACCGCACCGAGCTGGTCGAGAAGGCGGTCAAGACCGCCGAAAACGCCCTCGTTGAGGGTTCAATCCTGGTGGCCATCATCCTGTTCCTGTTTCTGGGTGAAATCCGTTCGGCGGTGGTGGTGATTCTTGCGCTTCCGCTCGCCATGCTGATCAGCTTCATCCTGATGCAGCAATGGGGCCTGTCCGCCAACCTGATGTCGCTGGCCGGGCTTGCCGTGGGCATCGGCATGATGGTGGACGGCGCCGTGGTAATGGTTGAGAACGGCTTCCGCCTGCTCAGCCACAAGGTCGGACAATCGGTCAACAAGAGCCATGTGATCCTGGAAGCAGCGCGGGAAGTGATCAATCCGACCGTGTTCGCGATCCTGATCATCATCGTGGTGTTTCTGCCGCTGTTTTCTCTGACCGGGCTAGAGGGCAAGCTTTTCAAGCCCATGGCGCTCACCATCACCTTCGCCATGATCGGTTCTCTGCTGCTGACCTTGACTTTGGTGCCGGTGCTCAGTTCGCTGATTCTCAAACCCAAGGAGGAGAAAGACACCTTCGTGGTGCGCTGGGCGAAAAGGCTTTACCTGCCGCTGCTGGACTGGGCCCTGGAGAACAAGCGCAAGATGGTCGGCGGGGCATTGATCCTGTTGATCGGAACCCTCGCCCTGTTTCCTTTCCTCGGCAAGGAGTTCATGCCGACCTTGCAGGAGGGCGGCATCATGTTCCGCGTCACCAGCATTCCCTCCACCTCGCTGGATGAATCGATCCGCATCTCCGAGGGCATCGAAACCGAACTCAAGCATTTCCCTCAGGTGAAATCCGCCATTGCCATGATCGGCCGCGCGGAGAAAGGCGAGACGGCGGACGTCAACTACATGGAAATCCTGGTGGACCTCAAGCCTCATGAGCAATGGCCGAAGCCGATTTCCTTTCCGGAACTGACGCGGGAAATGCAGGAGGCGCTGGAGAAACAGGTGCCAACCTCCGTCATCGCCGCCACGCAACCGATCCAGATGCGCGTTGAGGAATTGATTTCCGGCGTGCGAGCCACCCTGGCCTTGAAGCTCTACGGCGAGGATCTGGCCACGCTGGATCGCTTGTCCACCGAGATCAAGTCCGTACTGGATAAAGTGCCTGGCGTGGCCGACCTTTCCCTGGAAGCCAACAAGGGCAAGCCGCAAATGGTGGTGAAGGTAAACCGCGAAGCGGCGGCGCGCTTGGGACTCAACGCCGACGATATCCTGGAGATAGTGCAGGCCGGCATCGGCGGCAAGGCCGTTTCCACACTGATCGACGGCGTGAAGCGCTTCGACATCCAGGTGTGGCTCGCGCCTGAATTCCGCGACAGCGTTGAAGCCATCAACAACATTCCGATCCGTACCCGCAGTGGCGCGCTGGTGCCGTTGTCCAGTGTGGCCACGATAGAACTGGACGAAGGTTATTCCTTCGTGCGGCGCGAGCAACTGCAACGCTATGCGGTGATCCAGATGGACGTGAAAGGGCGTGACGTGGACAGCTTCGTGAAGGAGGCAGCGGCCAAAATCAAAAGCGAAGTGAAGATGCCGGCCGGCTACTGGGTTGAGTGGGGTGGCGCCTTCGAGAACCAGCAACGTGCCATGGCCAAGCTGGCGCTGATCGTGCCGCTTACCATCGGACTGATCTTCATTCTGCTGTATACGGCGTTCAACTCCCTCACCTACGCCACGCTGATCATCGCCAACGTGCCGTTCGCCATCATCGGTGGCGTGATCGGTTTGTTCATCACTGGGCAGTATCTGTCGGTGCCCTCGGCTATTGGTTTCATCGCCGTGTTTGGGGTAGCGATGCTGAACGGCATCGTACTGGTGTCCTTCTTGAACGACCAGCGGCGGCAGGGTCTCTCCGTCAGGGAAGCGGTCAGGCAAGGCGCGGCTTTGCGGCTTCGGCCGGTGTTGATGACGGCCTCCATCGCCATCTTCGGCCTGGTGCCGATGCTGCTTTCCAGCGGCGTCGGAGCGGAAACACAGCGTCCGCTGGCAACGGTGGTGGTGGGGGGACTGTTCACCTCGACGGCGCTGACCTTGCTGCTGTTGCCGTTGATGTACGAATGGGTGGAAAACCGCCGCGAACGCAAACAAGCTAAATAAACCAACAGCGTGCGGCCTGACCGGGCCGCACGCAATCACTAAACAGGAGAACCCGCATGAAAGAAATCAAGGCTTATATCCACAACCACCGCATCGCCGACGTGATTCACGCCCTGAAGGAGTCGGGGCAGTGCAATGCGAATGCAGACACTGGCTGCCGCAACCTCAGTATCATCCCGGTGCAAAGCCTGCTGAAGGCGGTAGACGCCAAGGAACAACACTATTCCATCGATTTAGCCGAGGCGGTCATCAACGAATCCAAGTTGGAGTTGATTTGCGAGGATGTCCAAGTAGACGAGCTGGTGGACATCATCGGGCGCGCCGCCCGCACCGGTCAAGCCGAGGCGGGGTGGATTTATGTGAGCGATATCATCCAGGCAATTCCGGTTGCAGGACGGCCATGACATCCATAGATATCGGCGGAGTCAAAAACGAACTGCAATACTGCACAAAGCAACCTGAAAGATACCAACTGCATCATTGACAGGATAAGTCCGCAGTAATTATAGTGTCGGCCATGCGACGGTTTCTCGTGACCCTTATGCTGTGCCTGCTACCGCTCCAGATATCCTGGGCCGCGGTGGCGGAGTATTGCGGGCACGAACAGGACAAAGCCGCACAGCACTTCGGCCATCACGATGATGAGCACAAAGCGTCTTCCGCAAAACCCGACCCAGACAAGCAGCCCGAGAAATTCAACCTCGGGCACGATCACTGCCATATGTCTGGCTACCTGGGCTTCTTGAACGAGGCCGCTTTCCACACCTCCGCTCTACCCACTCAGCCTTCGTTGCGATACAACGAAGCGGCTTCTCCTTCCCTCGCTCTGGACAGACCCGAACGTCCCAAGTGGCCCGCTCTCGCCTAATACGGCGGGACGGATGCCACACTTCAAGCTAGCACGCACTTTTTAGCCTGCGCGGTTCCGTTTCGCCGGATTCATCCTTGTTATTTTGGAGAATTCGATGCGAAGACGTCTATTGCCGCTTGGGTTGGCGGCGCTGTTTTTCAACCCATTTTTTGCACAAACTGTCGATGCCGGACGTAATGGCGCTTATGAAACGCGTGGTGTCCGCACTCCACGTGCCACCGAACCGGCTGCCACGCTTACCCTGAAGGCGGCGCTAGAACTAGCGCTTGGCGCCAACCCTGAGCTATCGGCCGCCGGGCACGAGCTAGAGGCGGTTGAAGCCACAATCATTCAGGCAGGTGTCCGGCCCAATCCGCAAATCTCGACCTTAATCGAGGACACGCAGCGGTCTACGCGTAGCACCACACTGCAACTGAACCAGCCTATCGAACTCGGCGGCAAACGCGCCGCTCGCATCGAAGCCGCCGAGCGTGGACGCGATGCCGCCTCGGCTGAACTCGACGCCAAACGGGCTGAAATTCGGGCCGCCGTGATAACGGCGTTTTTCAACGTGTTGGCAGCGCAAGAACGTATCCAGCTCGTCCAATCTTCTGTCCTGCTTGCCCAGCGCGCAACAACTGCTGCTTCACGTCGAGTGACTGCTGGAAAAGTTTCCCCAGTCGAAGAAACCAAAGCACGTGTGGCCGAGGCCGGGGTGCGGGTGGAGTCGTTCCAAGCTATTAGCGAGCTGAGCATTGCACGCAAGCGCCTGGCGGCCACCTGGGGCAGTCCGTCACCCCGATTCGAGCGTGTAGAGGGCGCGGTTGAAACCTTGCCAACGCTTCCATCGCTGGAGGAACTGAACACACGTCTCGCCAATGCGCCCAGTCTTTTGCGGGCGCAACTCGAAGTCAATCGTCGCAAGGCTCTGGCTCAGGTTGAACGCACGCGCCGCATCCCCGATGTGACTGTCAGCTTGGGCACGAAGCGAAACGAAGAGCTAGGGCGCAATCAGGCGATTTTCGGCATATCGATCCCGATACCGGTGTTCGACCGCAACCAGGGAAATTTGCTGGAAGCGCTGCGTCGCACTGATAAAGCGCGAGACGAATTAACTGCCACTGAAGTACGTCTGGGCAGCGAACTGGCGCAGGCCCATGAACGTCTGAATGCAGTACGACAGGAGGTCGATGCGCTACAAAATGACATCCTGCCGGGTGCGCAAAGCGCCTACGACGCCGCGACCAAAGGTTTCGAACTGGGGAAATTCAGCTTCCTTGAAGTATTGGATGCGCAGCGCACGTTGTTACAAGCAAAATCCCAATATTTGCGTACGTTAACCGAAGGGTATCGTGCCGCTGCCGAGATTGAACGCGTGCTCGGCGATACATCATCCGTGACGCTCGCCGTCACTCCGTAGGGGCCCAACATGAAAATTAGTATGAACAAGAAACAAACCATTGCTGTTGCTGCGATTATCGCTGTCAGCATCCTGCTGGGCGGTCTCATTCTCGGTACGGACAAATCCATGCCGGACAGTGAAGGACAGGATCCAGACAGCCACTCTGAAGCTAAAGGGCATGCCGATGCCGAGCATCATGGCAGCGAAGTTACTAACAAGCATGATGATTCCGAAAACCATGCGGACGCGGAACATCACGAATCCTCTTCGACCAAGGGTTCTCATGGCGGCAAGTTATTCGTCAAGGGTGACTTTGGGCTGGAAATCCTGCTTGCTGAAGAAGGGGGTGAGCCGCGCTTCCAAGTCTATCTGCTCAATAAGGGTAAGGCACTCCCGCCAAACGCCGCCAAGGTGTCGGTGATGCTGATTCGACCGAATGGCGAGAAGCAAAACATCGGCTTTGCGGCGGAAAAGGATTTTCTGAAGAGCACCCAGCCCATCGAAGAGCCACATGTATTTGAGGCAACCGTGATTGCTCAAAACGGCAATCAGTCGTTCACGTTTTCTTTTTCCAATGAGGAAGGAAAGATCGAGTTGACCGATGCGCAGATCAAGGGGGCGGGCGTGACGATTGAGACCGCGGGTGCCGCTCGCATCAAGAGTGCGATGACCCTGCCGGGTGAAATTCGCTTTAATGAAGACAGGACGGCACACGTCGTCCCCCGCCTTGCCGGCGTGGTCGAAGGTATCTCTGCCAACCTCGGCCAGTGGGTCAAGAAAGGCCAGGTGCTGGCGGTGATTGCGAGTACCGATTTATCGGAGCAACGCAGTGAGTTGCTCGCCGCACAGAAACGCCTGTCACTGGCCAGGACGACATTCGAGCGGGAGAAGAAACTCTGGGAAGAGAAGATTTCGGCGGAGCAGGACTATCTGCAGGCCAGACAGGCGAAGAGTGAAGCAGAAATCGCCGTACACAACGCACAACAGAAATTGAGTGCGATTGGTGCCAGTTCCAACGTATCAAGCAGGACTGGCGCGCTTAACCGCTTTGAGATTCGTGCGCCGTTCAACGGCATGGTGGTCGAAAAGCATATCGCCCTGGGCGAATCGGTCAAAGAAGATGCGAGCATTTTCACTATTTCTGATTTGTCGAGTGTATGGGCCGAGATCATTGTGCCGGCGAAGGATATCAATGTCATCCGGGTCGGCGAGAAGGTCACGATCAGGGCCACGGCGTTTGAGTCCACGGCGTCCGGAACCGTGTCTTATATCGGTGCATTGATCGGTGAGCAAACACGTACGGCTAAGGCGCGCGTGACGCTGTCGAACCCGCAGATGGCCTGGCGTCCTGGGTTGTTCATCAATGTCGAGATCGTCTCCAAGGAAACCCCTGTGCCGGTCGCGGTGTCGTTGGACGCTGTCCAGAATGTCGACGAAAAGCCCACGATCTTTGTCCGCGTGCCGGGAGGCTTTATCGCCCAACCCGTCACCACCGGCGTGTCCGATGGCAAGACTATTGAGGTCGTAAAAGGGCTTAAGTCGGGAACCCAATACGCCGCCGCCGGCAGCTTCACCATCAAGTCGGAGCTGGGTAAAAGCAGCGCTGAACACGCGCATTGATACAAAGGAACACACATCATGTTTGAACGTATCATTCGTTTAGCCATCGAGCATCGGTGGCTGGTACTCTTGGCCGTTCTCGGTATGGCCGCAGTCGGCGTCTTCAGTTACAAGGCGTTGCCCATCGATGCCGTCCCGGACATCACCAATGTCCAGGTACAGATCAATACGGCGGCGCCCGGCTACTCCCCGCTGGAGACCGAGCAGCGCATTACCTATCCGATCGAGACCGTCATGTCGGGTCTGCCCGATTTGCTGGAAACCCGATCCCTGTCGCGCTATGGCCTCTCACAGGTGACGGTGATCTTCAAAGACGGCACCGATATCTACTTTGCGCGCCAGCTGGTTAATCAACGCATCCAGGAAGCCAGGGATAAACTGCCCCCCGGCGTAACTCCGGCGATGGGACCTATCTCGACCGGCTTGGGGGAAATCTACCTCTGGACTGTCGAAGCTGAAGAAGGTGCGAAGAAGCCGGATGGATCGGCTTATACGCCGACTGACTTGCGTGAGATTCAGGACTGGATCATCAAGCCGCAGCTGCGCAACGTGCCGGGCGTGACCGAGATCAATTCCATCGGCGGTTTCGCCAAGCAGTATCAGGTCGCGCCCATTCCGGAGAAACTCGCGTCCTACGGCCTGACGTTGCAAGACATTGTGACAGCACTCGACCGCAACAATAATAACGTCGGTGCAGGCTACATCGAGAAGCGGGGTGAGCAGTATCTCGTCCGTGCGCCGGGGCAGGTCAATTCAATTGAGGATATCGAGAACATCATCCTCGACAATACCCAAGGTGTGCCTATCCGCATACGCGATGTCGGCGAGGTCGGCATTGGTCGAGAACTACGTTCCGGCGCTGCCACTGAAAACGGTCGAGAAGTTGTACTGGGCACGGTTTTCATGTTGATCGGCCAGAACAGTCGCACCGTTTCGCAGGCGGTTGCCATAAAAATGGAAGAGATCAACCGCACACTTCCTGAAGGCGTTCAGGCTGTCACCGTCTACGACCGGACGGTGCTGGTTGATAAAGCCATTAATACGGTCAAGAAAAACTTAACCGAGGGCGCGATCCTTGTGATCGTGATTCTGTTCCTGTTTCTCGGCAACATCCGCGCGGCCATCATCACGGCGATGGTGATACCGCTGGCCATGCTGTTCACCTTTACCGGGATGGTGACCTACAAGGTGAGTGCGAACCTGATGAGTTTGGGTGCGCTCGACTTCGGCATCATCATCGATGGCGCAGTGGTGATCGTGGAGAACTGCGTACGGCGGCTCGCCCATGCCCAAACTCACCACGGCCGTCCGCTTACCCGCACGGAGCGCTTTCATGAAGTGTTTGCCGCCTCGAAAGAGGCGCGGCGGCCGCTGCTGTATGGTCAGCTCATCATCATGGTTGTGTATTTGCCGATCTTCGCCCTGAGCGGTGTGGAAGGAAAAATGTTCCATCCGATGGCTTTGACTGTGGTGATGGCCCTGGTGGGTGCAATGATCCTCTCGATCACGTTTATACCAGCAGCCGTGGCACTCTTCATTGGCAATAAGGTTGCCGAGAAGGAAAACATTCTGATGCAGTGGGCCAAGCGCGTCTATGCGCCGATGCTGGACAAGGTCATGGTCAACAAGCCCGTGGTGTTGACGTTGGCAATTGTCATGGTGGTCCTGTCTGGACTCCTGGCTACGCGCATGGGCAGCGAGTTTGTACCGAGTCTGAATGAGGGTGACTTTGCGATTCAGGCGCTGCGTGTCCCGGGTACCAGTTTGACGCAGTCCGTCGCCATGCAGCAGCAGATCGAGCGTGCGCTCAAACAGCAGTTTCCGGAAATTGAACGGATATTTGCGCGCACAGGTACCGCTGAAATCGCCTCCGACGTGATGCCGCCCAGCATTTCGGACGGCTACATCATGCTCAAGCCAGAGGATCAGTGGCCAAAACCGAAAAAAACGCGTGACGAATTGTTGGCAGCCATCCAGGTAGCGGCGAACAAACTCCCTGGCAACAACTACGAATTCTCCCAACCGATCCAGCTGCGCTTCAATGAGCTGATCTCAGGCGTACGCAGCGACGTAGCGGTTAAGGTGTTCGGCGACGACATGGATGTACTAAACGACACCGCGATCAAAATAGCCTCGGTGATGGAGAAGATTCCGGGCGCATCAGAGGTCAAAGTAGAGCAGACCACCGGCCTACCCATGTTGACCATCAATATTGACCGCGACAAAACATCTCGTTACGGCTTGAATGTGGGCGATGTGCAGGATGCAGTGGCCACTGCGATCGGCGGTAAGGAGGCGGGCACCCTGTTTCAGGGCGACCGTCGCTTCGACATCATCGTTCGCCTGCCGGAGAACCTGCGTTCCGACCTGGAAGCAATCAAACGCTTACCGATTGCACTACCGCGGGCACAGGGCGGCGACAGTCAAAAAACCTATATTCCACTCGCAGAAGTCGCAAGCCTTGAGTTGGCTCCGGGGCCAAACCAGGTGAGCCGGGAAAACGGCAAACGCCGAATCGTCGTGAGCTCTAACGTGCGCGGCCGCGACATTGGCTCGTTTGTCGCAGAGGCTGAACAGCAGCTTCAGCAGCAAGTAAAGATACCTGCAGGCTATTGGACAAGTTGGGGCGGGCAATTCGAGCAGTTGCTGTCGGCTACTAAGCGTCTGCAAGTCGTAGTGCCGGTGGCGTTGCTGCTGGTGTTTGTGCTGCTCTTCATGATGTTTGGCAACGTTAAAGACGGATTACTGGTCTTTAGCGGCATTCCCTTCGCGCTGACGGGCGGTTTGGTCGCACTCTGGCTACGCGATATTCCGATGTCGATCTCGGCGGCAGTGGGCTTCATCGCGCTCTCTGGTGTGGCAGTGCTCAATGGCCTCGTGATGATTTCCTATATCCGCAGCCTGCGCGAAGGAGGCATGTCACTGGATAAGGCGATTCGCGAGGGCGCGCTGACGCGTCTGCGTCCGGTACTGATGACAGCACTAGTGGCATCGTTTGGTTTCGTGCCGATGGCGATTGCCATTGGGACGGGCGCTGAAGTCCAGCGCCCGCTGGCGACCGTGGTAATCGGCGGCATTCTGTCCTCGACTGCGCTGACGCTTCTGGTGCTGCCAATTCTGTATCGACTGGCACATCGACGAGACGAAGATGAGGAAGATTTCACTGCCGAGTTTGCGCCTTCGCCGGCAAAGACCTAACGGTTGCCGAGGCACTGTAACGGTATGTAGTTTCGACTCGTTTCTTGCCGATGTTGGCATAGGCAGCGTGCGTACCTTGGCTGTGCAACATTTGGGCAGGGTGCGGCGCAACGCTAGGAGATAAGTGAAAAAAATGGATATCGAAACTGAATTTCTTTATGCCTCGCGCATGATGCTCGCTGCTCTGATAGGCGGCTTGATCGGCTGGGAAAGAGAACGCCATGCCAGCGATGCGGGCATTCGAACTTACATGGCGATTTCTATAGGTGCCTGCGCTTTCAGCTTGATATCTTTTCATGCGGCCAATGATGCTGGCCGTATCGCAGCCCAAGTGGTCACCGGCATGGGTTTTATCGGAGCGGGAGTGATTTTTCAAGGCAAAGGCGGAATTGCGGGATTGACGACCGCCGCCACGCTCTGGGCGACAGCGGCGGTGGGCATGGCCAGCGCTTTCGGGATGTATGTGTTGGCGACCCTCACCGGGGGACTGATTTTTGCAACCCTCGCGCTTCACCACTTACCCGGCTGGAAGCGGCTTAGCAAAAATCATCACGACCAGGACCATTCCCAATAAGTGAGTGTCGTCAGTTTTTGTCATCGTTAAAACAATTGCAAAGGAGAATGACATGGGATTTCTCGAACGGATGTTGGGCAACTTGATGGGCGGCAGATTCGGCGGCCACCACGGCGGCTATCGAGGTGGTCATCACGGCGGTTCCAAACATGGTGGCTACGGTGGCTATCCAGGCTATCCGCAGGGCACAGGCCCGGACGGCGGCAATGCTGGCAATCCCTGCCCCAAATGCGGCGGCACCAATGCGGGCGAAGCACGCTTCTGCCAGCAATGCGGCACCTCGCTGTCGCCCGGCAAATGTTCCGGCTGCGGCGCGGAACTGCCGACAGGCGCCCGGTTTTGTGGCCAATGCGGCGGCAAACCCCGGCAGTAGCACAATGCATTTCCCAGGCATGATTCGCATCTCCAGGCCGACGCTGGAAAAGCATCAGGTCGCCATTTATTTCATGGCGGTGTTTGCCGGCCTGCTGGCGGCCGCCGTCGCGGGGCCATCCGCTGCCGCCCTGGAAGCCTGGATCAATCCGGCGCTGGCTGCGCTTTTGTATGTCACCTTCCTGCAAGTGCCGATGTCTGCCCTCGGACAGGCGCTGACGCACGGGCGCTTCCTCTCGGCGCTGCTGATCGTCAACTTCATTGCGGTTCCGCTGGTGGTACTCGGGCTGATCCAGTTCCTTCCTGCCCATCCGGCCCTTCACTTCGCCGTGCTGCTGGTATTGCTGGCGCCCTGTATCGATTACGTCGTCGTATTTACGCACCTGGGGCGGGGAGACGCGAAGCTCATCCTCGCGGCGACGCCGGTTTTGCTCATCGCGCAAATGCTGCTGCTGCCCGTTTATATCGGGCTGTTTCTCGGGCCCGACGCCGCGGGCCTGGTGCAGGCAAGCCCATTCCTGCATGCGTTTTTCTGGCTGATTGCGATCCCCCTTGTGCTCGCTGGAGCAACACAGTACTGGGCCGCCCGCCGCGCGTCGGGCAGGCGGGTCGAGGGGGTGATGGGATGGCTGCCGGTCCCGCTGATGGCGCTGGTGCTGTCACTGGTGTTCGCGGCCGTCGCACCGCGCATCGGCGCTGCGTCGGCCGATGTTGCCCGGACGGTGCCGATTTATGTGGCATTCGCGATCGTCATGCCGCTTGTCGCCTATGCAGTGGGAAAACTCATGGGACTCGATGTAGGCGCGGGCCGTGCCTTGGCCTTCAGCGCGGGCACCCGCAATTCCCTGGTGGTCTTGCCGCTGGCATTCGCCGTCCCCGATGGCGGCGCCCTCATCCCCGCGGTCGTGGTGACGCAAACACTGGTCGAACTCGTCAGCGAACTTGTCTATGTGCGCTGGATCCCGCGCTTGGTTAAGCCGGCAACAGAACGCGAGACCTTATGAGGGCACCTGCCAAGCGCAGGTCTTTGTCCGTTCCATGAGGCGCGCAACCCCGCGTCGAAATCGATGGTTTCTATAAGGAGTCGCAGCATGGCTGAAAAACTTGAACTGGACTTGTCCTTGGTCTTGCCGGAAATCCCCGACGAGCGCGACGCCTGCGTAGGGCGGCTGACGGAACTGCTGCAGGCCGAAGGCCTGGAAAAAGTGCATCTGGTGCGCGAGAACGGCAGCGCCCGCCTGTGCCTGCACTACGATCCCCAGCAATTCAGCGTGAGCCGGGTGCGCGAACTGGCGCAGGCGGCCGGCGCGAAGATCGGAGACCGGTTTCGTCACGAGAGCCTGCGCATCGACGGCATGGATTGCCCCACCTGCGCCACGGTGATCGAACATGCCCTGCAACGCACGGATGGCGTTTTGGAAGCCTCCGTGAGTTACGCCGCGGAACGCCTGCGCCTGGAGTATGACAGCGAGAAAATCGGGCGCCCGGCAATCATTAAGCGCATCCAGGCGCTCGGCTATACCGTGCTAGAGGAAGGCCATGTGGCTGGATGGTTCGCCGAGCATCGCGAGCTTATTTTCAGCGGCGTGTCGGGCCTGCTGTTGCTGGCCGGCTGGCTGACCGGCCTCGCCGACGCGCCGCGCGCCCTCTCGCTCGGCCTGCTGCTGGGCGCGTATGCGGCGGGCGGTTTCTATACCCTGCGCGACGCCTGGCAGAGTGTGAAGAGCCGCAGCTTCGACATCGATATCCTGATGATCGTCGCAGCGGCCGGGGCCGCGGCTTTGGGTGCCTGGGTAGAAGGCGCGCTGCTGCTGTTCCTGTTCAGCCTCGGTCATGCGCTGGAACACATGGCCATGGGCCGGGCGCGCAAGGCGATCGAGGCGCTGGCGGAACTGGCGCCCAGGACCGCCATCGTTCAGCGCGATGGTGCCGAGATCGAGGTGCGGGTCGAAGCATTGCAGCGCGGCGACCGGATGGTGGTCAAACCCGGCCAGCGCATCCCTGCCGACGGGCTGGTGGCATCAGGCAACTCGGCGGTGGACCAGGCGCCCATCACCGGCGAATCCATGCCGGTGGACAAGCAACCGGGCGATAAGGTGTTCGCCGGCACGGTCAACGGCGAGGGTGTGCTGACGATCGAGGTCACCAAGCTGGCGCAGGAGAGCACGCTGGCACGCATGGTTACGATGGTGGCTGAGGCGCAGACGCAGAAGTCTCCCACCCAGCGCTTCACCGACCGCTTCGAGCGCATCTTCGTACCCGTCGTGCTGGTGGGCGCCGCGCTGCTCATCGTGCTGCCGCCGCTGTTCGGCTTTCCTTTTGCGGAATCCTTTTACCGCGCGATGGCCGTGCTGGTGGCGGCCTCCCCCTGCGCGCTCGCCATCGCCACCCCATCGGCGGTGCTGTCCGGCATCGCGCGTGCCGCACGCGGCGGCGTACTGATCAAGGGCGGCGCGCATCTGGAAAATCTCGGCGTGCTCACCGCCATCGCCTTCGACAAGACCGGCACCCTGACCATCGGCAAGCCCAAGGTGACCGACGTCGTCGCCATCAGCGGCGACGAGGCACGTCTGCTGACTATTGCCGCCGCCGTGGAAAGCCGCAGTGCGCATCCCCTGGCGCAGGCGGTGGTGACGGAGGCGAAGGGACGCGGTTTAAGTTGGGATGAAGCCGGGGAAGTCGAAGCCGTGACAGGAAAAGGCGTGCGCGCTGAATTTGGCGGGCAAAAAATAGCCATTGGTAACGCCAGGCTGTTTGAAGGTGAAGCCATCCCCGAAGTGGTTCAGCAGCACGCAGAGCGCCTGCAGACGGAAGGCAAAACCATCATGCTGATCCGGATGGACGAACAGTTTCTGGGCCTGGTGGCCCTAGCCGACACGCCGCGCGAGGGAGTGAAGCAGGTGCTGGAACGTCTGCACCAGACTGGCATCCGCAAGACCATCATGCTTACTGGCGACAACGAGCGCGTGGGCCGCGCCATCGCCGACGCGGTGGGTCTAGACGAAGTGAAAGCCGGCCTGTTGCCGGAAGACAAGGTCAAGGCCATGGAGGAACTCGCGCAGCGCTACGGCCAGGTGGCGATGGTCGGCGACGGCGTCAACGATGCGCCGGCGATGGCGCGCGCCACCGTCGGCATCGCCATGGGCGGCGCCGGCACCGACGTGGCCTTGGAAGCCGCCGATGTCGCGCTGATGGGAGACGACCTTTCCAGACTGCCGTTCGCCGTGGCCTTGAGCCGCGCATCGAAGCGCATTATTCGCCAGAACCTGTGGGTGTCCTTGGGCGTGGTGGCCCTGCTGGTTCCCGCCACCCTGTTCGGCTGGGCGGGGATCGGGGTGGCAGTGCTGATCCACGAAGGATCGACTCTGGTCGTAGTGCTCAACGCGCTGAGGTTGCTGGCCTACCGTTGATGAAATACGAAATCCGGATACCCGATTTTTAAACTACAGGGATCAATCATGAAGCCCCCCACTCACCTCCTTGCCACGTCTTTCGCCATCCCCTGCCTCACGCTCTCAGGCAATCCCCCCGACAACCAAAGCATCGATACCATTTGAATTTTCCAACCTGAAAAGGAGTCCACCATGAAGTCATTCATCCAGTCTCTTGCCGCCGCCAGCAGCCTTGCCGCAACACTCGCCGTTTCCCCTGCTTTCGCTCGGTGTATCGGTCTGGTTGATGCGATTCGAGGCGGCGATCCTCGGCGGCGCGTTGGAGTGTAGTCGACGGCTTGATCTCGGTTACGAAGTGGTCGACCTCACCGCCAGTCTGGCATGGGCTTGCGCCAGAATTTGACGCTCGATTCAAACCTGATCGTGACGCTGAATTTCAGCGATGAGGTACTCATCAACGGCGTGCCCACCCTGGTGTTCACCGGCATCCTTGACACCAACCCGAGATTGTTCTGTTTACCGACAGCGTAACCGTCACGCCGGAATTCCTGGTGCTGGCGAACCTGTTCAACGATACCGATCTCACCTTCACGGCGGGCTCGCACTTACCCTGCTGGAGGCGCACGCTCTGGCAACCTACGATTTCTCCTACGTCGGCAGTCTCAGGGAGCTGTGATCAATCAGAGCTTCGGCCCGTTCTACACGTGAAACGACAGCATTCTGCTGTTCGATATCGGCGTTACAACCAGCAGTTCGCGCTCGGCGGCTTCCAGACCCGTCCAAGGGTGAAACATTCACCCTGACCGCCGTACACAAGTCGCAAGCCTACGTCATGTTCAACGCGTGGATTGGCCTCATCCGGATGGCGCGCCAACGCCCGACGCGCTGAGCCATCACGCACCTTCACGTCCATCCGTTCCGGCGGGTTTTTTTTATCTCTCCCCATTTCACAAATATTTGCCGCCACCGCTTGACTCAATAAATGAGAATCGTTATTATTCGCAAAACAAATATATAAAAACATGAATGAAACCCGATCAACCCGAACCAGACGTAGATGCCATGCAAACGCAGATGGCCTCCGATCGAGCCCGGGCAACGGACTATGCCGCCGGTCATCATTCCGACGGACTTTTTATTCCGGGGCAATCAGGAAATCCTGATCAGCCATAACGGCGAGCACTATCGCCTGCGCATCACCAAGAACGGCAAATGATTCTGACCAAGTAGTAGTAACCATTCCATTTTCAGGATTTGAAAATGGAGTTCCCAATCGCCCGCCAGCGCGCAAGCGTCAGCCAGCCCTAACTCAAGGAGACTGGCATGTCCGCACCCCCGCCTCACAGCACGCACGAAATCGTTATCGCCGCGACCTTATGGCTGATGCACCGCTATCAGCAGACCGGCTGCAAAAAACTCGCCCGCATGGTCGAGCAGCATTTGCGCTGGATGCAGGTGGGCGCAAGCAGTCCGGTACTCTCCAATGCCTGCCAGCGGCTGTCGTTTGAATGGCGCGCAGTGTCGTGTGCAGCACAACCCGTTCTCCCGCAACCCACCCTGCATTGAAGGAGACTTACATGATCTCGATTGGACACCCTATCCCTGATGTCGTCAGCGAAGCCTATCTGCCCGATGGCCGCATCGAGCCCATTTCGCTCGCGCAATACCGCGGCAAGTGGCTGGTGCTGTTTTACTGGCCGCTCGATTTCACCTTCGTCTGCCCAACTGAAATCCGCGCCTATTCCGACCTGAGTCACGATTTCGATGTCTCCGGCGCGGTGCTGCTCGGCGCCAGCGTCGATTCGGCGCATGCCCACCGCGCCTGGGTCAGGCACGGTCTCGGCACAGTCAAATTTCCGATGCTGGGCGACGTGTCGCGCGCGCTGTCGCAAGGCTTCGGCGTGCTCGCTGAATCCGGCGTGGCGGTGCGCGCCACCTTCATCATCAACCCCGAGGGCCGGGTGATGAGCGTGGCGGCAAACGACCTCAACGTGGGCCGCTCGGCGCGTGAAACGCTGCGCCTGCTGCACGCACTGCAAAGCGGCGAGCTCACCGCCTGCGAATGGCAGCCCGGCCAGGCTTTTGTCGCGGCCGCTTAAGGAGAAGCCCCATGCATACCGCCCATCCCGCATCGCTTCTGGTTGCCGCGCTGGTGATGCTGCGCCATCCCTGTTCACGCAACCAGGCGACCGCCCGGCTGCTTCTCGAACGCGCGGCCGAACACGCCGAACTCACCCCGGTCGAGCGCGAAGCCTGCCGCAGCCTCGCCGACGACATGCACGTCGAACGCCCCGAACCCGACGCATTACGCGCGCACTGGCTCACCCCGCGCCCTGTCCACCCGCAAGGGGCAGGCCGTGGTTGTACAGACGCTAAAGCGTCAACAACCACGCTCATCGACCAAGGCACCGAGCACCGCCGCCTGAACTTGGTTGAAGGTTTGCCATCACCCAACCTGAAAGGCGTTTCCGCATGAGCGCCGCTATCCCTGCCGTTTCCGCCAACACGCCCAAAGCCCTGCGCGACGCCTGGCATGCGCTCACCGCCGAAAAGCGCCTGCGCATCCGTGACGCCGCGCACACGCTGGGCGTATTCGAAGCCGAATTGCTCGCCACCGGCGTCGGCGAGCACGTCACGCGCCTTGCCGGCGACCTGCGCGATCTGATGATGCGCATGGGCGAACTCGGCCCGGTGATGGCGGTGACGCGCAACGAGGCAGCCGTGCACGAAAAGGAAGGCGTGTACCAGAACATCACCCACGGCGATCAGATCGGCCTGGTGCTGGGCGAGGCGATCGACCTGCGCCTGCTCTACGACAAGTGGGCGTTCGGTTATGCCGTCGAGGAGCGGATCGGCAGCGACACCCGCCACTCGTTCCAGTTCTTCGACGCCTGCGGCGACGCCATCCACAAAATCTACCTGCGCGAGGGCGCCGACACGCTCGCCTTCGAGGCGCTGTGCGACGCCTGGGCGGCACCTATCCAGATCCCCGGCGAAACCGTGCTGCCGCACCCGGCAGGAAGCGCGCCGGAACGCCCCGACGAAGCCGTCGATGTGGAAGCACTGCGCGCCGGCTGGCGATCCATGACCGACACCCACCAGTTTTTCGGTCTCTTGAAAAAGCACAAGCTCAGCCGCACCCAGGCATTCCGGCTGATCGGCAACGAATTCGCCGTCCCGCTCCTGACCAACACGCCGGCACGGCTGCTGCAGGCCGTCGCCGCGACCGGGCAGGAGATCATGGTGTACGTCGGCAACTCCGGCTGCATCCAGATCCACACCGGGCGCGTGAGGGACATCCAGCGCATGGGCGACTGGATCAACGTGCTCGACCCCGGTTTCAACCTGCATCTGCGCGAAGACCTGGTGGCACAGGCCTGGCTGGTGAAAAAACCCAGCGCCGACGGCATCGTCACCTCGATCGAACTGTTCGACGCCGCAGGCGAATTCATCGCCTACTTCTTCGGCAAGCGCTTGCCTGGCCTGCCCGAAACCACCGGCTGGCGCATGCTGGCCGAAACCCTGGAGCCGCGCTGATGTTTGCAATCGCCTATCACTTCCATATGCTGCCGCGCCACCACGACCACTTCCGCCACGCTTATCACGCAGCGCGCGACTCCCTGCAACATGCCTTGGGGCTGGTGTCGCACCAGTTCAACGAGCCGCACGGCCGCCACGACGCCTTCACGCTGCTGCTGGCGTGGGACAGCCAGACGAGCTTCGAACGCTTCGCCCGCACCTGGGTCGGCGTCTGGATGCTAAACGGCATGGGTCTGGATCGCGACGCCTTCGCCGCGCCGATCCAGACCGATATCGGCGAAGAGACAATTACTCCGCGCGTGGAAGGCGCGCGGCATATTCATCCGGCCAGACTGAGGCACGACTGCCATGTGTGATCGTTGCGAACCGAAAGGCTTGCTGGCGGACTTGTTCGTCAAGGCGGGCGTCGCGCCCGCATCTTCAGCCCTTGTCACGTCGATGGTGGAAAGCGAACCTGAATCGCGCAAGCAACCGTCGCCCCGCCGCCCAAAGCTCTGGGAACTCGAAGAAAAGCACCACTGCCCGGTGATTGGCTCCTGCCTCACGCTGGATGAACTCAAGAAGATCGCCCGCAAGTGCGGTTTTAATGGTGACTTCGGCGGCACTCGCTTCGATCCCTACCGCCTGCATGTCGAAGCCGTCTCGCTGTCCTGCTCGCGCAACGACGCCGCCGAAGCGATGCACAAGCTTCTGGAGCGCAAGTACGCGATCGTCATCGCCCGCTTCGAGCGCGTCAAATCCGACGCCGACGTGCTGGCCTTGTGGAAGCAGCACCTGGAGCGCGGCGAAGTCGCCGATGCCATGTGGGCTGCGCTCACCCACAAGGCCGCCAGCCGGGATACCCGCAACCAGGTCTATGGCGATGTCCACATGCACAGCCACCAGATCGGCGCCGGCCAAGCCGCCGATCTGCGGCGGCTGGAATGGCTGCAGCGCGAGCAAACCGACCTGGGCGCGGATAATGCTCGCCTCGCGGAAGAACTGCGCCAGCAAAGCCGGCAAACCGATTCGGCCAAACGCGACCTGGCACGTTCCAACGAACAGGTCGCCCACCTGGAACCCCTACTGAACCAGGTGCGTGAGCTGGAATCCGGCCAGGCCATGACCGCCATCGGTCGCCGCCTGTTGTTGGCGGAAGCTCAGGCCAGCCACGCGCGGGAAGCCGAGGCGCGAATCGAAACGCTGGAAGAAAAGGTCGCCGTCCTGCGCGGCGACAAGGCGCGCCTTGGCCGCGAGATAAAAGAAACCGCCGCCGAACGCGACGCGCTGGAACGACTCTGGCTGGAGGAGGCGTCGAGCAGCGCGCCAAGTGCGACGACCTGCAGTGGAGAATGCGACACCTGCAGCACCCGCCTGCAAGGCCGCTGCGTGCTCTGCGTCGGCGGCCACACCCCGCTGCTGCCGCACTACCGGCAACTGGCCAAACGCCTCGGCGTGCGCCTGATCCACCACGACGGCGGCAAGGAAGAAGCCCTCTCCAGGCTGCCCGACCTGCTCAACGCCTCCGATGCGGTGATCTGTCCCACCGACTGCGTCAGCCACCCGGCCTATTGGCAGCTCAAGAAACACTGCAAACAGACCGGCAAGCCCTGCGTGCTGTTCAAAGGGGCAAGCATCTCCGGTTTCACCGTGGCACTGGCGCAGCTGGCTTCCGGCCGCGTAAGCCTGTCTGGTGAAACCATCGAAGCACCCGGGCATGGGTAAGAAAATGACATGCAATTTAATTTCCCCATCGGATTCCGTTCCCGAACCGATAACCGTGAGTTCGCCATCATGAATACGAAACGCTTGTTCCAACCGGCCTTCCGAATGGGGGCTTGGGTACTCGTCGCCCTGCTCGTGGCCTTTGCCGTCCCCGTCCAGGCCGCCTCCGTCGATGCAACCCGAACGGCCCAGACCATCGCCCACATGCTCGACTACGTGGGCGTGGATTACCCGGAATTCGTGCGCGATGGCAAGGTGCTCGACGAGGCGGAATACCAGGAGCAGCTGGAATTTTCCGTCCAGGTGAGCGAACAGTTGCGCAAGCTGCCGGACCATCCGGCCAAGGCCGGATTGTTGCGCCAAGCCGAAACGCTCCGCGCATCCATCGCTGCCCGGGCACCCGGTGCGGAGGTCTCCGGCTTGGCGGGCGAACTGCGGCAGGGCGTCATCGGTGCCTACCAAATCGCCATCGCGCCCAAGCGCGCACCGAACCTGAGCGGCGCCGCCAGGCTGTACGCCAGCGAGTGCGCCGCCTGCCACGGAGTGGCAGGCAAAGGCGACGGCATCCTGGCCAAGGGCATGGAGCCGGCCCCATCCGATTTCCACGACCTGGCGCGCATGGGGCAGCGCAGCGTGCATGGCCTTTACAGCACCATCAGCCTGGGTGTGACCGGCACGCCCATGACCGGTTTTACCCAGCTTTCCGAAGAAGACCGCTGGGCGCTGGCGTTTTATGTGGCCTCGCTGGCCACCCCCACCGACGTGACGCAACAAGGCGCAGCGATTTTTGCTGCCGGCGGCAAGACCCTTCCCTTCGTAAACTTGCGCGACCTTGCCTCCCTCACCGAGAACGAAGTCAGATCCAGTCATGGTGAAGACGCGTCCATGGTTTTCGCCTGGCTCAGGCAAAATCCCGGCAAGGCCCAATTGGCAGCAGAATCGCCTCTCGCCTTCACGGGCCGGCACCTGGACGAAAGCCTCGCCGCCTACCGGGCGGGCGACATCTCCCTGGCTCAGCGACTCGCCGTCACCGGCTACCTGGAAGGCTTCGAGCTGGTGGAGGCCAGTCTCGACGCCTCCGACCGCGCACTGCGGCAGGACATCGAAACGCAGATGACCGCCTACCGCAACCTGCTGCGCGCCGGCGCACCGATCACCGAGGCGGAAAGACAGGCCGCCTTGGTGCACACGCTTCTCGCCAGCGCCGCCGACAAGCTGGACGGCAGCCGGCTATCCCCCACCGCCGCACTGGTCAGCGCGTTTTTCATCATCGTGCGCGAAGGCCTGGAAGCACTGCTGGTGGTGGCGGCCATCGTCGCTTTCCTGGTCAAGGCCGAGCGCCGCGAGGCGCTACCCTACATCCATATCGGCTGGATGAGTGCCTTGGGGTTGGGCGCGCTCACCTGGTTCGTGGCCAGCTATGTCATCGCCGTCAGCGGCGCCGGGCGCGAGGTCACGGAAGGGATTACGGCACTCGCCGCCAGCGCCATCCTGCTCTATGTCGGCTTCTGGCTGCACGACAAGTCCCACGCCGAGCGCTGGAAAGCCTTCGTCGGTCGGCACCTCACCCATGCCCTGACGCGCGGCACCCTGTGGGCGCTGACCGGCGTGTCTTTCCTGGCCGTGTACCGCGAAGCCTTCGAGACCGTGCTGTTCTACCAGGCCCTGTGGCAACAGGCGGAAGGTGCGCGCGCTTCCGTGCTCATGGGCTTTGCCTTGGGCGGCGGCACGCTGGCCATCCTCGCCTGGCTGATTTTCCGCTTCGGCCTGCGCCTGCCCATCGGCCCCTTCTTCGCTGCGAGCTCGGTGTTGCTCGCCCTGCTGGGCGTCATGTTCGCCGGCCACGGCGTCGCCGCGCTCCAGGAAGCGGGCTGGTTGCCGCTGGATCCGGTGAATTTCTTCCAGGTGCCCGCCTTGGGCATGTATGCCAACCAGCAAGCCTTGTGGCTGCAAGGCATCCTGCTCGCCGCCGTGACCGCCGGCTTTGCCTGGGGTTACGCGCGCCGCCGGCCCGAAACCATCCCACGGAATGAAACCCGATGATGTATTCCGGCAGGAAGAATGACATGAACGCCGCTCTCAAGCCCGACCGGGTGGTGGCTGCCGCCGCACCGCCGTCGCCCGTGCGCCTGGACAGCCGCGAACTATTCCGTAACGGCAACGAGGTGGTCATTGTGCACAAGGGCGAGGAATACCGCCTGCGCATTACCCGTAACGAGAAACTCATCCTCACCAAATAAACAACCCGACCCGCCAGCCAGCCTTTCAAGCTAGCCAGCCAGAAACCCCTGCAACTGTATCCGGAGGCTGTATGAACAAGAAACTGCTGGCTGTGCTGATGATTCCCCTGGCGTGTTCCGCCCAGGCGCAAGAGACGAACCAACTCGAAGAAGTAACAGTGAGTGCCGACTGGCTTGGCGCGCCCACGCCGCAAGCGGCGAAGAAACACCCTGGAGCACGGACGGTCATCACCTCTCAAGAGCTGACCGAATCCGGTGCACGCACCGTGGAGGACGCGCTGCGTACCGTGCCCGGCGTGCGGGTGCTGGATGAAAGCGGCACCGGCATCCTGCCGAACATCGGCGTCCGCGGCCTCAATCCCTTGCGCAGCGAACAGGTGCTGGTGCTGGTGGACGGTATGCCGATTTCGTTGGCGCCTTACGGCCAGACCGGCCTGTCGCTGTTTCCATTGACCATCAATTCGGTCGAAACGATCGATGTGGCGCGCGGCGGGGTCGCCGTTCACTATGGACCCAACAATGTCGGTGGCGTGATCAATTTCGTGACCAAGCGTATCCCGCGCAAGCCGTCCTTTACTGCCAAGGAAACATTGTCGGTTGCGGGCAACGGCCGCGTGCTGAGCGACACTTACGTGCGTGCCGGCGGTTTCGTGAATGACCGGCTTGGCCTGCAGGCGCAGGCCAATGTCATCGAAGGCAATGCAGAACGCGACCACTCGGCGACCACCGTCAACAATCTGATGCTCGATGCGGACTGGTTCGTCACCGACAACGCCGATATCAAGGCCGGCCTGCAGTATTACAAAACCGAAAACGAAATGCCCGGCGCCCTGACGCCGCAGTCCTATGAACAGGACCGCGACCAGTCCACCCGGCCACTCGACCGTTTTGACGGCGACACCCTGCGGGGGCACCTCGTCTACAACCAGGTTTTCGATAACGGCGCTGAACTGAGCTGGAGCAATTTTGCCCACCGCAGCAATCGCCAGTTTTTCTTCGGCAACTCGAGCAACGCCGACACCCCGTCGACGCTCGAAATGTCGTCGCCGCGGGCATTCTGGGTCTACGGCAGCGAGCCCCGCTTCACGTTCAACCTCGACAGCGGCATCAAGCAGAAGATTGCGGTCGGCGCGCGCTACATGCGCGAAGAGGTCGACTATCTGGTCAACTCGCGCAACGTCGCGACAAACGCCTTTGCTGTCGCGCGCGACTGGCGCTTCGAGAACGATGCGGTCGCCGCCTACGTAAGCGATACCTTTTCCCTGCTCGACGACAAGCTGAAGGTCACGCCCGGCGTCCGTTACGAGCAGATCGACTCCTACCGCCGGGACAACAAGAACGGGCTGGAAGGGACCAACACCACCCGTGACTGGCTGCCCGGCGTGGACGTCGGCTATCAGGCAAGCGATGCAGTATTCCTGTTCGCCAATTTCCACAAGTCCCTTCGACCCGTGCAGTTCACGCAAGTCACCTACGGCGGCGAGAATCTCGCTGCCGAGCGCGCGAAGAACTATGAAGCAGGCGTGCGCCTGAGCCCGACGCGGAATGTCGATGCCGGGCTCACCGCCTTCCGCTTCGACTTCGACAACAAGCTCGAATATGTCGCCGCCGTCGGCGCTTTCCGCAACCTCGGCGAAGCACGCCACCAGGGCATCGAAGCGGAACTCGCGTGGCGCCCGGCGCGCGTCCGGGGGCTGGAATTCAAGACCGCCTACACCTATGTCGGCACCGAGCAGCTTTCCGGCCAGTTCAAGGGCAACGAACTGCCCCTGGCGCCCCAGCATCAGATCAACCTGCAGACCAATTACCGTACCGGGTCCTGGAACTGGAACGTCACTGGCCTGTACCAGAGTTCGGCATTCTCTGACGGCGCCAACACCGTCAACGAAAACGCAACCGGCTCGGTCGGAAAAATCCCGTCCTATTCGGTCTGGAACGCCCAGGTCACGCGCGATTTCAGCTGGAGTGGTACCAAGATGAAAGCAGGTCTGGCGCTCAACAACCTGCTCGATCGCGACTACTACTTCCGCGGCATCGACTTCAGCCAGGGCCGCATGCCCGCCCCCGGCCGCGCTGCCCTGCTGACCCTGCAAATGGACATGTAAACGAGGCCATCATGCGAGAGATTATGATCCTGGCCCACGTCCCGACCGACTCGGTCAACGTCGGTTTTGTCCCGGCGGCGCGGCGTTTTGGTTTATCGGTCGTGCTCCTGACCGACGACGCCGAAGCGCATCGACAATATTTCAGTCAGCCAGGGCTCACTGCTTATCCGCGGGAAATTGTTGCCTGCGACGTATTCAATCCGCTCGCGGTAATCGATGCGATCACCTGCCGCGCGCAGAAGCCGGCGGCGATTTTTTCCAACAGCGACCACCTGCAGACCAGTACGGCGATCGCCGCCGAATATTTCAACCTGCCGCGCAAGGACTGGCACGTCGCCTACCGCGCGAAAAACAAGGCGGAAATGCGCGCCAAGCTCAAGGCCCGCGGACTCGACACGCTCTGGCATGCCATGGTCTGCGACCAGGCTGCGCTCGCGCGCGTCCTGGACAGCGTGCCGTTTCCGTGCATCGTCAAACCGCGCGAAGGCGTTGCCAGCCAGCAGGTCAGCCTGAGCCACGACCGCGCCGCACTCACGGCGCAGTGCGCCGCGGCGTGGAGCAAACAGCCCGGCCAACCCTTGCTCCTCGAAGAATACATCGCAGGCCCGCTCTACACACTGGAAACCATCGGCGACGATAAGAAGCTCTGCGTGCTCGGGGGCTTTCAGGTGAAATTGTCACCGCCGCCGTATTTCGTGGAGCTGGAGGCAAGCTGGGGGACAGGTTTGACGGCCAACCAGGAAACCGAGGTGATCGACATTATTCGCCGCTTTGGCGTCGGCTTCGGCGCGTGCCACACAGAGTTCGTCATGACCGACTCCGGTCCCCGTCTGATCGAAATCAACTATCGCAGCATCGGCGACTACCGCGAATTCCTGCTGCAAGACACCCTCGGCCTGCCTTTATTCGAGATCATCCTGGGTCTTTATGCGGGCGAGCCGCTGCCACAGCTCGACATCGCACCAGGCGCGGCGCTGATCCGTTACTTTACGGCGCAGTCTGCAGGCCGCGTGATCGGCGCACCCAATGCTTTCGATCGTCACTCGGACGACATCCGGATCACGTTCAAACCGTTGCGAGCGATCGGCGAGACGGTCAGCCTGACCCACTCCAACAAGGATTACCTTGGTGTACTGCGCGGCACGGGGGCCGATGTGCAGCGTCTGGGCCTGGAAATGGACCGGATCAGCAGCGAGCTGGCCTGGACGATCGGCGTATGAGCGCGGCAGCCCCCAAAACGACCGTCGCCGCCGTCGACCCGATGCAGGCGGACGACACCGCGCACGACATCTATATTTGCCGGCGTGTGGTGGATACCCTGCTGCGGGAAAACGTGCGCGAGTGCGTGAGCCGCGCGACCGCGCGCGCCGGCGACAGCTTGCCGTCGGCACTCGCACACCATCGCGGCGCGGGCTGCGCCTGGCTCGAAGTGAGCCATTTCGGTGCCGGCCGCCTGTGGATTCCCGTCGCCGAATCCGCCTTCATGCAGGCGTGGCGCAGCGCCGGGTTGCCGCTCCTGTGGGATGACGGAAGATGCCTCAAGCAACTGTATGCGGTCGAGGACATCCTGGCCTGCTTTGCGCAGGGCCTCGCCGCTGCCGCGATGGATCGGTTCGCGGCGTTCGCCGAGGAGTGCCGCGTAGCGGCTGGACATCGGCATATCAGCGAAGCCGAGCGCGAACGCTGGTTCGCCGAGTTCCGCGCCGCGCACGGCATGACGGCAGGCACCCGACTGCCGAACTGGCACTCGCGCCTGCTGCACTATGATCGGCTTGGCGCGTTCCTTGATCACCCGTTTTATCCCACCGCACGCGCCAAGCTCGGTTTCGATGCCGATGCGCTCGCCGCTTACGGCCCCGAATTTCAGCGCCCCTTCATGTTGCGCTGGCTGGCGGTGCCACGCGGCCTTTATCATCCGAGTGCCGACGCCGAGTCGACCCTGCCAGCGCTGTGGCCGAGCGTCGAAGCCGTCGGCCTGCCGGCGGCGATGGCCCCTACGCATGCCCTGATTCCCGTGCATCCGTTCGTCTGGGACCATCAGCTCGACGCATTCCTGGTTGACGCCGAATTGCGTCAAAGCGTGGTGCGCGCTCCGCACCCCTATCTCGCGGTGGCGCCGACGCTGTCGGTGCGCACCGTCGTGCTGCTCGACGCACCGGAGTGGCACCTGAAGCTGCCGCTGACGATCCGTACCCTCGGCGCGAAGAACATTCGCACCATCAAGCCGAGCACGATCCACGACGGCCATCGCTTCCAGATGCTGCTGGCCGATATCGCCTCGCGCGAGCCGGCGATTGCCGACCGCTTGCTGCTGACCTTCGAAGCGTGCGGCGGACATGTCGACAACCGGATGTTCCTCGGCCACATCCTGCGCCGCTATCCGGTCGAAGCGCTGGGCGAGAGCACGCTGATTCCGGTGGCGGCGCTACTGGCCCAGACGCCCCCCGGAAACACCGTAGCCGAAGAAGCTGCGGCGGAATTCTACGCGGGCGACCTTGATGCATTCTTCGAGGACTACCTTGAACTGACGCTTCGTCTGCACCTGCTGCTGTGGCTGCGCTACGGCGTCGCCCTCGAGTCGAACCAGCAGAACTCGGTCCTCGTCTTGAGCCGGCAGGCGCCGCGCCTGCGCCTGCTGCTGAAAGACAACGATGCGGGGCGCATCCATTTCGACGAGCTGGCGCGGCGCTGGCCGGATCTCGCACGCCGCGTGGCCGATCTGCAGGATCGCCGCATTTTCGTCACGGACGCCCTGCCGCTGGCACAGATGTTCACCACGATCACCCTGCAACTCAATATCGCGGTATTGGTCGAAGGCTACGCGGGCCTGCTCGGCGTGCCCCCCGCCGCGCTGTATGCCCGCGTCCGGCGGCGGGTCGAGGCGGTGCTAGACGAGCTGGCGGCCGAGGGCGAGGACGTGGCACCGGCGCGCCGCCTGCTGCTCGAGGACGACCGGCTCTATATCAAATATCTGCTGATCGCCGCCACCCTAGCTGAGAAGACCGAAACCGGCGCGCCCGACGTCAACAAGTTCTACGGCCGCAGCACACCCAACTTCCTGAGGGCGCCATGATCGCCGACCGGCGGCGCGTTGTCGCCACGATCATGGTTTGCCATTTCATCGCTGCGTTCGCGGCGCTCGGAATGCCGCCGTTTTTTGCGCTGATACTCGACAAATCGCTGCACAGCGATACCGCCTATCTGGCCGGCTGGCTGTACATCGTGCCGATATTTTTCACGGCCGTGAGCAGTCCATGGTGGGGGCGGCTCGCCGACAAATACGGCAAGAAGCCGCTGCTGCTGCGCGCTCAGCTGGGCCTCGCGGGCAGTTTCCTGCTGGCAGGCTTCGCCCCCAATGCCGGGGTATTTTCCCTTGCCCTCGCTTTGCAAGGCCTGCTCGGCGGCACCTTCGCCGCGTCCAACGCCTATCTGTCCACGATGGTCAGCGGCGCCGCGCTCACCCGCAGCCTGAACCTGATGCAATGGTCGGCGCGGGCGGCGCTGGTTGCCGCACCGGCTGGCCTGGGCCTGCTGATGACGATCGAATCGCCGCTCGAGCTCTACCGTTACCTGGCGGGTTTGCCGCTCGTCGCCGCGCTGTTGATCGCGCGACTGCCGCCGGCGCACCCGCACGAAGCAAACGCCAAACCGGCGACCCGAGCCAAGGGCGTTGCGCTGGAAGCGAGCGCGAGCCAGGTCTACGCGGCGCAGTTCGCGTTCGTATTCGCCACCGTGCTGACGTTTCCGTATTTCGTGCCCTTCACCCAGGCCGGTTCCGAGCCGGCGTCTCTGGCCGTGGCCGGGCTGTTGTTCGGCATCCCGCACCTGGTCTACCTGCTGTGCGCGGTGCCCTTGAGTCGCTATCTCGGACAGGGCCGCCTGCTCGCCACGTTGTCGTCTTCATTCCTGTTGCTTGCGGGCGCGCTGGCCGCCCAGGCGCTGTTTCCGACGCTGCCGGGATTGACGGCCGGGCGCATCGCGATGGGCCTGGGAATGACACTCGGCTTCATCAGCCTGCACGCGCTGATCGCGGCGGTCGTGACGCACGAAAACGCCGGCCGCACCTTCGGCTGGTTCGAGAGCAACGCCAAGTGGGGCGCCGTCGGCGCCGGCCTGATCGCCGGCACGGCCGTCCAGGCGCTCGATCTGCGGGCACCATTTTTTATCGGCGCATTCACCATGCTCGCCGCCGGCACTTACCTCGCCGGCGTGGCATTTTATCGTTTACAGCTGCGAAATTCTTGACCTCAGGAGAAATCATGCATTCACACAATCTGGCAGGCGCAATCGATCCCGCGTCCCTGGCGCTACAGGAAGCCGGCCGGCGTTCCATGGAAACGCTGCTCAACTGTTATTGCCGCGAGGTCGCAGGGCTGGAGGGGCAGTTAAGCGTAGGCCCCTTGTTCGGGCAGAGCGACAGTCCGGCATCGGTGCACCTGGCCCTGCGCCGCACCGGCGGCCGTGCCATGCACATCCGCCTGCCGCTTACCGGCGAACGCGTGCTGACTGTGGTCGACAACGCGTGCTCCACCGGGAATTACCGCTACCTGTCGCCTATGTATTGCAAGGCCCCGGGCAAACCTTGGGCCCTGCTCGACTGGCAGACGTTGGCGGGGCTGTTGCTGCGTGAACTGTCGGTCAAATACGGCCAGCCTGCGAACGACGAACTGATGCAACAGATACAGGACAGCGTGGCGGTCACCTCCGCCGTGCTGAGCGCGGCGTGCCCCGGGCCGTTTTCGCCGACGCCCTTGCAGGCCTTCGTCGAGTCCGAACAGTCGCTGGTGTTCGGCCACCCGTTCCACCCCTCCCCGAAAAGCCGCCAGGGCATTTCCCATGAGGACATGCGGCGCTATTCGCCGGAAATGGAAACGCGCTTTGCGCTGCATTATTTCGCCGTACGCCGCGAATGCCTATTGCAGCAATCAGTGCTCGCCCAGCCCTGCGACCGGCTGGTCGCCGAACAGGCGCCGGCGGAGATTGCCGCGGACGAGGACTTTTTCCTTATTCCCGCCCATCCCTGGCAAGCGCGCCATCTGCTCGGCCATCCAGGCGTCGCGGCGGCAATTCGCAGCGGCCGCATCCGCGATCTCGGACAGCAGGGCGCGCCCTTTTACCCGACCGCATCGATCCGCACGCTGTTCCATCCCGACAATCCCTATTTTTACAAGTGTTCACTCAACGTCCGCATCACCAACTGCGTGCGCAAAAACGCGATCTACGAGCTCGAGGGCGCGCTGCAGGTCACCCGCATCATGCGCACCCTTGCGCCGCAGTTGCAGCAGCATTTCCCCGGCGTCGCGGTCATGGAGGAGCCCGCATTCATCTCGGCGGATCTGAAAACGGGCGACGCCCAATCCGACAAGGCGATCACCGAAGGCTTCGGCCTGATCCTGCGGCGTGGCTTCGACGACGTGCTGCATCCGGGCGTGACGCCGTTGCTCGCCGGGGCGCTGTTCGGCAACCACATCTACGGCGAAGCGCGGATGGGCGAGTTGCTGGACGCGATGCCGCGGCGTGGCGGATCGCCGCGCGAAGAGACCGCCGAGGCGTGGTTTTCGCGCTACGTCGGCGAGCTCATGTACCCGGTGCTCTACTGCTATTTCGCGCACGGCGTCATTTTCGAGCCGCATTTACAGAACGTGGTGATCGGCGTCGCCGAGGGCCAGGTGCGACAGGTCTTTCTGCGCGACTTCGAAGGCGTGAAGCTGGTGCAGGAGCGGTTCGGCGCCAAGCAACTGGACGGTATCAGCCCGCGCGCCCGCGAAGCGCTCTGGTACAGCGCCGAGCAGGGCTGGAAACGGATCGCCTACTGCCTGTTCGTCAACAATTTCTGCGAGGCGATCAACCAGATCGGTGCCGGCAGGCCGGCATTGCAAAACCGCCTGTGGGCGGTGGTGCGCTACCATCTGCATGCCTACCAGAGCCAATACGGCGACGACGTTTCGGCACGCTGCATCAACGCCCTGCTTAACGGCGAGGCGTTTCCCGGAAAAGCCAATCTGATCAACCGTTTCTTCAAGCGGCCGGATCGCGCGTCCGGCTATCTTCCGGTCAACAACCCGCTGGGCACGCTGGGGGAGAACCGGGCGTGGAGCTGAGGCTGGCCAAAGTGTTCGAAAGCCTGCGCTCGGCCCATGCGCAAGCCAACGCGCCGCTGTGCGCGTATGTCTACGACCTGGCCGCGCTGCGCCGACATGCCGCGAACCTGGCCGGCAGCCTGCCGGACGGCTGCGAATTGTTTTACGCGATCAAAGCCAATTCCGATCTGCCGATCCTGCAGACACTGGCGCCGGTCGTCGCCGGATTCGAGGTCTCGTCGGGCGGCGAGTTGGCCTGGGTGCGCGAGCACTTCGCCGAGGTTCCGGTGATTTTCAGCGGCCCGGGCAAGCTGGACCATGAACTCCGGGACGCGATCGAACAGAACGTCGATTGTCTGCATGCGGAAAGCCTGCACGAGCTGCAGCGCCTGGCGAACATCGCCGGCCGGGCGGGGCGAACGGCGCCGGTGTCGTTGCGCATCAACCTGACGCTCGACAAGCTTGCCGAGACAAGCCTGATGATGGGCGGTAAACCCACGCCGTTCGGAATCCCGGCGCAGCAATTGCCCGAATGCCTGGAATGGCTGCGCGCCCGCCCCGAAATCCGGCTGCGCGGTTTTCATTTCCATCTGCTGTCGCACCAGCTCGACGCGGCCGCCCATCTGCAACTCGTCGCGGCCTATCTCGAGCAGGCGCGCCGCTGGCGCGACGACCATGACCTGGACATCGATCACATCAATGTTGGCGGCGGCATCGGCATCAACTACCGTCAGCCTCACCGGCAATTCGACTGGCCGGCCTTCAGCGCAGGGCTGGCCGCGTTGCTGAGCGAGCGCGGCATGCCGGGCGTCGCGGTGCGCTTCGAATTCGGCCGCTACATGACCGCGGCCTGCGGTTACTACGCGATGCAGGTCATCGACATCAAGCGCAGCCACGGCAAGACCTTCGTGGTCGGCCGCGGCGGCTCGCATCACTTTCGCACCCCCTATGCGCAAGGCCACAGCCACCCGTTTCACGTGCTGCCGGTCGACGAATGGCCGTATTCGTTTGCGCGCCCGTACGCGGCGAACGAGACCGTCAGCGTCGTCGGCCAGCTCTGTACGCCGAAAGACGTGTTGGCGTTCGACGCCCAGGTCGAATCGGTGCGCTGCAACGACGTACTGGTGTTTCCCTACGCCGGCGCCTATGCCTGGCACATTTCGCATCATGATTTTTTGCGCCACCCGCATCCCGCGCAGTGGTATTTGCCCGTCGAGTGAGGCCGTTATGTTGCAGACCAACCCACTGAAACGCGCGCTGGCCGCCGGCAAGACCGTATTCGGCTTGCTCAATTCGATCCCGTCGCCGCTGCTGGTCGAGATGATCGGCTACGCCGGATTCGATTTCGTCATCCTCGATATGGAACATGTTTGTCTCAACCCTGAGACGCTCGAAAACATGGTGCGGGCAGCCGAATGCGCCGGGGTCACGTCGCTGGTGCGGGTGCCGAGCGCGGCGCCCGACGTCATTTTGCGGGCGCTCGATTGCGGCGCGCAGGGCATTGTCGTGCCGTACGTGCGCACCGCCGCGGAGGCAGCGCAGGCCGTCGCGGCAAGCCGCTACGCTCCGCTCGGGACGCGCGGCATCAGCGGCGGCCGCACCACGGGCTTCGGCACCCTCGACCTGCCGACCTATTTCGCCCGCGCCAATTCGGAAATCATGGTGGTGGCCATGATCGAAGACCGGGAAGGCGTCGACAATCTGGAGGCCATCCTGTCTGTCGCTGGCCTCGACATGGTGCTCGAAGGCGCAATCGATCTGTCGCAATCCTACGGTGTGCCGGGGCAGGCGCAGCACCCGATCGTGCAGGACGCCATCGAAAAGATTGCGGCGAGCTGCCGCCGCCACGGCATTCCGTTTTGTGCCATTCCGCGAGTCCCCGAGCAGGCGGGCGCGTGGAAAGCGCGCGATGTGCAGGCATATGTGCTGGGGGACGACCGCGGCGTCAGCTTTCGGGCGATCAAGGCCCATCTGGCGACATTCAGGCAATGACAGCCCACGGAACAATCCTCTCGCCGCGGATCATGCCGGGGACGGCACGCCGATTCGTATTCAAGCTCCACCTCTATACCGGGCTGCTGATCGGACTGCTGCTGGTGCTGAGCGGCCTGAGCGGCAGCGTGCTGGTGTTTCGGGACGAGATCGAGACAGTTGCCTATCCGGAACTGCTCGTCACCGCAGCACGAGGCGAGCGCATCGCGGTCGACGATATGTTGCAGCGGGTGCGGCGCGCCTATCCCGACGACCTGCCCTTTGCCATCCGCATGCCGCGCACGCCGCAGCAGACCTATATGGTCAAGCTCAATGGCGCGCACGATCTCTTCGTCTACGTCGACCCCTACAGCGGCAGGATCCTCGGCGCACAGCGGCAAACGGATTTCCCGACCGGGTGGATATCGCTGCTGCATACCCAGCTCCTGAGCGGAGAGGCCGGCGAAACGGCACTGGGTATCGGCGCTTTACTGCTTGTCGGCCTGTGCGTGACGGGGCTCGTTCTTTGGTGGCCGCGAAACGGAAAAATTTCGCAGGGTTTCAAGGTTCAGTGGTCCGCGCGCTGGAAAAGGCTGAATTTCGATCTGCATCGCGCATCGGGCGTCTATGCGGCGCTGCTTCTTTTGCTCGCGGCGTCGACCGGCGCCGCGTTCGTATTCAACAAGACCGCGACCGGCTTGGTCGATACCGTGACAGCGAGCGCGCCACGGGCAGCCCCGCCGCGTACCCTTCCATCCCCCGAAGGGATGCCCGCGCGTGCGCTCGACAGCCTGCTGCATCAGGCCGACCGCGTGCTGCCGGCCCCGACTACATGGATCAGCCTTCCCCAGACGCCGCAGGCGCCGCTCGTCGTACGCAAGAAGCTTCCGCAGGAACTTCATCCGAACGGCAGAAATTTCGTTTTCCTCAATCAATACTCAGGCAACGTAATCCAGGTTGAACACGCCTTGGCCGCGCCGCTCGGTACAAGGGTTTTCAACACGTTTTATCCACTGCACACCGGCGCCATGGGAGGAACGCCTACGCGAATCCTGCAGGTCGTCGCTGGCCTCGCACCGACCCTGCTGCTGGTCACCGGCTTTGTCATGTGGAAAAGCCGCAAGAAAGGGAAATATTAGCTTTCTCCCCATCCTCCATCCCCCATTGACCTAGCTAATAAGAACCATTATTATTCGCATTGTTGTTAGTTCGCTCAACCCTTGCTGCCGGGATGGTCTGAGACACCTTGCCGGCACAGGCTTCGTACCCCTTCGATGCGTCCCCAGCATGCACTGTTTGATATTTGAAAGGGACACGTCTGGGATGACAGCTTCACTTTCCGCCCCATTTACCTTGAAACCCGATTCTGGGGTTGAGCCGTCGCGCCCGGCATCGTCGATGTTCGCGCGCTCGCGCATTTCGCCCGCCTCGCTCATTGGGGTGACGCTCGCGCATGCCGGGCTGCTGGGCCTTTTGTTGCTCGCGCCTACGACGTCCGAACCCATAACGCCGCCGCGCCCGCTGATGATGAGCCTGATCGAGCTCCGGCTCGAAGCACCCCAGCCGCAACCCAAACCGGAAACCAAGCCGCTGCCGCCCAAACCGGTGGCCAAGCCGCTGCCGACACCTGTATTGGCCGCCAAACCGACGCCGGCCCCCATGCCGCAGCCCGTGGCCGAAACCCCCGAGCCGGCGCCAGTGCCCGAACCCATGCCCGACGTGTTGCCGCCGCCTGCGCCGGTGGCGGAAGCGCCCAAACCAGCACCGCCGCTTCCCCCGGCACCCACGCCGCCGCGTCCGGCGGATTACCTGGCAAATCCCAAGCCGTCGTACCCCTCACTTTCCAGGCGCCTGGGCGAGGAAGGAACGGTACGCCTCAACATTCTGGTCAATCCGGACGGCAGCGTCGCGCGGCTCGAGCTTTTGAAAAGCAGCGGCCACCCGCGCCTCGACCGGTCTGCCATGGAAACCGTGCGGTCCAGCTGGAAATTCGAGCCCGCCCGCCAGGGCGGCAGGCCGGTGACCGCATGGGTCATCGTGCCGATTCAGTTCACCCTCAGGAGTTAAGTCATGGAAACCACCGCAATCCCAACCCAACTAGGCTTTGCCCACTTTATCGCGCAGGCCGACGGCCTCGCGCATTTCCTGCTCGTCGTGCTGCTGGCGATGTCGGTCATCACCTGGTATCTGATCGTGTCCAAGAGCCTCGCCAACCGGCGCATGAAAAAGCATGCCGAGGCGTTCCTCGCGCGCTTCTGGGATGCGCCCGATCTGGCGGCGGTCGCCGACTACCTGCAGAACCACGGGGTCAGCGATCCGTTCTCGCACCTGACCCACCACGGGCTCAAGGCCGCCGAGCAATACCGCAACAAGACCGGATCACGCTTGGTCGAATCGGGTTCGGAAGACGAATTCATGACGAGAGCCTTGCGGCGGGCGATCAACCAGGACACCGCGCGGCTCGAATACGGCCACACCATGCTGGCGTCGATCGCCTCATCCGCGCCATTCGTCGGTCTGTTCGGCACGGTGTGGGGCATCTATCACGCGCTGGTGAACATCGGCATGAGCGGCTCGGGCAGCCTCGACCAGGTCGCCGGACCCGTGGGCGAGGCGCTGATCATGACCGCGCTCGGTCTGGCGGTCGCGATCCCCGCGGTGCTCGCGTACAACTTCTTTAACCGTTCCAAGCGCACCATGCTGTCTGAAGTCGACGGCTTTGCGCATGATCTGTTCGCCTTCATGTCGACCGGGGTGCGCAACAACACCCGTGTCCACAAGGACGAGGCGCGCATCTACGCCGCGCCCGTCGCCAGGAGCGCGTAATGGCTTTCGGCGGACTCACGAACGATGCCGGCGACGGCGACAATGCGGAAATCAACATGATTCCGCTGATCGACGTGATGCTGGTCCTGCTGGTGATTTTCATCATCACCGCGCCCATGATGACGCACGCGGTCAAGGTCGACCTGCCGCAGGCGTCGAGCCAGCCGAACGAGGTCAAGCCCGAGACGATCCAGCTGTCGATCCAGGCCGACGGCGCGGTGTTCTGGAATGCCGAGGCGGTCGACGCTGCGGCGTGGAAAACCCGCATGGCCACCGCCGCGCAGCAGATCCCGCAGCCGGAAATCCACCTCCGCGCCGACGGCAACCTCGCCTACAGGCACGTCGCGCAGATCATGGCCGACGCCGCGCGCGCCGGGCTGAGCAAACTTGGATTCGTCACCGATCCGCGCGCCGCGCGATAAAAAGTCCCACCCGCACAATTTACCCACCAGCCAGCCACTCGCATGCCTTGCGCCAGCCAGCCAAATTTTTCTGACGCAAGGAGCCTTTACATGACCCGCAACACCCCCAGGATCAAACCACTCTGCCTCGCTTTGGCCGTCGCGGCAGCCATCAGTTTTCCAGCCCATGCGCTTGCAGCTGACATTGAGCTGCCGCGTATCGACGTGGTCGGCGAAGACGGCGAGGCCATCGCCAGGCAGCCCGGTTCGGTGGCCATCGTCACCCGGGAAGAACTGGAGCTGACACAGCCGTTGTCGGTCCAGGATGCGCTCAAGTCCGTCCCGGGCATTGTGGTGCGCGAGGAGGAAGGCTACGGCTTCATCCCTAACATCGGCATGCGCGGCCTCAACCCCAACCGCAGCCAGAAACTGCTGGTGCTGGAAGACGGCGTGCCCGTCGCGCCCGGCCTGTTCCTCGCCAACGAATCCTACTACAGCCCGCGCATCGAGCGCATGCAAAGCATCGAGGTGCTGAAGGGCGCAGCCGGCCTGCGCTACGGCCCCACCACCATCGGCGGCGTCGTCAACTACAAGACCAAGGATCCCGAACAGGGCGCGAAGGTGACCGCCAAGGTCGGCACGCACGGCTATCGCTCGATCGGCCTCGACGCCGGCGGCACGGCGCCGTCGGGCGAAGCCATCGGCGGCATCAGCCTGGTCAAGGCCGAAGGCGACGGCTTCCGCAACAACGGTTTCGACATGACCGACCTTATGGTCAAGGGCGGCATGGCTCTCGGCGAAAACCAGTGGGTCGGCGTCAAGTTCACCCGCTACGACAACGAGATCAACACCTCGTACGTCGGCTTGCGGCCAAATGAATACAAGAACGACCCGACCAAGAACCCGGCGCCGAATGATTATTTCCTGACCGACCGCAATTCGTTCGACATCAACCATGAGTGGCAGATCAACGACGCCGTGAAGTTCAAGACCCTGCTGTACTGGAGCCAGTTGACGCGCGATTATTGGCGCAGGGAGGTGCAAGCCCGCAGCGCCGATGGCACCACCTTCGTCCCCTGCGACGGCAGCGCCTACTGCATGAACGGCAACAATCGCGCCTTCGAAATGATGGGCCTGGACAGCCGTCTGCACGTCAACTACGACGGCTTCGGCGTCAAGAACGAAGCCGAAATCGGCGTCCGCCTGCACAGCGACAAGGTGAACAACCAGAAGGTCCGCTCAAAGACCGACCCCAACGCTCGTTCCGGCGACCTGACCACCGACGACACCCAGGAAGCGCAAGGGATCGCCTTCTACGGCCAGAACCGTTTCATCCTCAGCGAGCGCGTCGCGATCACGCCCGGCCTGCGCATCGAAACCTACGACCAAAGCCGCAAGAATGAATTGACCGGTCTTTCCGGCGAATCGAGCACCACCGAAGTGATGCCCGGCATCGGCGCGACCTGGCAGCTTGCACCGCAGGCGCAGCTGTTTGCGGGTGCGTTCAAGGGCTTCTCGCCGGCGATGGTCGCCACCGCGATCAGCGGCGCCGGCGTCGACCAGCAACTGGACGCCGAGCGCTCGACCAACTTCGAAATTGGCGTGCGCGGCGCATCGGGACGGTTAACCTACGAGGCGACCGCCTTCCGCATGGACTTCGCCAACCAGATCATTCCGCAGTCCGAATCGGGCGGCGTCGGCGCAACGGCGACCAACGCCGGCGAGACCCTGAATCAGGGTCTCGAAGGCGCACTCGGCTATAAAATCGGCGGGGGCTGGAGCGTGGACGGCAACGCCACCTGGGTGCCGACTGCGAAATTCAACAGCACGAAAATCGTCGGCGGCATCGACCGCAACGGCAACCGCCTGCCTTATGCGCCGGAGCTGACGGCCAATCTCGCCGTGAGCTACGCGACCGGTGGCCTGCGCACCAGCCTGGGCGCGTACCACGTATCGAGCCAGTTCGTCGATCCGGAAAACACCATGGCACAGAGCGCAGACGGCCGCCGGGGCGAGATTCCCGCCTACACCACGCTCGACTTCAACGTACGCTACGCCATCGACAAGCAGCTCAGCGTGTTCGGCACGGTGCGCAACCTGACCGACAAGAAATACATCGCCAGCCGCAACCCGGACGGCATTTTCCCCGGCGTCGAGCGTAATGTCGAAGTCGGCGCCAGCTATAAGTTCTAAGCCGCAAACCGGTGGGCCACCCGGCCCGCCCATTCACAATCAGCGGTCCATTTCACCGATGTCTACGGTTTATGGCTGCTCAGGGTCGATCCGCGCAGGTCCGCCAATAGCCCGTCATTCGGATCGGGGGACCCACTCCAAATGTTATTGACAATCATTATCATTTGAATAAACTGGAGCGTAATTGATCCATTGCAGGAGGATTCACATGTACGTCTGTCTTTGCCACAGTGTCACCGATACCGATATTCGTCGGCTGGTGCGCACCGAAGGTGTGTGCACCATGCGCGAATTGAGCCGGGAACTGGGGGTCGCCACCCAGTGCGGCAAATGCGGCCGCTGCGCCAAGGAAGTGCTGCGCGAAGCCGTGAACGAGGTGCGCAGCGAAGAAGCCCTCTGCCCAGGACTGGCAGCGGCCTGACCCCCTGTTTTGTCCTTCGCCCGGGCTTGCCTTGTCGGCCGCCATTCCTACAATGCCAAGTAATACCTGCACCGTCCTTTATCCCCGTCTTCAAGTCGCCGCTCGCGGGTGACTTCACACAACAGGAGAGCCCCATGAAAGGCGACAAAAAAGTCATCCAGTATCTGAACAAGGCCCTGACGGTGGAACTCACCGCCATCAACCAGTATTTCCTGCATGCCCGCATGTACAAGAACTGGGGGCTGAATGCGCTGGGCAAGCACGAATATGAGGAATCCATCGAGGAGATGAAACACGCCGACAAGCTGATCGAGCGCATTCTCTTCCTGGAAGGCCTGCCCAACCTGCAGGACCTGAACAAGCTGATGATCGGCGAGAACGTGGTCGAGTGCCTGGGCTGCGATCTCAAGCTCGAACTCACCGGCCGCGCGCTGTATGTCGAAGCCATCGCGCACTGCGAGGCGGTCAAGGATTATGCCTCGCGCGAAATTCTCACCGGCATCCAGTCCGACACCGAAGAACACATCGACTACCTCGAAACCCAGCTCGATCTGGTCAAGCGCATGGGCGAGCAGAACTACATGCAGACCGCAGCGGGCCCGATCGAAAGCTGATTCGCGTCACGCGTACAATGAACGCCCCCGCTGTGGGGCGTTTTTCATTTCTTCCGATGCCCTTCGACCTCGACTGCCGCGCCTGTCCACGCCTTGCCGCTTTTCTGGAAGCGGTGCGCGTCCGCCACCCCGATTACCATGCCCGTCCGGTGCCCGCCTTCGGCGACCCCGCACCCGATCTGCTGATCGTCGGCCTCGCGCCCGGCATGCACGGCGCCAACCGCAGCGGCCGACCCTTCACTGGCGACTACGCCGGCGTGCTGCTGTACCAGAGCCTGCACCGATTCGGTTAAGCAAGCGCACTTCTGGAAATGCAGGCCGATGTGGACAGCCGGCAGCTCGTCCAAGCGGAATGCTGGGAATCGGGCAGCGTCAGCCGCATCTACCAGCCGCCACCGTCGCCCGATCGAGCGCTTCCGCTTTGCCCAGCGAAAGTGAAGCGGTCCAGGTCGTGGATGAGAATCAGGCCGTCGTCGAGCTTGACCACGCTGTCGACATACTACAGGCCGGGAAGAATAGTCCCCGCATCGGCGCGATCCGGTTGGTCAATGCCATTCCCATGCTCCGGAAAACGAAAGCGCCTGCGCATGTTGACGCCGGAATAACTCGCCCCTCGACGTTCACCACGCCACACACGATGGCCTCGCACCCAGTAGTGGGGTTACGTAAATAGCACCAAATGACGCGTTCGACGACAAACAGAGGCAATGTACTGCGCAAGGCTTCGAAGCAAAGGACAACCTATTGCAGCTCAACATCCAGTGCACAACATATGTGATACATCACATGACACCAGCTTACTGTTTGAATGCGGACGCGGCCTACAAGGACAGCGCCACGCCCGCACATGTCACATCACTTCTTTTTTGCAACTTTCTTACCCGCAACGGCAGCCTTGAAACCAGCGCCAGCCGTAAAACGCGGCACAGTCGTGGCAGCGATCTTCAGTTCCTTGCCTGTTTGCGGATTGCGTCCGGTACGGGCAGCACGCTTGGAAGACTTGAACGCGCCAAACCCAATGAGGGTTACAGAATTACCATTAGCTACCGCTTTGACGACGGCGCCGAGAATGGCATCCAGCGCTCTTCCGGCAGCAGCCTTGCTGATGTCTGCTTCGGCTGCCGTGGCTTCGATCAATTCAGTCTTATTCATGAAAGTCCCTTGGGTTGGTTGAGAAGATTTGATGCTACCAGCGTTCAGGTATTCGTGGCCTGGTAGGCAAACAGTCAAAAGCCAGCAATAGCAATCAATATGGGGGCGCGTTTCGATCAGAACACGCAAGAGCCAAATAGCGTCAAAGCATATGCAGTTCATGATAAGGTTAATTATCAAGAATACTGATTTTGTGATTCAACTCAGGGATCTATGACCTATATTACTTGTTTCCCCTTGATTTCAGCCCGTTAGCCATGGAATCCACTCGCAAAATCGGGCGTCACCACCTCGCCTTCTACCGCGGCTGGCTGCAGGGACTCGACCTCAAGGTCGCAGCGGATCGGTATCTCGAATCCGGCCTCGATCAGCGCGTGGCCCGTTCCACGCTGGCCTGGATCCAGCAAACTCTGACGATGGCCGCCCGCCGGAATGGCCGCCATGCGCTGGCCAGGCTGCTGCGCCTACCGCTCGGCACCCTGCCCGAGGCAGTACGGTCGACGACCGCCCTCCCCTCGCTCGAAACCTTCCGCGAAGCACACGACCCCGATCACTTCTATTCAGAGAAGGAACTGGCCGCGATGTATGTCGAGGCCTATCCGCAGAGCATCGACCGCCGCGCGAGACGCTACGCCCGTCTGGTCGAGCGCCAACTGGCCGCGCTGGTGTGGGTGGAGGAGCTCCTTGCCACCGACCCGCAGCCGCAGGACCCGGTTGCCGCCTGGTTCGAGGATCGTCTTGCCGCCAGACTCATCCTCGCTGACATTCACACCATCGAGGCGCTCCATCGGCGCGTCCGCACCCAGGGCTACCGCTGGTGGGTGTCCGTGCCCCGCCTCGGCGAAAAAGGTGCGCGCCGACTGGTGACCTGGCTTGCCACCCACGAAGGCAGTCTGGGTGTGATGGCGCCGCAGGGGCTCGCCCCACTGCGGTCGCTGTCGCCGATCGCACTGACCCGGCCCTCGGCCACCGCCATCATGCCGCTGGAGTCGTTCTCGACGCCGGCGGAGCTGGATGGCTCACTTGGCGAGAACCGAAGCCTCGGCCGCAGCCGCATCGCCGCTGAAAATGACTATCAGGCGATCCAGGCCTGGCTGAAAGCGCGCGCGTCGAACCCGCATACCGAGCGCGCCTATCGCCGCGAGGCAGAGCGCCTCCTGATCTGGTCAGTGATGGAGCGCGGATGCGCCCTGTCGTCGCTGTCGATCGAGGATGCCATTGCTTACCGGGATTGGCTGGGCGGGCTCGGCCGGACATTGCCCGCGGCATGGCCATGGCGCCTTCCCCAGGCTGAATGGTTGGGAAAGCGCAGCACACCGCGCTGGTCGGCCAACTGGCGGCCATTCGAAGGAGCCGCCTCGCTGCGCAGCCAAATCCAGGCCCACACCATCCTCAAATCCCTGTTCGAGTGGCTTGCCAAAGTGCGTTACCTCGACAGCAATCCATGGGACGGCGTGCCGCCGCCACAGCGGGTGATGGGCGTGTCCACCGCGCCTGATTTGGAACTGACGCACGCCTTCACACGCACCCAGTGGGCATTTCTCATGGAATATCTGCACAGGCAGCCTATGGACGAATCCGTCCGGCGCTTGCACTTCGTACTCCCCTTCGCCTATGCCACGGGGCTACGGCTCACCGAACTGGTGGATGCCCGTTTGGGGAGACTCTATTCGGTCCCGCTCAAGCGTGGCCTGGGTGTCCGCTGGATGCTGAAAGTGCTCGGTAAGGGTGGCAAATGGCGTGCAGTTCCGATGCCCGGCATGGTGATGGATGCATTACGCGATTACCTGGCCTGGCGGGGCATGAATGCCGACCCACTGGATAATCCTGGAGACGTTCCCATGATCACCCGGCTGCGGCGTGGGCAGGATACGGGCACCCTGGATCACACGACGCTGTACAAGGCCTTGAAGGTGTTCTTCAGGGAAGCGGCTGCGGAGCTTGCCACGCAGGGGCATCATGACGATGCTAAAAAGATGGCGAAAGCTTCGACGCACTGGCTGAGACACACGCGCGGCGCACATTCCGCAGAGACGATGCCGGTCAACATGATCCAGCGCCTGCTTGGACACGCCAGCGTGGCAACCACCAGCATATACACGTCGACGGACGACGAGATGCTGTTTCTGTTACTGGATGACAGCCTGAAAATAGAAACACAACCGGGCAACAGGGTCAGCTGAATGGCCATGCCAATTCTGTTGGACTCTGGCAGATGATCGAACGCTGAACATCGTGCACGCGCAGATCATGGGATCCCTTGGTTGATCACCTGCTCAAGTTGCCGAGTGGCATCAAGCACCTCGGCAAAATCGGGCACCTCACCAAAAATCATCCCGGTCATCGCCTGGTAGTCACGCCTGAGCGCATCCACCATCCCGGGTGTCGGTGTGATCGCAAATGAACCGGGCCGGGCATGCAGCAGGTCCAGGTCCGCGCTGTTGAAAAACATCAGGGCGTGACGCGCACAGTCGAGAGCCAGTGCATGATCCGTGGCTGCCAGTTGCCCTACCGGAGAACGAGTCAGTTTGTAGATGTCGTAGTAATGCCTTGATACGCGATGGCCATGCTGGCGTAACACACCCCGGTTGTCATGCCAACGGCGCAAGCCATGCAGGATCACGACCTTGTCCCAGAAAGTGCGCTCGGCATCGATGGTGACCACGTCCGGCACGACGAGATTGGCCGCCGGCACGTCGTCGGCAACATAGGGTTGAATGGTGGCGAAACGGTGCGGGTCCAGAGCCGACTTGGCTCCGGCTTCGATCTTGACCGTTGGCTTCACATATTCGTCGACACCCGTGCTGACTGAGGGGTAACGTACCAGCAGTGTCTGTTGATCCGGGTCGTCAGGGTCGTGAACGACAGGGACTTCTGCAAGCGATACTCCCGCTTCGCGAAATGCTGCCTCGATCTGCCGGTTCAAACGCGCTTTGAGCGTGCCCTGGATGTAAGCCTGGCAGGCTTGTTTGATGGCTTCCAGCAGGAGGCGTTGCTGCTTGCCCGAGAGACCTTCCAGGTCGCCAACCTGGATGTCCTGGCCAATGTCTTCCCGGAACACCGTGATATCGATGTCTTCAGAAAACCGGGAGATCAGCCCGTAGGCCTTGGACAGCGATGTCCCGCCCTTGAAGAGCAGGCGCGGCTCGCCGGTGTCGCTGCCGTTGAACAGCAGGTCCAGCACCCAGGACACCCAGAAATCCTTCTCCACATTCTGGATCGGCGTGCCGAGCCTGGTGGCGGTTGCCAGGAACAGGCCGCGACGATCCTCGGGAGAGGCGGCGATGATACGAAGAAAGCCGGCGTTCACGGCGAGGCCTTGGTACTTGCCTGTTCGGACCGGGCAAGCAGATCGCGGATCCACTGTTGCATCCACGACGGCACCGTGTGTAAACCGGATCGCAGGTCATCACGAATCGCGCGTCCCTGGTTGGAGTCCTGCAGTAGCCGAATGAGCTTGGCTTGAATTGCATCCTGATCGATCTGGGCACCATCCTTCAGGCCATCGCGCAGCCAGTACAGGGCTTGCACCACTCGCATGGCTGGGCGGTCCGCCCAGTAGAGCTTGCTTGGCGCCGTCAGCTTGAACTGAAGGGTTAATTTGCCCAACTGGATCGGTCGCAGCCGACCATCCGTATGTACGATGACCTGCCCCGGCACCGCATTGGTCAGGCCCAGATCGTTGGCGGCGGTCATCCCGTCAATCAATACGCGCACCTGGTCGCGGCGACCGACGGCATCGATCACGCTGCGATAATCGGGGACGGTTTGCTGCCCGGTGAGGGCGTTCATCCGGGCCTGGTCATACAATCCTCGATCGATTCGACGCAGATCATTGCTGGCGACCATGCGCTGGAGCGTTTTATCCACCGCGTCGCGATTACCCAGGTCGAGAAAATCCACCGGCGTCCACACTTTGGCTGCCGGGGCCTGGTTGATACGTTGCATCACCTGCGATTTGATGACTGGCGTCGGATTGAGCATGACTGGCTCCTTGTCCGATAATTATATACATATTTCGGACATTCACAAGACCAGGAATGACCGAACAAGCAGGAAGGCAAGTCGGCAAAAGAGCCCACCCTATTGACTAAGCGACAACGGCCCTTGAAGGTGAACGTCATAAGGCACGAAGTCTCATACCGACCAGCTCATCAAGCTGGGACTGGCGTGCCATTATAAAAAGAACGAAAATAATAAAGGTCGCGAGATTGATGCGCGATCAGAACTCGATTCAAGAATGAACTGTGGTCTGACTTGAATCCCGCCATGGGAGTGGCGGAAAAATAACAAGCTGAATAATTACCCCCTTGCAGTTGCGGAGCCGAAGGGATTAAAACAAGAAAGGCGAAAAACACATGGGTTCCGCACCCTCTAAATGCCTGCCCGCCACGGTGGAGCAGTTCTGCAACGAGCTATGGCTTGTTCATGGCTTGGCTGACGCGACTATCGCGGCCTATCGGGCCGATCTTCTAAGCTTTTCTTCATGGCTGTCGAGTCAAAACGGAAAGACCCTTCTACAGGCGTTGATCCAGGATATTGACCAATGGCTGGCAAGCCTGCTGGACAGAAAAATAAGCGCACGAAGTGTGGCTCGTTATACCGCATCGCTACGGCGCTTTTATCAATATCTAGTTTCCAATGATTTGGTATCGCAGGATCCAACCGCGTCGATTCGCAAGATCAAAATCCCGCAAAAGCTACCGAATCCACCGACTCAGGATGAGGTTGCATCGCTGCTCGATATTACCGACCTCAATTCTCACCAGGGCCTGCGCGACAAAGCCTTGCTCGAATTGCTCTATGCGACCGGCTTACGTGCTGCGGAGCTGTCAGGGCTCAAGGTCGGTGATATCGATTTCAGAAACCGGGTAATTCGCGTTTGTGGGAAAGGGAACAAGGAGCGCCTTGTTGTATACGGCGAAGAAGCCGCGTTCTGGCTGGATCTGTATCTCAGCAGATCGAGACCCGCATTCAGGCGAGATTATCGCTGCAATTATGTTTTCCTCTCGGTGCGAGGCAAGAAACTAAACACCGGCACCCTTCGACTGGTCGTGAAAAAGCATGCCGAGAACAACAGCATCGTCAGGCCTCTCAGTACTCACAGCATTCGGCACGCATTTGCCACCCACCTGCTGGACGCAGGCGCTGACTTGCGGGTTATCCAGAAGCTGCTGGGACATGCCTGTATCAGCACGACTCAGATCTATACATTTGTAGCTACCAAGCGAATGGTCACGCTACACGCAAAGTCCCACCCCAGGAACAAGGTCACGGCATCGTCAAACGATCCTGGCGGAAGTCGAACCTTGCTTCGGTCAACGAGATCGAGCTGAGCTGCTCATGGCGGGCTTCTGGGGTATTTACCGGGCTTGCTCTTGGGCGCAACGGGCAGGCCTGACTGCCACTTCAAGTACCTTGCGCGGATTTCTTGCACTGTTTCGGGTTATCTAATGATGTGATGGACAGTCGACAGATTGCCGCCGGCAGCGATCACTGATACGAGCCGTGCCAAATCAATTTTGGGCAGCGAGGTCAGCGCGTATTCCGGGCAGGCGTGCAAAGCTGTCGCGTTTTACGGTGTCAATGAAGTCGGCGACAAACGCACGCGCCGCATCGGTCTCGCGCACAGCAGCATAGAGTTCCGCCCACAGACCGTGTTTGCCAATGGGGCGGGCAACGATGTAACCACGTTCCAGATACTGCGCGACCGCCCACGCGGGCAATGCGGCCAGCCCACGGCGGCTGGCAACGAGTTGCAGGATGGCGACCGTCAGTTGCACCTCGCGGCGCGGAGGTTTCACCCCAGCTGGAGCCAATACGCGGCGGATCAAATCAAGACGGTCTTCCGGTACCGGATAGGTAATGAGCGTGTGTTGGGCGAAATCGGCGGGCGCGAGCCATTTTTTCGAGGCGAGCGGATGGCCGGGCGGCAGCAGCGCCAGCATCTCGAATCCGAATAGCGGCACATAGACCACCCCAGCGCGCGGCGCGCTTTCCGAGGTGATGACCAGATCGGCCTGCTGGTCCAGGAGCAAACCGACCGGGTCGGCCTGAAAGCCGCCCAGCAGATCGAGTTCCACCCCTGGCCACACGTCGCGGTAGCTGTCCATCGCCGGCATCAGCCAGTCATAACAGGTGTGGCACTCCACCGCGATGCGCAACTCACCCGCGTCGCCGTCCTTCAGCTTGGCCAGATCGCGCAGCGCCGCGTTGACCTGCGGCAGGGCCGTGCGTGCCAGCGTCAGCAGCCGGCGTCCGGCGGCTGTAAGACCAAGAGGTCGTGCGGCGCGCTCGACCAGCGGCAATCCCAGCGAGTCTTCCAGCGCCTTCAGTTGATGCGACACCGCCGACTGCGTGAGATGCAGGCGCTCAGCGGCGGCAGTCAGTCCGCCCGATTCAGCGACGGCCTGCAGCAGCCGCAGATGGCGTAGTTCGATATGAGATTGGCTCATGTATTGGATGAGAAATATTCGTTTGTTTCATGTTACCGGCATCGGCATCATGGCGTCCATCATTCATTGGGAGCACACGCATGGCACTGGCACACGTATTGGGCGTTCCGCGCATCGGACCGAACCGGGAACTGAAATTTGCACAGGAGTCGTTCTGGCGCGGCGAAATCGATGAGGCCTCGCTGAAAGCGGTGGCGAGCGGTATCCGCCAGGCCAACTGGCAACGGCAACATGCGGCCGGGCTGGATTTCGTCACCGTGGGGGACTTCGCGTTTTACGACCAGATGCTGAACCACATCGCGCTCCTGGGCTGCGCACCGGCGCGCTTCGGCTTCGGAGGCAAACTCAGCCTGTCCGAATATTTCCAGCTGGCGCGCGGCAATGCCGCATGCCATGCGATGGAAATGACTAAATGGTTCGACACCAACTATCACTATCTCGTCCCCGAGCTGAAGCCCGATACGCAGTTTTCGCTGGGCGCGGAATGGCTGTTCGACGAAGTGGCCGAAGCGCAGACAGCGGGCTTCAATGCCAAGCCCGTGCTGATCGGCCCGCTCACCTTCCTGCATCTGGCCAAGGAAAAAACCGCAGGCTTCAACCGCCTCGACCTGCTCGACCGCCTGATGCCGGTCTATGGAACGATCCTGGCGCGTCTGAAAGCGCAAGGCGTGGAGTGGGTGCAGATCGACGAGCCGATTCTGGCGCTGGATTTAAGCGCCGACTGGCGCACCGCTTTTGAACGCGCTTATCACCATCTGAATGCCGCCGGCGTGAAGCTGATGCTCGCCAGCTATTTCGGGCCGCTGCGCGAGAACTTGCTGGTGGCGATGAAGCTGCCCGTGGCCGGGGTGCATGTCGATTGCGTGCGCGGTGGCGCCGAACTGGCGCAGGCGATCGACTGGCTGCCCATCACCAAAATACTTTCGGTGGGCGTGATCGACGGCCGCAACATCTGGAAGACCGATCTTTCCGCAGTATTTAAGCGCTTTGAGGGCCTGCATCATCGCCTGGGCGACCGGCTGTGGCTTGCGCCCTCCTGTTCGCTGCTGCATGTGCCGATGAGCCTGGCGGGCGAAACCCGGCTCGATCCGGAGCTCAAAAACTGGCTTGCGTTCGCCGACGAAAAAATCACCGCACTGACCATTCTCAAAACCGCATTCAATGCCGGCCGCCAGGCTGTGGCTGTGGAACTGACCGCCAATGAACGGGCGCTGGCCGCGCGACGAACCTCAGGCCGGGTGCATGATGCGGTGGTCGGCGAGCGACTGGCCGCGCTCACCGCGACGCACGACACGCGCAATCAGCCGTTCGCGCTACGCCAGACTGCGCAACGTGGGCGTTTCAGGCTGCCCCCCTTCCCGACCACGACCATCGGCTCTTTCCCACAGACGATTGAGATACGCAGTGCCCGCGCGCGTTTCAAGAAAGGTGAAATCAGCGAGGCCGATTACACCACTGCGATGCAGCGGGAAATTCAGCATGCCGTCGAAAAACAGGAAGCCCTGGGGCTCGATGTTCTGGTGCACGGCGAAGCCGAGCGCAATGACATGGTCGAATACTTCGGCGAGCAATTGCAGGGTTACGCGTTTTCGCAAAATGGCTGGGTACAGTCCTACGGCAGCCGCTGCGTGAAACCGCCGATCATCTACGGTGATGTGTCGCGCCCACGGCCGATGACGGTGGGCTGGACGCGCTACGCGCAGTCGCTGACCGGCAGGCCGATGAAGGGCATGCTGACCGGCCCGGTGACGATGCTGCAATGGTCCTTCGTGCGAGACGACCAGCCGCGTTCAACGACTGCCCTGCAGATCGCGCTGGCGATCCGCGACGAAGTGAATGACCTCGAAGCTGCCGGCATCGGCATCATCCAGATCGACGAACCTGCCTACCGCGAGGGCCTTCCGCTCAGGAACGCGGACTGGCCGGCTTATTTAGACTGGGCGAGCCGCGCGTTCCGCATCAGCGCGTCCGGTGTGGCTGACGCCACTCAGATCCATACCCACATGTGCTATTCGGAATTCAACGACATCCTGCCCGCGATCGCGGCCATGGACGCCGACGTCATCACGATCGAAACCAGCCGCTCTGACATGGAGCTGTTAAGCGGCTTTGGCGAGTTCAACTATCCCAACGAAATTGGTCCGGGCGTCTACGATATCCACAGTCCGCGTGTGCCGTCCGAGGCGGAAATGACCCGCTTGCTGGAAAAAGCTGCACAGGTCATTCCACCTTCAAATCTGTGGGTCAATCCCGACTGTGGCCTGAAAACGCGTGGCTGGCCCGAGACCGAAGCCGCGCTGTCAAATATGGTGGCGGCGGCTCAGGCTTTACGGCATGAGCGCGGGTTCAGAGCATAATTGGTGTGCGCTAGAGATACTTGGACAAGCCGAAAACCCGATACTTGTTCCAATGGAATTTCCCACGCTGACAGTATAAATTGTAGAAATTCAGACTTGACCTGACAGACAGGGCAAGTTCGGGTTGCTCTGTCAGGAAATAATTGGCCAGGTACGAATCGTTACGACGTCCGCCGTGTGGGTCTGGTACTCGGCCTTATGTGGAGCTCCACATAAGGCCGAGTACCCGGCATCGGCTGTCCTCGCCATAACGGTCGGTTACACGGCCGTTTCTGAGCCGCACATCTCACCGACATCGGACATTCGCTAGCCAAGCATATCTAGCGAAGGCTTCTTCTTTGGCTTAACCATCATACCGACAACTTTTCACCTGGTTTGGTAGCATCGCGCCATGACACCACAAGCCTTCATTGCCAAATGGCACGGCAACCCCCTCTCTGAAAAAGCTGGCGCTCAATCCTTCTTTCTGGATCTGTGCGATCTCCTGGGCGTTGCCAAACCCGATGATTCAGACAACTACTGCTTCGAGCGAGGCGCAACCCGTACCGGCGCTGGCCATGGTTGGGCTGATGTATGGAAGCGCGGCTTTTTCGCCTGGGAAAGCAAGGCGCCGGGCAAAGACCTCGGCGTTGCGTTGAAGCAATTGATGACCTACGCCCTCGCGCTCGACAACCCGCCGCTGCTGGTGGTATCCGACCGCAGCCGTATTGAAATCCACACTCACTTTACCGGCACCCCGTCCGAAGTTCACAGCATCACGCTGGAGGATATCGGCCAGCCACAGAGTCTGCAAAAGCTGCGCTGGCTGTTCGAGGCGCCCGAGCGTTTCAAGCCGCAGCGCACCACCTACGCCGTCACCGAAGACGCCGCACGCAAGATGGGCCAGCTGGCCGAACGTCTCAATGCCCAAGGCCGCACGCCGTTGCAGACTGCGCATTTCCTCATCCAGTGCGTATTCTGCATGTTTGCCGAAGACGCCCGCCTGCTGCCGGAAAAACTGTTCGAGACGGTGCTGGACAAGTCCAACCCAGACGGTGCAAAAGCCCAGTCCCGGCTCACCGAATTGTTCATCGCCATGCGCCGTGGCGGCGATTTCGCGCTGGAAACCATTCCGTATTTCAACGGCGGCCTGTTCGAGCAGATCGAGGTGCCGCCGCTCACCACCGAAGACGTGGTGCAGCTGCTCGACGCCGCGCGCATGGGCTGGGGCGAGATCGAGCCCGCCATCCTCGGCACCCTGTTCGAGCGCGGCCTCAACCCAGACATGCGCAGCCAGCTCGGCGCGCACTACACCGACCCCGCCACCATCCTCAAGTTGATCCGACCTGTGATCGAGGCGCCCTTGTTGGCCGAATGGCAGGCCGTCAAAATGCAGATCGCCGCGCTGCTGGAAAAGCACAATCAGGGCGGCAAGGGTAGCAAGACCGCACGCGACGACGCGCAGGCCGCCTTTATCCACTTTATCCAGCAGCTCAAGGGCTACCGTGTGCTCGATCCCGCCTGCGGCAGCGGCAACTTCCTCTACTTGGCGCTGAAAACTCTTAAAGACTTGGAACACCGTGCCAACCTCGAAGCCGAATCCCTCGGTCTGCACCGCGAGCTGGTGATCGAAACCAGCCCGGCCAACGTGCTCGGCATCGAACTCAATCCCTACGCCGCTGAGCTCGCCCGCGTCACCGTGTGGATCGGCGAAATCCAGTGGATGCTGACGCACGGCTATCCTGTGCGCCGCGACCCGATCCTGCGGCCGCTCGACCACATCGAGAACCGCGATGCCGTGCTGTTAGCTCACTACGAGGGCGTGGCGATCGAGGACGCGGAAAAAGAGCGGGACAGCATGCTCGTCGCCGCCTTCGAACCGGAATGGCCTGATGCCGATGCCATCGTCGGCAACCCACCCTTTCTCGGCGACAAGAAGATGCGCGCCGAGCTGGGCGACGAATACACCCGTGCCCTGCGCAAACAGTACGACGGCCGCGTCCCCGGTGGCGCCGATTTCGTCACCTACTGGTTCGAGAAGGCCCGCGCGCAGATCGAAGCGGGCAAGACGCAGCGCGTCGGGCTGGTCGCCACCAACTCGATTCGCGGCGGCGCCTCGCGCCGGGTGCTGGAGCGCATCGTCGCCACCGTACCCATCTTCGAAGCCTGGAGCGATGAAGCCTGGATCAACAACGGCGCGGCGGTGCGGGTGTCTCTGGTGTGCTTTGGAAATAGCGAGGGAGCCGCCCTCGACGGTCAGCCATCTGGAAGAATCCATGCGGATCTGACCGCTGGTGCCGATGGTCTTGATCTCACACAAACTCAACGGCTCAAGGAAAACACTGGAACCTGCTTTGAAGGAATCAAAAAATACGGAAGTTTTGATATTCCTGGAGAACTGGCCAGAAACCTTCTCAAGCAAGGCGGCAATCCAAACGGCCTGCCAAATAGCAATGTTGTGTTTCCGTGGATCAACGCAACCGATGTTGTCAGAAACTCTTCCGACACATGGATTATTGACTTCACAGGTCTCTCCCAAAATCAGGCCATGCAATATGAAGTGCCTTTTCAACATGTGCTTGAACACGTAAAGCCTGAGCGTGAAAAGGATCGCAATGCCCGAACACGCGAGAACTGGTGGCTCTTCGAACGGCCTCGCCCGGATATGCGTCGAGCCATTGAGGGTCTACCTAGATATATCGTGACGCCAATAGTTTCAAAGCACAGGATTTTTGCTTGGCGTAGCGCCCCCACACTGGCGATGAACCTTCTGGATGTTATCGCCCGTTCCGACGACACCACCTTCGGCATCCTGCATTCCCGCTTCCACGAACTTTGGTCTCTGGGCTTGTGCACATGGCTTGGGAAAGGCAACGACCCCCGCTACACCCCCACCACTACCTTCGAGACTTTCCCCTTC
>NZ_JANJXQ010000003.1 GCF_024708915.1 Thiobacillus sp.
CGCCGCGCCGACGATGCCACCCGCGACGTCGACGCCTGGCTGAAAACCTATTTCATGCGCGACCGCATCGGCGACGAATACAACGGCACCGTGAGCGCGGTGACCAGCTTCGGCATGTTCGTCGCGATCGACGATATTTTCATCGAGGGTCTGGTTCACGTCTCCGAACTTGGCCAGGATTATTTCCACTACGACCAGGCCAAGCACATGATGCTCGGTGAACGCACCGGCAAGCGTTACCGCCTCGGCGACCGTGTGCGCATCAAGGTGATGCGCGCCGACATCGAGACCAGCAAGATCGACTTCAGCCTGGTCGAGCAGGAAAACTCCGCACTCGACATGCAGCGTGCGTTCGAGAAGCAGGAGCCGCAAAAGAAAGCCGGCAAGGCCAAAACGGGCAGCAGGAAGAAATGAGCGAGAAACCCGCCGGCAAGCATGCCGCTGAAAAACTGATCTACGGCTTTCACCCCGTGCTGGCGCGCCTGCGCCAGGACCCGTCGGGCATCTTCGAAATTTACCTCGACCTGACCCGCCGCGACGCCCGCGCGCGCGACCTGGTGCATCAGGCCAAGGACAACGGGGTCAAACTGGCGCAGGTCGAAGCCGACCGGCTGACTCGATTAGTGGGCAAGACTGCCAAGCATCAGGGCGTGGTCGCCCGCGTCAAACCGGTTGCGCTGACGCATTCGCTCGACGAAGTGCTGGAGAACATCCAGGGCCCGCCGCTGCTGGTGATCCTCGACGGCGTCACCGACCCGCACAACCTCGGCGCGATCCTCCGATCCGCGGACGCCTTTGGCGTCCACGCCGTCATCGCGCCGAAGGACAACGCCGTCGGCATCAACGCCACCGTCGAAAAGGTCGCCTCGGGCGCCGCGGAGAGCGTGCCCTACCTCATGGTCACTAACCTTGCGCGCACCATCGAGGATTTGAAGGAACACAACATCTGGGTCATCGCCGCCGACATGGACGGCGACAAGCCGCTGTCCGGCATCGACGCCAGGACCGGCATCGCCTGGGTGCTCGGCGCCGAAGGCGCCGGCATCCGCCGCCTGGTCAAGCAAAGCTGCGACCAGGTCGCGCGCATCCCCATCGGCGGCACGGTGGAAAGCCTCAATGTGTCGGTGTCGGCGGCGCTGTGCCTGTATGAGACGGCGAGGCAACGCGCGGCAGGCTAGAATGAATGGCGTTTCAACGGGTTTCACAAGGCGTCAACCCATGCGAACCGTCAAACAAATCGTCCACGATATTGCTGACCACTTGCCAGATCAGGCGAGCTTCGACGATGCCATGTATGCCCCCTACGTGCGCCAGAAACTGGAGCGCTCGCCCGCGCTCCGGAGGGCGGCGCGGGCGAGCGCTCCGTTTCCTGCCCCCGGAGGAATGACCATGCACCACGACATCGAGACCCGACCCGCAAATTTCGTGGCCGGCGGTGCGCCGCGGCCCTGAATGGACACCTGAATGGACATCGAGCGAGTCGCAGGCGGCAACTGCACGCCGCCTTTCCCCGTCCACGAAGCGCTTGCCGATGCGTTCGTCGCGGCACACGCGACGCCGTCGGCCGGGCGCGATACGACCGTGGCGCATGCGCTCGGCGTCTGCGCGGGCTTCGCCTACGCCGATGCGGCGACCGTCGCGCTGATGATGACGCGGCTCGGGCTCGAGGCCAGCGCCTGCATGCGCATCGCGCAGACCGTCGATGCGATGTACGTCTACTCGACGGCCTACCTTGTGCAGAGCCGCTGCGGACGGGTGGCGATTCTCGCCTACCGTGGCACCGAGACGACCAACCTCGGCCACTGGATCGGCGACGGCGACGTCGGCTCGGACTCCTCGCAGCTGCTGACCGGCACCGGCGAGTCGCTGCGTGTGCACGCGGGCTTCTACCGCAACCTGCGGCTCACCCGCCTCGCGGTGGTCGACGCACTCGAACTCGCACTGCACGGCAAGTCGCTGCTCGATCCATCGAAGCGGCTCGAACATTCACTCGAAGCCCTGTATGTGACCGGGCACAGCCTCGGCGGCGCCATGGCCGCGCTGTTCGCGCTCACGCTCGGGCGCGACGACCGGGAACGCGCCCTGCTGGCGCGGCTGCGCGCGATCTACACCTACGGCCAGCCGATGGCGATCGGCGGCCCCCTGACGCCGGCGGTGGACGCGGTTGCCCGCCGGCTGCATCGCCACGTGCTGCCACGCGATCCCGTGCCGGCACTGCCGCCGACCGCCTGGGGGCGTTTCGCGCACTTCGGCCACGAGTACGTGTACAGCGATGGCCAATGGGCACAGTCGAAGGCGCCGGTGGCGCAACTGAAGAGCGCGACCGGCATCCCGCGCGCGCTGCTGGCCATCTTCGCGACCGAGAAGCGCCGCGCGAGCCACCCGCTCACGGCCGCCGACCACGGTCCGCACCAGTATCTCGCGGCCTTGCGCCCGCCCGGACGCGTGAACGAGCTCGGCGACTAGATCGACAGCACGCCCGGCCAGTGGCGCATCCATTCACGGCTCCTGGCGATCGCCTGCCATTGCGGGTCGTCGCGTTCGACCCGCATCGAGCCGGCGATCAACGCGTCGATCCGCGTTTCGAGCGCAGTCGCGATCGCCGCGTCGGGGACGACGAGCATCAGTTCGCTCTCCCAGTAGCCGGCGGTGATGTCCAGGTTGGCGCTGCCCACCACGCAGGCGCGGCCGTCGGCGCTCATCACCTTGGCGTGCACGTGCGAACCGACGACGCCGATGCCCGGCGCCCACGACGGACGCCGCTTCACCTGGAACAGGTAGCCCTCGCCGCCCGCGGCGATCAGCGCATCCATGCGCGAGTGCACCAGTGAGGTCGCCGCGGTGCGCGCCGTCGACCAGGGGCCGCCGAACGGCACGCCGTCGTGCGTCGGCGTCAGGTTGCCGAACAGCATGCGCACCCGCACACCGCGCCGCAGTGCGCGCAGCAGCGCGTGCTGGATCTCGAGGATCAGCGGGAAGCCGTTGACGACCTCGATGTGCGACTGCGCCGTTTCGATCAGCGCGATGTAGGCCTCGAGCGTGTAGGCGTCGTGCAGGCCGCGATGGATCACGACGCGCACCGGCGTCGATCCCGCAGGCGGGCTTGCCACGATCTCGAAAGACTCGCCGCCGGCTTCGCGCCAGGCATCGTGGAACGCGCGCTCGAGCACGTCGAGCGCCGGGCCCTCCACGCGTGAACCGCCATCGAGCCAGGGCACTTCGCGCCACATCGAATCGGGCGAGAGCGCGACTTCGTCGAAGCCCGTGTAGTACTCGTGCGAGACATTGCGGCCGCCGACGAGCGCGACCCGATTGTCGACCACGACGAGCTTGCGGTGGTCGCGCCGCTTGAGGTCTTCGAGCGACGGCAGGCTGGTGATCGGCCGCGAGACGCGCAGTTCGACGCCCGACTGCGCGCCGAGGCGCTCGAGCAGCGGATTGCGCGCGCCGAGCGAGCCGTGCTTGCCGTGCAGCGAATCGACCAGCACGCGCACCGTCACGCCGCGCGCGGCCGCCTGCGTCAGCGCGGCCTCGATCTTCCGGCCGATGTCGTCGTCGGCGGCCATGTAGGTCTGAAAATGCACGCGCTGCGTGCTCGCCGCGATCGCGTCCAGCAGCCAGGTGCGCGCCTTCACGTTGTCGAGTTCGAGTTCGACGCGATTGCCGGCGATGACCTGCGATCCGGTGGTGGCGTCGAGCCGGTCGGCGAGAGGCACGGGCCGCGCGAGCCGCGGCGGCGCGGGCAGCGCGGCCGCCGACAGCTCGCCGGCGCGCAGCGCGGCGAAGCCGGTGGTGGCGGGTCGGCGCGTGCCGCGATGGACGATTGCGGCGACCGGATAGCCGACGCTGCGCAGGCGCGCTGCGGCGCGCGCGAGGCGCACGGCATCCGCCTCGCCCGGCACGTCGAGCGCCTGGCCTTCGTCGAGCACCAGGCCGACGTCGATGACGCACGGCACCAGCCCGTGCGCCTGCAAGCGCGCGCGCAGCGAACGGCAGCTGCGCATCGCACGCACCCGCACGGCGAGCACCTCGCAGGCGTCGCCGAGCGCGCGCACGGCTGCCAGTCCGTGCTCCGACAGTTCCGCGTCGAACAGCACGAGTGGCGATGTGCCGGGGCGGACGACGCGGATCGTCTGCCGCACCGCGAGCACAGGATCGTCCGGCGCGGGGCCGGCGACGCGATAGGCGCCGTAGCTGGCGGCGCGGCAATCGGCCGGGAGTTCCGCTTCGCCGTCCCGCGTATCGAGCAGCGTCACGACGCGACCTTCGGCGACGAGCGCGATCTGCTGGTCCGGGATCGGCGTGCGGCGGCCCACGCCGGTGGCGTACTCGAAGCGCGCACGCAGCGGACCGCCGTCGTCGATCAGGTCCGGCGTGTCGAACTCGCGCTCGGTCAGCGGGCTCGCCGGGCTTGCCGGCGGCAACAGCAGGCTCGGCACGGGCCAGTGCTCGCGCAGCAGCCAGGTCACCGGCAAGCGGGCGAACACCAGCAGGTCGACGTCGCCGCGGCCGACGCTGGCGGCCAGCCAGTCGCGAACCTGCGCCGCGGGTTGCGCGACCAGCCGCAGCGTGGTGCGGATAGCCGCGACGCCGCGCGCCGCGTCGAAATCCTGTGGCAGCGCCGCCGCGGCGTGCAGCACGGTGACGTCCATGTCGGTGCGGCCGTGGTCGCGCAGGAAGGCGTTCATCACCACGCTCGCCCCCCGCTCGGTGACGACGCAGGTCAGTCTCGTGGCGGCACCCGGGTGCGGCGCGGCCACGTCGGGCGGTGCCCACAGCACCGCGAGCGCATGGCGCCGGCGCAGTTCGGCGAGGAGCGGCAATGCGGCGAGCGGCAGCGCGTCCGAGACGAGCAGATCGGCCTGCAACAGCGCCACGAACTCGGCAAGCCCCTCGCCGTCGAGGTCCGGAACGAGGCGCACCTCGGCGCTGGCGGCGCTCTGCGCGGCGAGCGCGCGCAATTCATCGAGGGCGCTGTCGACGGACGACAATTGTTGTTCGTCGGGGCGCCAGTGCACGAGCACGACCAGCTGTTCGAGGGCCGGCGCAAGCGTGCGCAGGCGAGCCAGCGCGGCACGCGCGCCGCCCTCGAGCGTGCTCACGAGCAGTACACGGCGGTAGTTCATGAACGTCTCCTGTCGACGATCGCGGCCCGTGTCACCGCAGTGCCCGACTCGTCGACCATCCAGGCCTGCACGGAAGCAATCGTGCCATCGTCGTCGATGTCGTAGAGGTTGAAGCCCGCGCGAACCGACGCGCGCGGATCGTCGAGTGCACCGCCGCTTGCGCTCACCACATCGAGACCACCGGCCGGGGTGGGCAGCACGCGCCGCTCGCGTTCGTGGATGTGCCCGTAGAGCACGAGTCCGCGCGCGAGGCCCGCGACACTGCGCCCGAACGCGGTGGCGTCGACCAGTCCATCGCGCAGACGTACGACGCGCGGTCGATGATCGACCGGCGGGTGGTGAATGAGCAGCACCGGCGTACGCCGCGCGACTTCCGGGTGGGCGAGCACCGCCTCGAGGGCGGCAAGCTGTTCGCGGCCGAGCACGCCCGCGGAGACGAAGGGCGGCCGCGGCACCGCGCTGGTGAGCGCGATCAAGGCCACCGGTCCGCGCAGCTTCACGCAGGGATAGCGGCCCGCTTCGAGGTCGCGCGCAAGCTCGGGCAGGTCGCTCTGCAGGAAGGGATCGAAGTGACGCACGAAGTCGCGCTCGCGAAAGATGGCCGGCAGATAGACGTCGTGGTTGCCCGGGACGACCGTGACTTCGGCCGTGCGCGCCACGTCGTCGAGCAATGCGCGCGCCGCAATGTATTCACTCTCGAGCGACAGATTCGTGATGTCGCCGGTGACGACGACCTGGTCGGCGCGTGCGGCGGCCTGCGCCAGCACCATCCGCAGATACTCGCGGCGATAGACGCGACTCCTGCGCATGACGAGGTTCACATGACCGGTGATGCGCTTGTTGAAGAGAATGCGCCGCCACTCGACGCCGGCGGGCGAGAGTACATGCAGGTCGGAGACATGGGCGATGCGCATCATCGGTCGGCGAGCGGTCCGGCAACCCTGACGTGAAGGGCCTCTACTCCCACCCGATTATCAGTCTGCATGAATAAAACAAATAAAATCATACGGATACCGAATGACTATCCTGTAATTCAGGACAGGCCCCAGCGGCAGTAACTCACGCCAGTTCCTGCAAACGCAACAAGCGCGCAGCCTCTTCCTCTCGCGCGTCATCAATTTCCCGCATCACCCCCTCCAGATCGACCGGCGGCTTGTCGCATACGAACCGGCCGGTGAGTTCGGTCTCGGGATTCAGATTGCCGTGTTCGTACAGCGCCCAGATTTCCTCGGCGTACTGCGTCGCCAGCAGTGCCGGCGCGAACTGGCCGAAGTAGGTTTTCAGGTTGTTGACGTCGCGCGCCAGCATGGCCTGCGCGTGGTTGTTGCCGGCGGCGTCGACCGCCTGCGGCAGGTCGATGATCACCGGGCCGTCGGCGCCGACGAGGATGTTGAACTCGGACAGGTCGCCGTGGACGACGCCGGCGCACAGCATGCGCACCACTTCGCCGATCAATGAGCGGTGGTGGGCGAGGGCTTCGGTTTCGGTGAACGACACGTCGTTCAGCCGGGGCGCGGCATTGCCCTCCAGGTCGGCCACCAGTTCCATCAGCAATACACCTTCATGGAAGTTGTGCGGCGTGGGCACGCGCACGCCGGCAGCAGCCAATCGATACAGCGCGTCGACTTCGGCGCTTTGCCAGGCGGCTTCCTGCATTTCGCGGCCGTATTTGCTGCCCTTGGCCATGGCGCGCGCCTGCCGGCTGTTCCTGGTCTTGCGGTTTTCGGTGTAGTCGACGGCTTGGCGGAAGCTGCGCTGGTTGGCTTCCTTGTAGACCTTGGCGCAGCGGATGTCGTCGCCGCAGCGGACGACGAAGACCATGGCTTCCTTGCCGCTCATCAACTGGCGCACGACGCCGTCGATGAGGCCGTCTTCGAGCAGGGGTTGGAGTCGCTTGGGGATTTTCATCGGAGCCCTCTAGCCGCGCACCTTGCGGTACGCCTCCAGCAGGCGCCGGTGCATCGCGCTCCCCTCGAAGTCGCTGCCCAGTGTCGTCAGCCCGAAGAAGCGTTCGTCCTGATTGAGCAGCGCGAACGCCTGCTCCAGCGTCTCGCGGCCGTACAGCAGGGCCAGCGCGGGCTCGAAGTAGGTAGGCGCGTCGAGCTGCGCGAGGTCGGCGATGCAGCGGTAGACCTTGAGGCGCGCTTCGCCGCGCTGGCCGTACTGGGCGATCCAGGTGCAGCCTTCGAGGATCGCTTCGTCGTCGCCCAGGGCCAGCGCGAGCAGCAGCTTGAGTTCGCCGACGCGCAGATCGGTCCACGGCGAATCGGCATCCGGCGCCAGGCCGATCAGCACCGGCACCAGGCGGTCGTCGGCCAGCTCCAGTTCGATCATCAGATCGAGCAGCTCGGCGCATTCGTCGTCGGAGAGCTCGGGCAGGCGCGCGAGCGCCGGGCGGATCAGGTTACCGATGCTGTTGTTCTCGAATTCGAGCTCATCGACCGGGTAGATCTCGGACACGCCGGGCACCAGGATGCGGCAGGCGTAGACGCCGAGATGGGTGAAGTCGGCGATGTAGATGTCATGCCCGTCGGCGTGCAGGGCGCCGCACGACCACGCGTAATCCTCTTCGGTGGTGGTGCCGAAGTTCCAGTCGACGAATTCGAAGTCGGGGGTGTCGCGCAGGAACTGCCAGGAAATCACGCCGCTGGAATCGACGAAGTGGATTTCCAGGTTCTGCGGGTCGGCAATTTCGGCCGGGTCGAAGCCGGGGGCGGGGAAGCCTGCCAGCGAATCGAGCGCGCGGCCTTGCAGTAATTCAGTCAACGCGCGCTCCAGCGCCACTTCGAAGCGCGGATGCGCGCCGAAGCTGGCGAAGCAGCCCTGGTCCCCGGGGTGCAGCAGGGTGACGTTCATCACCGGATACTGCCCGCCGAGCGAGGCGTCCTTCACCAGGATGCCGAAGCCGGCGCAGCGCAGCGCGCGGATGCCGGCGGCGATGTGCGGATAGCGGGCGATCACGTCTTCCGGCACGTCGGGCAGGCACAGGCCCTCTTCGATGATGCGGAACTTGATGTGGCGTTCGAAGATTTCGGACAGCGCCTGGGTGCGTGCCTCCATCGGCGTGTTGCCGGCCGACATGCCGTTGCTGACGTAGAGATTGCCGATCAGGTTGACCGGGAAGTACACGGTTTCGCCGTCGCGCAGACGCTGGTAGGGGATGGCGCAGATGCCGCGTTCGATGTTGCCGGAATTGAGATCGACCAGCTGGTCGGCGCGCACGCTGGCTTCCGGGTTGTAGAGGCCGTGCAGCGCGGGCGTCAGCAGGCCGCTTGGCCAGGCATCGTCGCCGTCGTCGAGCGCGAACCAGCGCTCGGCGGGATGGTGGACGTAGGCGCGATTGGCAATCGTCTCGCCCAGATAGAAGTGGGTCCAGAAATAGTTGCTCGACAGCCGCTCGAAATATTCGCCCAGCGCGCTCGCCCGCGCCGCCAGCTCCGAGGCGCCCTTGCCGTTGGTGAACAGCAGCGGGCAGTCGCGGTCGCGGATGTGTACCGACCATACGCCTTCCACCGGATTGAGCCAGGAGCGTTCCTCGATGTGGAAGCCGATCGCTTCGAGCCTGGATTGCAGGGTGGCGATCGACGCTTCGAGCGAGGCATCCTTGCCGGGAATGAAGTGTTCGGTGGCGTGCATGAGGCGACTCTTTTCTGAACAGCGAACAGCATAAGCGATGCGTCAAGTGCGGCGTAAAATGAATGCCGACGATCCGTAATCTTGCCGGCTGTCTCCTGCCCATGCCCAACCGCCTCTCCTGCTTATTGTTGTTGCCCGGCCTTGCGCTTGCAGGCCCGGCGGCCGCGGCCGCCCAGACCTTCGGTCTGGACAACGGCCAGGCCGCGCTGGCCGCCCGTCCGCAGGCCGAGTGGGTGCGGCAGGCGCAGGCGCTGGAAAAACGCGCCGACTGGCCGGGCCTGCTGGCGTGGGGGCAGGCCTGGGCGCAGGCCGACGCGAAGAGTGCGCTGGCCTGGTTCGTTCAGGGACGCGCGCTGGGCGAACTGGGGCGGTTCGCCGAAGCGATCGTGGCGTATCGGCGGAATCTGCACCTCGACCCCGGCGATGTGCATGCGCGCAACAATCTGGGCAATGCCTGGCGCGACAGCGGGCGCCCGCGCGAGGCGATGCAGGCGTATCGCGCGGCGGTGGAGATCGACCCCGACTACGTCCAGGCCTGGCACAACCTGGGGCTGACGTTTTATCTGACCAAAGGGCAGGACGGGGTGGCGCAGGCGCTGCATAAGCTGCAGGCCACCGACCCGGCGCTGGCCGAGGTCTGGCGCGCGCTGGCGGTCGAATATTCGATCACGCGCGACGTACGGGTGGCGCGCGCAGCGGTACGGGTGCTGCGCGGCCTGAGCGCAGCCGAACGCGCGCGCCTGTTCGGCATCCTGTTTGCCGACGGCTGACTGTCACCCCGCGCTCTGCTCGAACTCCGCCACCGCCTGCCGCAAGCGGCTGGCTTCCTGTTCCGGCCGCATCAGGCCGCGCCGGGCACGCGCACGACCGAGCAAATCGGCATAAAAGCCGGGATCGTGCTCGGCTAGCGACAGCAGCTCGGCCAGCCGCCTTTCGTCGCCCACCGGAAAATAGCCGGGGTAATCCTCGCCCAGCATGCCGACGTTGCCGGGCATGCGCGAAGCCAGCACCGGCACCTCCGCCGCCAGGGCCTCGCAGATCACGTTGGCGCCGCCTTCCATCACCGACGGGATGACCATGAGCTGCGCCCGCGCCAAGCGCTTCAGCACCGTCTTGTGCGGCACCTCGCCGAGCCAGTGCCAGCGCGGCAGCTTGCTTTGCGCCAGCGCCGCGGTGTCGGCCATCTCCTTGCTCAAGGCGCTGCCCAGATGCGTCACCTGGATGTGCGAGTGCGCGGGCAGGTAGGCGGTCGCCAGCGCCGGCCGGAACGGATCTTTTTCCGCACGCAGGTGGCCGATCACCAGCACCTCGAAGGTGTGGGCAGGCGAGGGCAGGCGGGCAATGTCGGGCGACGACTGGTAAATCACCCGCGTCTTGGCGGCCAGATGCGGGGCCAGCTCGTCGACTCCGCGATCCTGCAGCACGATCAGCCGGTGCGCGAGCTCCAGCGCCTGCTGGGCGTCGCTGTCTTCGTGGATGTCGCGATACAGGTCGGTGCCGGTCAACGCCAGCAACAGGGGGCGGCTCGGAAAGCGTTCGGCAAAGGCGCGGATCGAGGCGAAGCTGCGCCGCGCATGCAGCGCCAGCATCAGATCGGCCGCGCGCCCATCCCATTCCACCTGCACCTGCACGCTGTGCCCCGCCTCGCGCAGAAAATGCGCCCAGCGTGCGGCGGTGTGCCAGTTGCCGTTGCGGTGTTCGCGGCCATACGGCGTGATGAGGACGATGCGCATCGTGTGAGTGTAGCTTGCCGGATGGATCGCGGATAATCTGCGCATGACCGAAATCCCCATTACTTCACGCGACAACGTCATTTTCAAGCGGCTGAAGAAGCTCGCCGAGTCTGCCCGCGCGCGGCGCGAGGCGCAGACGACGCTGCTCGACGGCGAGCATCTGCTGGCGGCCTATCTCGACGCCGGCGGCCAGCCGCACACACTGGCGCGCGCCGCCTCGTTCGGCAGGGAGCGATTCGTGCAACTGACGGCGCGCTGTTCCCGCGCCAGGGCCATCGTGTTGCCCGATGCGTTGTTTGCCGAACTCGCGCCGGTCGCCACGCCGACCGGCTTGCTGGCCGAAGCGGCCTGGCTCGCGCCGCCGCAGCCGGACGGTATGCCGCTCGTCATCGTGCTGGAGGACATCCAGGATCCCGGCAATCTCGGCGCCATGCTGCGTACCGGCGCCGCGGCAGGGGCGACGCTGGCGGTGCTGTCGAGGGGCTGCCACGATCCCTGGTCGCCCAAGGCGTTGCGCGGCGGACAGGGCGCGCAGTTCGTGCTGCCGATGCGGCTGGGGGCGGACCTGGTGGCGTGGCTGCAAGGCTTTGCCGGCCGCAGCGTCGCGCTCGCCCCGGCCGAGGACAGCGATTTCTATGCGCTCGACCTCGGCGGGCCGCTTGCCCTCGTCGTCGGCAACGAAGGCGCGGGGCTGTCCGCCGCGGTGCGCGGTGCGGCGCAGCTGAGCGCGCAGATTCCGATGGCGGGCAGGATCGAATCGTTGAATGCGTCGGCCGCGCTGGCGGTGGCGCTGTTCGAGGCCGCGCGGCAGCGCAGGCGCTAGGCGGCCTGCGCCGCCGGGTGCGCGCCTCAAGCCGGGCCGAACTCCTGCAGCCAGTCGCGGCCCAGCAGCGCGACGACCTGCTCCGCCGCAACCGGCCGGCTGATGAAATATCCCTGCACGATGCGGCAGCCGAGTTTGCGCAGCGATTCGAGCTGCTCCCGGTTTTCCACCCCCTCGGCGACGGTGCCGAGATGCAGCCCCTTGCAGAGGGCGAGAATCGAGCCGATGAGTGCTTCGTTGACCGGGGCGTGCTGAATGTCCTTGACGAAATAGCGGTCGATTTTCAGGACGTCGAGCGGGAAGCGCTTCAAGTGGGCCAATGACGAATAGCCGGTGCCGAAGTCGTCGACGGCCACGGCGATTCCCAGCGCCTTCAAGGCGAGGATTCTCTCTACGGCGGCGTCGACGTCTTCCATGAAAATGCCTTCGGTCAGTTCGAGCTGCAGCGATTGCGCAGGCAGGCCGGACTGCTCCAGCGCGTCGCGCACGCTTGCGAGCAGCGATTCGTGCCAGAACTCCTTGCTGGAGACATTGACGGCAACGCCCAGGTCGGCGAACCCGGCGGCGTGCCAACTGGCGGTCTGACGGCACGCCGCCAGCAGAAGCGACCGCCCGATGCCGACGATCCCGCCGGACTCTTCCAGCAGTTCCAGAAAAACAGCCGGGCCGAGCAGGCCCTTGTCCGGGTTGTTCCAGCGGATCAGCGCCTCGACGCCGTGGATGCGCCCGGTTTCCAGGTCGAGCTGGGGCTGGTAATGAAATACGAACTCGTTGCGCTGCAGCGCATAGTGCAGTTCGGTTTCCAGCTGCAGTCTTTCTTCCGCCATGGCGTTCATCGCCGCGTCGTAAAGCTGGAAGCGGTTTCTGCCGCCGCTCTTGGCGGTGTACATCGCCGTGTCGGCATTCTTCAGCAGACTGCCGGAGTCGGCGCCGTCGTTCGGATAGACGCTGACGCCGATGCTGCAGCGGGCAAAAATCTCGCGCCCGGCGATCAGGTAGGGCTTGCCTGCCACGGCAAGGATTTTTTCCACCACCTGCAGGATATGGCTGACCCTGGCGGCATCGATGACCACGACGAACTCGTCGCCGCCCAGCCGCGCCACGATGTCCTCGGCGCGCGTGGCTGTCCGCAGGCGCTGGGCCACCTCGCTGATGAGCGTGTCGCCCATGGCATGTCCGAGGGTGTCGTTGACGCGCTTGAAGCGGTCCAGATCGATGAATATGACGCCCACCAGCGTTTTGCGCCGCTGCGCACGCACCAGCGCCTGCTCCAGCCGATCCATGAACAGCATGCGGTTGGGCAGGCCGGTCAGGCTGTCGTGGGTGGCGAGATGCTCGCGTTCGCGGCTGGCGCGATGGGTGTAATGAATGACGGCCGCAGCGACGAAGATCCCCAGCAGCAGGGCAATGCCGGACAGCAGATACATCCAGAAACGCGCCACCTCGTGCGCCTGATGCGCCTCGCGGCTGGCCGCCAGCGCGATTTTCTGGGTTTCGGCGTCGAGTTGCGCGAGCACGGCCAGGACATTGTTCTGCGCCGGGATGGCATCGGCGAGAATCCGTTCTTCGGCGTTCCGGCCGGCGTCGTTGCGGAACGTGTCGACAATCCGGTTGTGAATCTGCATGGCAATGCCGGTCAACCGTCCCTGCAGGGCAATCAGCTCGCGTTCCCGGCTGCTCAGGGGCATGCTCAGCAGCGCTGTCCGCGCATTGGCAAAGTCCGAGCCGCCGGCGTCGAACTGCATGAAAAACGCGTCCCGCTCGAACGGGTCGTCGCTTTGCGCCAGCCTGAGCATGCTGAGCGTGCGTTCGCGGGCGGCACTCATCATGGTCTTGGTGAGGCTCAGCTTGCGCATGTGGACATCGACAACCGTGCCGAGGTTGTCGGCGGTCGTCCTGAGCTGCTGCAAGCCGATGGCAGTAACGAACAGGATCAGCAGCAACTGGCTGACAAAGCCCGCGAACAGCGCGCGCCGCCAGGCTGAGGGGAGGGCAGGACGCAGCCCTGCCTTCGCATCGGCGGCGATCTCGGTGTGCATGGGGTTCAAACTGCGATTTTCCGGGTGAAATTCCCGGTGCTTGCGGTCGTCAAGCCGTCCGCAAACCTGCTGTGGCGGCGCGTGAACGGGGGTTCGATAAATGGCCGGACATCTGAAAACTCCTGGTGTTTGAACAAGGGCAGGGATGCGCACCGCAGGCTGCATCGACGCCAAGACGCCTGTTCAAACGGTCGGGCGGCGGAAAACTTGAGAGCGGGCGGACTGGCAGCCGGCCGGCGCCGTTCAGGGGTGCCGCAGGCGCGCCGCGATTTCCTCCACCGACATGCGGGTGGTATCGAGGACGGGAAGGGCATGGCGTTTGAAGAGCGCCTCGGCGGCAACCAGCTCTGCGCGGCATTGTTCTGGACTGGCGTAGCGGCTGTCGGGGTAGCGCGCCTGGCGGATGGCGGCAAGGCGCCCGGCCGACAGGGTCAGGGCGCGCAGCCGCGGCAGATGGGCGAGCAGGACGCCGGGCAGCGTGGGATGGGCAAGGTCGTCCGGGGTGAGCGGATAGTTGGCGACGCGCAGGCCGTATTGCAGGGCGAGGTAGAGCGCGCTGGGGGTTTTGCCGACGCGCGAGACGCCGACCAGGATGAGGTCGGCCTGGCCGAGACGTTCGGGGCTGAGGCCGTCGTCCAGGTTGAGCGCAAAGTTGACGGCGTCCATGCGCGCCTCGTAGTCGGGCGCCATGCCGTGGGTGCGGCCGCCGCTGGGGATGGCGGTCTGGCCGAGCGAGGCCTCGACGGCGGGCGCGACCAGTTCGAATACGTCGAACAGGCCCGCACCTGCGCTGCGCAGGACGCCGCGCAGCGCAGGGTCGGTCAGCGTGGAAAACACCAGGGCGCGGGGCGCGGCGGCAATGCGCGCGGCAGCGGCCTGGGCTTTCCCGGCGCTGTCGACGAAGGGCAGCGTAATCAGGCTAAACTCAAGACGCGGGAACTGCGCCAGCACGCTCTTGGCGACGGCTTCGACCGTCACGCCGGTGTGGTCGGACACGCAAAATACGCTGCAATCATTCATGGAGATCACCTATGTCTGCTGACTATATTGTGCCGCTGGACGCCTTGTCGATCGCGGATGTGCCGCGCGTGGGCGGCAAGAATGCCTCGCTTGGCGAAATGATCCGCCATCTGGCGGGCGCGGGGGTCAAGGTGCCGGGTGGGTTTGCCACCACCGCCCAGGCGTTCTGGGATTTTCTCGACCATAACGATTTGCGCGCGCGCATCCATGCGCGGTTGGCGGCGCTCGACGTGGCAGACGTGACGGCGCTGGCCGCGGCCGGCGCGGAGATTCGCGCCTGGGTGGAAGCGGCCAGCCTGCAGCCCGCGCTGGAGAGCGGCCTGCGCGCCGCCTACGCGGCACTCGGCAACGCGGTATCGGTGGCGGTGCGCTCGTCGGCCACCGCCGAGGATCTGCCCGACGCCTCGTTCGCCGGCCAGCAGGAAACCTATCTGCACGTGCGCGGCGAAGACGCGCTGCTGGCGTATGTGAAAAAAGTGTTCGCCTCGCTCTACAACGACCGCGCCATCGCCTACCGCGTGCACCACGGCTTCGACCATGCCGAGGTGGCGCTGTCGGCCGGCGTGCAGCGCATGGTGCGTTCCGACATCGCGTGTTCGGGGGTGCTGTTCACGCTGGACACCGAATCCGGGTTTCGCGACGTGGTGTTCATCACCGCGGCTTACGGCCTCGGCGAAACCGTGGTGCAGGGTTCGGTCAACCCGGACGAGTTCTACGTGCACAAGCCGACGCTGGCGCAAGGCTTTCCCGCCGTGGTGCGGCGCGAACTGGGCGAGAAGGCCATCCGCATGGTGTGGCGCGACGGCGCCACCGCGGTCGAGGATGCCCCGCCGGAACTGCGCCGGCAGTTTGCGCTGACCGACGCCGAAGTGCTGGAACTGGCGCGCCAGGCGGTGCAGATCGAACGCCACTACGGCCGGCCGATGGACGTGGAATGGGCCAAGGATGGCGAGACCGGCGAGCTCTTCATCGTGCAGGCGCGGCCGGAAACGGTGAAGGCGCGCGAGACAAGCGGCGGCGAGCGCTACGTGCTGGAGGCCGCCGGCGAGGTGCGCATCAGCGGCCGCGCCATCGGCCAGAAAATCGGCGCCGGCGTGGTGCGGGTGATCGCCAGCCCGGCGGAAATGAATCGCGTGCAGCCGGGCGACGTGCTGGTGAGCGACATGACCGACCCCGACTGGGAGCCAGTGATGAAGCGCGCCGCGGCGATCGTCACCAATCGCGGCGGCCGCACCTGCCATGCCGCGATCGTCGCGCGCGAACTGGGCATCCCCGCGGTGGTGGGCACCGGCGAGGCAACCACGGTGCTGAAGGACGGCGAGACGGTGACGGTGTCGTGCGCCGAGGGCGACACCGGCACGGTCTATGCGGGCAAGCTGGCGTTCACGGTGGAAACGCTGGCGAGCGAAACCCTGCCCGAGCCCCCGGTGAAGCTGATGATGAACGTCGGCAACCCGGAGCGCGCCTTCGAGTTCGCGCAGATCCCGAACCACGGCATCGGCCTCGCGCGCCTCGAATTCATCATCGCGCGCATGATCGGCGTGCATCCGCTGGCGCTGCTCGACCATGCCGGCCAGCCGCCGGCCCTGCGCGACGAAATCGACCGGCGTACCGCGGGCTATGCCGACCCGGTGTCCTTCTACGTCGACAAGCTGGCCGAAGGCATCGCCACGCTGGCGGCGGCGTTCTGGCCGCAGCCGGCGATCGTGCGGCTGTCCGACTTCAAATCCAACGAATACGCCAACCTGCTCGGCGGCGAGCGCTACGAGCCGAAGGAGGAAAATCCCATGCTGGGGCTGCGCGGCGCGGCACGCTACGTGTCGGCGCTGTTCCGCCCGGCGTTCGAACTGGAGTGCCGCGCGCTGAAAAAGGTGCGCGAGACCATGGGATTCGGCAACGTCGAGGTGATGATCCCCTTCGTCCGCACCGTCGAGGAATGCGCGGCGGTGGTGAAGCTGCTGGAGGAAAACGGCCTCAAGCGCGGCGACAACGGCCTGCGCCTGATCATGATGTGCGAGATTCCCTCCAACGTGCTGCTGGCCGACGACTTCCTGCAATACGTCGACGGCTTTTCCATCGGCAGCAACGACCTGACGCAACTCACTTTGGGCATCGACCGCGATTCCGGCCTGGTGGCCGAAGGCTTCGACGAACGCAACCCGGCGGTGAAAAAGCTGCTGGCCGAGGCGATTGCCGCGTGCAAGCGGCACGGCAAATACATCGGCATCTGCGGCCAGGGGCCGAGCGACCACCCCGATCTGGCCGACTGGCTGGTCGAGCAGGGAATCGGCTCGCTTTCGCTCAACCCGGATACCGTGGTGGCGACCTGGCGGCGGCTGGCTACCTGACGCCCTGCGCCTTGGGCGATAGCGCCGCGCCGCTGAACCCTGTAGGAGGGCCGCCTTTATGCCCGTTCTTTGGGTACCCGGCCCGATGCCGTGGTCGTTGCGACGGCACGACAATCGCGGCGAGCACCCGAAGGGCATAAAGGCGCCGCTCCTACATACAGGGGCCCGCTGCCTTGGCCGTCGCGACGGTGCGAACATCGCGGCGAGGCGCCGCTCCCACATGCAGGGGCGCGCCCACATGCAGGAGCCCGATGCCGTCGAGTGGGCAGCCGCTGCGGAAACCCGAACCCCGTAGGAGGGCCGCCTCGGCCCGCTGCCGTGGCCGTTGCGACGACACGGCAATGGCCTGTTGCAAAAGACACCCGTGCCAAACCCGAAAACCGGTGTCGTTGCATTTTTCATTGACCCGAAAATCGCTGATTGGGGCAACACTATGTTTATAAAGACAAATTCAATTTGGCACGCAACGTGCTTAATACTGCGTGTCGCCAAGCGGAGGATGGGTGTGCACGTTGCCAGTTTGCTCGATCTGTTTCATGACCGGCCGGTCGGCACGAGCAGCCCGGTCGTCAAGGATGTCGATATTCCCGATCTGGGGCGTGTGCATGTGGTGCATGCGGTCGATTGCCTGGGGGCCATGTGCCCGCGGCCGCAGTTGCTGACCCTGAAGGTGTTGGGCGAAACCGGGCCGGGGCAGGTCGTCGAGGTGATGCTCGACAATCCCACGGCAGTCGAGGGGTTTCCTGCGCTGGCGCAGACGCTTGGCTGTACGCATCTCGCCACGGTGCGGGATGCCGATTGTTGGCGTGTTTACCTGCGCAAGGGTTTGTAGGCATTGTGGAGCGGCCTGCCAGGGCCGCCGGTCTGATTGAGGAGAGTGTGAGTGAACGTAGCGTCGACGAGTATCGCAACTGAAACGCACTGGCTGCTTCGCAAAAGCAGCGTGCAGGCGCTGGGGGTTTTTCTGTTCGTTGTCCTTGGCTCGCTGTGGGCGCTGGCGCAGGACACGCGCTTCGCCTACCTGCTGGTTTATGTCTGGTTCGGCCTCGCCTACGGCGCGCTGCTGCAATACGGCCGCTTCTGCATGGCGTCGGCGGTGCGCGACCTGTTCGCGGTGAAGGTGCCGCGCATGGCGGTCGGCGTGATGATCGCGGTGGCGCTGTACGCGGTGGTGGCCGCCATCGTTTCCCTGGCCGGCTTCAGCACCTTCCATCCCAACGCAATGGGCTGGCACATCGTCATCGGCGCCGCGATCTTCGGCTTCGGCATCGTCTTCACCGGCGGCTGCGCGTCCGGTTCGCTGTACAAGGCGGGCGAGGGCAACATGAACTCGATGCTGGTGATCATCGCCATCTCGTTCTCGCAGGCCGTCGTCGTCAGCGCCAGCGGCTGGTGGGATGCGCTGGTGCCGCAGTCGTGGCTCGATGCCGCCGCGGCCCAGGACATGCCGGCCGAACTGACGATCACCGAGGGCTGGTTCGACATCTTCACCGCCGGCTACATCTGGGGCCTCAAGGGCACCACCATGGCCGAGGTGCTGGGCATGGCCGAGACCGCCCGCGGCATCATCCTGGCCAATACGCTGCTGACCGCGATTCTGCCGGTCATGATCATCCTGGTCGCGCTGTATGTCCTCTACTACCGCAAGAGCTACCTGCGCCGCTCCGGCAAGGCCAGCCCGACGCTGCGCGACGAATTCGCCGGCATGTGGGCCATGTGCACGTCGTCCAGGAATACCGCCCTGGCCGGCATCGGCCTCGGCATCCTTGCCGGCCTGCACATGTACGTGACCGGCGCATTGCGCGAGCACTACGGCATCTTCAACTTCGGCGAACTGCTGGTGGCGATGGGCTACACCGACGGCCTGTCCATCCAGGACACCGTGTTCGATCCGGGTTACTGGTACATCACCACCCAGGAAGCACAGTGGGGCGGCTGGGTCATGCAGAAGCTCGGCATCGACAGCATGGACAGCATCTTCTTCGGCCTCGACAACGGCTTGCCGAATCCGCTCTTGAACGCGCCCGGCTTCATGTCGATCGGCATCATTCTCGGCGCCGCCATCATGGCGCTCTCCCGCCGCGAATTCAAATGGAAGATGCCGAGCTGGGAAACCGCCTTCTTCGCCATCGTCGGCGGCACCCTGATGGGCATCGGCGCGCGCCTGGCGATGGGCTGCAACATCGGCGCCTTCTTCGCCACCGTGACCAACGGCGACCCTAGCGGCTGGGTCTTCCTGATCGGCATGACGCTAGGCGCCTACGTCGGCGTCAAGGTGTTCACCTGGTGGATGGACTGGAGCACCGCCCGCAAGGCAGGCGAGTGCGGCCTGTAAGGACGCGCCCGCAGATTTTCGACACATTGGATTAAGGAGCAATACCCATGGCCATGAGTTTCAACAAGACCGGCGACCACGAATGGGAGCTGAACGTGTGCGGCTACACCTGCCCGCATCCGCAGATGTACACCAAGAAGGCGCTGCAGAAGATCGAGAGCGGCGACGTGCTGTCGCTGGTGTTCGACAACCCCTCGTCGGGCGAGTCGATCATGGCGATGTGCGAAGCGGAGGGCAGCGACCTCATCGACCGCCAGGACGCCGGCGGCTCCTTCGTCTGGAAGATCAGGAAGGCCTGAGCGATGCAGCTGGGCATAGTCATCACCGACGAGCGCCACCTCGCGCACGCCAACGGCCTGCTCGACGCCGCGCTCGCGCGCGGCTGGGATCCGCAGTGCTTCCTCACCGACAGCGGCGTCAACCTGCTCGCCGACGTGGGCTTCGTCGGGCGCGCACGGGCACGCCCGAACAGCGTCTCGCTGTGCGAGCACAGCGCCGAGCGCTATGCCGAGGGGCGCTTTGAACTGAATTCGCTCGCCGACTTCGTCATCGTCGGCGGCCAGTACCAGGATGCCGAACTGGTGAAGAAGTGCGACAAGGTTCTGGTTTTCTGAGGACGCGACATGGCAGATCAAAAACACATTCTGATGGTGGCCGTGCAGAAGCCGGCCGAGGCGCTGCGCATGGCGAGCGGACTCACCCTGCTCGATGACGCGGTCGCCATCGCCGCCTGGGGCAAGCTTCCGGGAGGGGCCGAGGTGGCCGAACAGATGGAGGCGCTCGAATTCGCCGACGTGCCGGTGGTCGAGCTCGACCCCGCGCAGGACGCGCTGGCGGCGCTGGCGCGGCAGATCATCGACAACGACGTGGTGTATTGCGTATGAGCACGGAAAAACGGGTTTTGCTGATCAATCCCGTGGCGGTGCCGGCGATGCCGGGCCTGGCCGAAGCCTTGCGCGCCGCCGGCGCGCAAGTGCGGGAAACGAACATGGACGATTACGGCGCTTTGCTCGACGCGCTGGAACAGGACTGGATGCCCGTGGTGCTGAAAGCGCCGCTGGATTGAAAGTGTTTTGCCCGCGGCCATGGTCGCGGTAGAGGCTGTGCATGGCTGGGGCCGGGTTTTTCGCCTTCCCCAGCGGGCCGGCCGCTATGGGTGCGTCGTCTTGCCAAACGGCAAGGCTGGCGCGGGCTTGAAAATGGACGGAGGATTCTGGATGAATAAGCATATGAACAGGGGATGGGCTGGCGCGGCCGTGCTGTCCCTGATGTTGGGCCTGCAGGGATGCGGCGGGGGGGGCGGCGAGGATACGACCGCCCTGGTGAAGCAGATCCCGGTCAATACGCCGGCGGCGATCGCCCAGGTCTCGGACGACAACTACGACAACAACGTCAATGGCCTGATCACCGCGGCGACGCTGAAAAGCTGGAAGGACGACTGGCTCGCCAATCGTCCGGCGGGGATTACCGGCAAGCTGGTGATCCTGCAGGCGTCGGCCGGCCCGGCGGGCTCCGAATACGTCAAGCCCAACGGCCTCAACGTCTTCACCTATCTTTCGCCCAGCAGCGAGTGGATCCAGACGCGCAGCAACGGCGTCATCGAAACGCCGAGCATGGTGCCGGACGGCGCGGGCATGGACGCGCTGCTGAAGAAATTCAACATCGACCCGAAGAACGACATGATCGTCGCCGCCATGGGCACCGGCAGCACCGGCAATGCGATGGCGCAGGGCCGCATCTGGTACGCGCTGCGCTACTGGGGCGTCGACAAGAAGAACCTGGCGATCCTCAACGGCGGCAACCAGTGGATCAACGGCAACGGCATGGTCGCTGGCGACTTCCAGGCAGCCGCCAGCGCGGCGCCCGGCACCGGCCACGCCTCGGTCAAGGATCTGCTGGTCGACAACACCGCACTGCAGGCCACGGTGCAGGACCTGCTGGCTGCGGTGGTTCCGTCGGGCGACAGCAACGTGAAGAACGACGGCGTCTTCATCTGGGATGCGCGCAGCCTCGGCCAGTACAGCGCCGGCGAAATGGTGGAACTCAGCGAGGATACCAATTCCGATCTCGCCGGCAACCAGGCGTGTGCGACTGCATACTGCGCGCCGGTCAACCCGGCCAACTACATGTGGAGCTTCCAGAACGGCGGTTCGCGCCAGGGGCACCCGTGGGGCACGCTGCAGCTCCAGTACACGCACATGCTTGACTCCACCAAGGGCTTTGCCTACCGGCCCAAGGCGGAACTGGCCGCGCTGCTGGCAGGCGGCACCAACGCCCAGGGCGTTGGGTTCGTCGGCGCCGACTATGCGCTGGTCGGGGCGGGTAACGCCTACCAGGATGGCGACACCGTCTACGCTTACTGCGAGACGACTTTCCGCGCGATGATCACAGGCGTGGCGAGCGGGGTCATCCTCGGCAAGCCGACCCGTTTCTACGACGGTGCGATGGTTGAGTGGAACTCGCTGACCGGCGCAAGCGTCATGACCGATGCGACGGGCGCTGCGATCCTGCCGGACAATTCCGAGTGGCGCACCGACGTGAAGTCTTTCTACCGCGCCGCAACCAGCAACACCCTGGTGGCCCAGCGCTACGTCACCGATGCGCACGCCAAGTCGGCCAATGCCATCGTCAACGCCGACAAGGCCTACAAGTACGGCGAGATCATCCCGACTGCCGGGGCCAACGCGCCGCCCGCCAACCCGTGCGGCGGCTGACAAGCATCTGAACTATTGCCTCTCCTCCTCTGGCCCACGATACTCTCGTGGGCTTTTTTATATGGAGTCTCGATGTTGAAATTCGCTTCGCATGCGGGTCCGCTGCGGCTGCTGGCGGTCTGTGCGCTCGCGCTGCTGGCGGGCTGCGGCGACAAGCCGGAGGCCGCGGTCGAGGCTTTCCTGGAACGCCACTGGGCCGAGCCGATGGCGCCGCAGGGCGCGCCGCCGGCGGCGTTCTCGCCGCTGGAGGCGTCGCTGGATCCAGCGGCCTGCGGGCAATGCCACGCCGAGCAGTACGCGGCCTGGCGCACCAGCCTGCACAGCAAGGCGATGGGGCCTGGCTTGCGCTGGCAGCTGCTGCTGATGGATCAGGAGCAGGGCAACCGCTGCCTGCGCTGCCATACGCCGCTGGCCGAACAGAAAGCGCTGCTGGCACTGGAGCACGGCTGGCCGAACGCGCCGAAGCAGCCGCCGCCGGATTTCGTCCCGGCCGACCTCGGGCATCAGGGCCTCGTCTGCGCGGCCTGCCACGTGCGCGGGCACCAGCGCTTCGGGCCGCCGCGCGGCGAGGCGGTCAAGGACGGCCCGCATGGCGGCTTTGTCGTGGCCGAAGCCTTCCAGGACAGCCGCTTCTGCGCGCATTGCCACCAGTTTCCGGACAACGGCCCGCGCATCGCCGGCAAATTGCTGGAAGATACCTACCGGCAATGGTTTGCCAGTGCGTACGCCAAAGAGGGGGCCGGCAAGCAGACCTGCCAGTCTTGCCACATGCCGGATCGCCAGCATCGCTGGCGCGGCATTCACGACCCCGAAATGACGCGGCGCGCGATCGAGGCGTCGCTGAAACTGCATGCGCTTGGCGACGGCCGCTACGAGGCGCGGGCGAACGTCCGCAACAGCGGCGCCGGCCACCATTTCCCGACTTACATGGTGCCCAAGGTCGAGCTCGTGTTCTACCGCCGCGATGCCGACGGCGGCCGCGTCGAGCTGGGGCGCCACGTCATCGGCTGGAACGTCGACACGCCGATCACGCGGGAGCTGTCCGATACCCGCATTGCCGCCGGCGAGGCGAGTGAATTCCGTCAACCCTTCGTAGCGCCGGGCGGCGGCGGCTGGCGCGTGGAACTGGTCATGCGGGTGCTGCCGGCCGAGCATTACGAGCGCATCTACCGCGACGCGCTGGACCGCGCCGGCCAGTTGCCGGCCGCGGCGGTGCCGCTGTTGCGGCGCGCGCTCGACGAGGCCGTGGCAACGCGCTACGAGTTGTTGCGCATCGAGGCCAGGGCGGAACCTTGAGGATGGCCTTTTCATCGTTATCCGCCGGCGTTGCGCCGCCCTGGAGCGGCGCCTTCATGCCCTCCGGGTGCTCGCCGCGATCGCGGGCTTCAACAACCGGCGGCGGCATCGCCTTGAGGACAGAACGGCCGCGTTTCTGCATGCCGCAAGGGCGGGAATGCGGGGGTTCGGCTGTGCCCCGGCGCTTGCCCCGCACGATTGCAATTTGAAAGATTGCGGTTTGTTCCGCTTGTTGTGCAATCGAATCGGGCGGATGGTTTTTGATAAGCCGTTGTTACAAAAGAGCAATGGATGTGGGCACGATACGTGCTTTAGTTTGGATGTCGATATGACAGAAGGGGACCGGAAGCCCATGCGATCAACTGGCGTAGTCACTGCGATGGCCCTTGCCCTGCTGCTGGCGGCACCGGCCGTCGAAGCGGCCGAGCCGGGGCAGCCCAGGCTCAAGTACCGCGGCAAGGCGCTGGCGTGTACCTGTGCCACGGGTACGAGCGAGGCGGAGATCAGCAAGGCATGGGACGCCCGGTTCAAGCAGTCGGAAGGTGCCCGTCTGGATAGTCTGGACGGGCTTCCCGCAACGCGTGACGAGCAAAGGAGAAGGGAAGATGAAGCGCAACCAAGGTAAGGGCAGTCTGTTGGGAAAAATCTGGCGTGGCGGTGTCATGCTCTCGCTGCTGGGTCTGGGTGTCGCGGTGCTCGCCGGTCTGGCCGGCAGGCACGCCGAAGATTCGGCCGGGCTTGCGGCCGCGGGCTGGGGCGGTGAAGCAACGGTGGCGCTGGCGGAAGGGGTGGCGCAACTGTCGCCGATTGCGCTCGCCAATGCCTGCGGCCTGGGGGCGTCGAGCTGCTTCAAGTGCCATAACGGCAAGCGCGCCGCTGCGCCGGAAATGGATGCCGCCAAGGCGCCCTGGCATGCGCAGCATTCCAAGGTGAACAACTCGTGCGTCGGCTGCCACAAGGGGAACTCGCGCATCATGAAGGAGGAGGTGGCGCACGCGAAGATGCTCGCCAAGCCTCGCGACAACACGGCCGAGGCCTGCGGCAGCTGCCACAAGGGTGATCTTGCCAAGGTGCAGGGCGCATACCACACCATTCCTGGAGCGAAATAATATGAAGCTTTCATTGTCCCGCGCCCGTGCGCTTGGTCTCCTCGCCGGTTTGCTGCCGCTGAGCGCGGTTGCCGGCCCCACTATCGAGTTCGGCGAGCAGGGTTCGCTCACCTTTACCTATGCCCTGCAGGGCTGGCTGCAGCACAAGGGGTTCACCTCGACAAGCGACAACGGCTCGTCGAACGACGCCTTCTTGCGCCGGAACCGGCTGACCTTTTCCGGCCAGTACAACGACTACGTGGGGTTTTATGCCCAGATCGAGGCCGGCAACGACAGCAAGCTCGGCAACGACGACAAGAGCGTCTATTACCGCGATGCGTACGTGACGCTGGACTACCGCGACGACCTGCGCTTTATTGTCGGCCGTTTCAAGAACACCTTCTCGCGGGAGAACCTGGAGGCGTGCCTTGAGCCGCTGACGCTGGATCGCGCGGAAGCGCTGGCCTACACACCGTTCGGCGGCAGCCGCGACACCGGCCTGGCGGTCTGGGGCAATCTGCTGGACGCCAAGTTCCAGTATCGTTTCATGATCGCCGACGGCCGCGAGGGCGACAATGTGGCCAAGGACAATCCCCGTCTGACGGGCCGCGTGCATTACAGCTTCTGGGAGCCGGAGTTCAGCTACGGCTATCTGGGTACCTATCTGGGGACGAAGAAGGTGCTGACCATCGGCGCCGGCTACGACATGCAGAAAGACGTTGTCTACGGCAACTTCGTGGGGCGCAGCGATATCAAGGATTACAAGGCATGGACCGTCGACGCGTTCATGGAATATCCGACCACGAGCGGGGTCTATACGCTGTCCGGTGCGAGCTTCAAGTACGACACCGACGGCGCCACCAATACCGCGTCGCCCGATCCGACCCTGCCGGTTGGCGCCGATCTCAAGGGCTATTACGTCAAGGCCGGCTACATGCTGCCCAACAAGGTCGGCACCGGCCGCCTGCAGTTCTTCGCGCGTCACGAGAAGTCCGATTACGGCGTCAAGACCGGCAGCGCCGAGTATTTCGACCAGAAATGGAATAGCGTGGGTGCGAACTACTATCTCGACGGACAGCGCCTGAAGATCAGCTTCGAGTACGCGGACATCGCCTTCGATACCGAGCATCCGACCAACCCGGCGCTGCAGGATTACAATCAGGCTACACTCGGCCTGCAGTTCATTTTCTGACCGGTCCCTTGCAGTCGTTATGTACGGCCGCCGGGTGACTGGCGGCCGTGCTTTTTTGTGATGCGTCGATCAAACAGCCAAGAGGTGTCGCCATCAAATCGCTGAGCTTGCGGGGGACGGCCAACCGGCGCCCCTCGATCCCGTTTTTTCCCGGCTACCCGTTGCCGGCTGCGATTGCGTTGTCGCTCGGCGCGCTGTATGCCGTGTTCGGCCCGTTCGGGGACGAGCCGCACCTGCTCTTGTTGTGCGGCGCCCTGCTCGCCTATCTGGCGGTGCGTCTGCGCGGCGAACGGGCCGCGCTCAGGCGGCTCGAACTGGGCATCCTGCGCGCGCGCGAAGGCCTGATGGAGCCGACGCCGGTCGGGCCGTACGCATGGACCAGCGTCGGCCGTCTCATTTCCGAATACAACACCACGATCGCCAACCTGAGCCTGATGTTTCAGACCGTGGAGGAATGCCAGGGGCGTTTTCTCAACGAGCGCAACCGCAGCAACACCATTCTGCAAAGCCTGCCCGGCGCCTTGCTGAGCCTGGCCGACGATTTGCGCGTCACCATCGCCAACCGTCAGGCGGACGCGCTGTTCGGCGTGCGGCCGGGCGCGTTGATCGACGCAAACCTGTTCGAGCTGCTCGATATCAACGAACGCGACCGCGAACTGCTGCGCGATGCATTTCTTTACAAGCATGCCATCCGCAACCAGGAAATCGCTCTCAACGTCGGCGGCGGCAAGCGCTTTTTCTCGCTCAATCTCGCCTTCTACAGCGACGAGGAAAACGACATGGGCGGCGTGCTGATCCTGCAGGACATCACCGAGCACCGGCAACTGATGGAGAGCGTCGCGACGCGCGAGAAACTGGTGGCGATGGGCCAGCTGGCGGCGGGCGTCGCGCACGAATTGAATACGCCTCTCGGCAATATCCTCGGCTATGCGCAGCTGCTCGACCGGGGCGCGGCCGAGCATCCGAAACTGGCGGGATATGCCCGCATCATTGCCGACGAGACGCAGCGCTGCTCGCGTGTGGTGCAGGAATTGCTCGACTACGCGCGCAAGGACAAATGCAGCGGCGAGACCTGCGATCTGAACCATCTGGCGCAGGAGTTGATCGAGACCTTCATCAACTGCAGGCTCAAACGCTACCGTATCGAAATCGTGCTGGATCTGTGCCCGGAGCCCCTAGTTGTCGAGGGCGGGTGCGGCCAGCTCGATATCGTCCTGAGCAATCTGCTGGCCAATGCCATCGACGCGCTCGACAAAACACCGTCGCCGCGCATCGTCGTGCGTACCCGGATGGAAGACACCTATGCCGCCGTCTCCATTGCGGACAATGGCCCGGGTGTGCCGCTGGATATCCGCACCCGCTTGTTCGACCCGTTCTTTTCCACCAAGGACGTCGGGCAGGGGTCGGGGCTCGGCTTGTCCATCAGCCAGGCAATCGTCGCAAAACGCGGCGGCTTCATCGCTTACGATGCCGCGCAAGGCGAAGGTGCGTGCTTCGTCGTCAAACTTCCGGCAGTCGACCTGGAGCGTGCACAATCATGAAACAGGATGCCTCCGCCCTTCGCGACGACGGCAAGGACGCCGGCATGGCCGGCGCCATGCCGACCATTCTTGTCACCGAAGACGACCGCAACATGCGCGAGCTGATCCTTGCCGTGCTGGCCGAATCGTCGATGGCTTTCAGGGTGGCCAGCGCCGAGAACGCGCACGAGGCGATGGATTTTCTCGAAAACAACGACGCCGCCGTCGTTCTCACCGATCTTCGCATGCCGGGTGCCGATGGCCTTGAGCTGCTCAAGTTCGTGAAGTCGCGGAATCCGCAGACCCAGGTCGTGCTGGTTACCGGTTATGCCACGGTCGAGTCGGCCATCGACGCCCTCAAGGAGGGGGCCTACGATTACGTCCAGAAACCGTTCGACACCATCAAGCTGCGCTCCGTGGTGGAAAAGGCGCTCGATTATTTCCTGATCTCGACCGAGAATCGGCGCCTGCGCCGGCAGACGCGCGCCTACGAGGAAAGCGGCGAAATCATCGGCCAATCGCAGGCGAAGGAACGCGTCGACCGCCTGATCGACGCCGCCGCCGCTTACGACTCCAGCGTGCTGATCTTCGGCGAAAGCGGCAGCGGCAAGGAACTGGTGGCACGCCAGATCCATCAGCGCGGCAAGCGCAGCGGCAAATCCTTCGTCGCCATCAACTGCGCGGCGATCCCGGAAAACCTGATTGAAAGCGAGCTGTTCGGCTTCCGCAAGGGCTCGTTTACCGGTGCCGAGCGCAACAAGCCCGGCCTGTTCGAGATCGCCGACGGCGGCACCCTGTTCCTCGACGAGATCAACAACGCGCCGATGGCCCTGCAGGCCAAGCTGCTGCGCGTGCTGCAGGACGGCAGTTTTTACCCGACCGGCGCCACCGAACCGGTTCATGTCGACGTCCGCGTGATCGCCGCCAGCAACCGGCAGATTCACGAACTGGTGGAAGCCGGCCAGTTCCGCGAAGACCTCTTCTATCGCCTGTCGGTCATGGAGATCAGCGTCCCGCCGCTGCGCGAGCGGCGCGAGGACATCGCGCTCCTGACCTACTACTTGCTGAACAAGCATACGCTGCGCCTCGGCAAGCACATCGGCGGCGTCAGCACCGCCGTGCTCGGCGCGCTGATGCGCTACGACTGGCCCGGCAACGTGCGCGAACTGGAAAACATCGTTCAGCGCATGATCATTCTCGCCGAGTCCGACCATATCGATGCCTCGGTGCTGCCGGCGCGACTGACCGAGCAGAAGGATCCGCGCGGCCGTGCCCTCGACTATCTGCCGCCGCAAAGCCTGGACGAGGTGGAAGCCTATTTCATCCGCAAGACCCTGCGCGAGACGCACGGCGACCGCGCCCTGGCAGCGGAAATCCTCGGCATCGACAAATCGACCCTGTGGCGCAAGGTCAAGCGCTATGGCATCGAGGAGTAAGACAGTGGGAGACTCCCCGCGTCATGTCGGGTTTTGCGATGTTTCCGGCTCGCGCCCCTGCGACGGCACGTCCATCGCGGCGGGCACCCGAAAAGGGCATAAAGGCGCCGCTCCCACATGCTGGGGCCCGCTGCCGAGGTTTGCAGGTTGAACGCGATGCCGCCTGACGCCGTTGCAAACTCGTTGCGCCGCGTTCGCTGGCTGGGCGCGCCGCTGAATCTGCTGCTTCTGCTGGGGCTGGCCGCCTTGCTGGCGCACTGGACCTGGCGTTTTGCCGCGCCTGTGCCGCCGCTGCCGGCAAACAGTGCGGATGCCGACATCAAGCTGGACGCGCAGCTGGCGTCGCTGCATGCGGCGCAGCTGTTCGGCGCGGCGCCGGGGCGGGCGGATGCGCCCGCCGGGCAGGCGACCTCGCTTGACCTGAAGCTGCGCGGGGTGTTTGCCGCATCGGCCGGCAAGGCGATGGCGATCGTCGGGGTGGACGGGCAGGATCAGGCGGTCGCCCTCGGCGATGAAGTCGTGCCGGGCGTGGTGCTGGACGCGATCGCGCCCGACCACCTGATACTGCTCAACCGCGGGGTGCGCGAACGCCTCGATCTGGATGCGGCGGGGCGGCCGCTGGCGGGGGGCGATGGCGATACGCCGGTCTCGCGCCAGGAGTTCGAGCAGGCATTGGCCGATCCACAAAGCCTCGGCGTACAGGCGCGCGCCGAGAGCGGTCCGCTATCCGGCCTGCTGCTGACCTCGGTGGCCAGCGACGGGCTGGCGGCGCGGCTGGGCCTGCAGAGCGGCGACACGCTGCGCATGGTCAATGGCATGCCGGTTGCCAATGTGCTGGATTTCGCGCGGCAGCTATCCGGCACGACCAGCATGCAGCGCGTGACCGTGGTGGCGGAGCGTCAGGGCCAGCCGCTTATTCTTTCTTACAGGCTGCAGTGAAACGATGAACGACATGAAAAAAACACGATCGGTCTTTTCTCGCCGTCTGGCCTTGGGCGTGCTGTGGGTCGCGCTGGCCTGGCCTCCCATGCAGGCCCAGGCCCAGGCTCAGGCCCCGCGCGACCCGGTGGTGCTCAATTTCGTCAATGCCGACATTCCCTCGGTGATCAAGGCGGTGGGCGAGCTGACCGGCAAGAACTTTGTCGTTGACCCGCGCGTCAAGGGCACGGTGGTCATCACCTCGGCCAGGCCGGTGCCGCGCGCCCAGGTATATCCGATCCTGCTGTCCGCGCTGCGCATGCAGGGGTTCGCCGCGATCGAGAGCCACGGCATGGTGAAAATCGTGCCGGAGGGCGACGCCAAGCAGGATTTCAGCGTGACCCGGGGCAAGCAGATGAACGACAGCGGCGACCGCATCGTCACCCAGGTGTACCCGCTGCAGTACGAGTCCGCCGCCCAGCTGATGGCGGCGCTGCGGCCGCTGATCAGCCCCAACAATGCCGTCGCGGCACTCGCCAGCAGCAACACCCTGGTGATCACCGACTACGCGGACAACGTGCGGCGCCTGAACGCGATCATCGCGGCGGTCGACCAGCCGGGCGCCAACGACACCGCCTTGATCCGGCTGAACCACGTGTCGGCGGTGGACGTGGCGCAGTCGCTGGGACGGCTGATGAGCGACGGCGCGGCGGCGGCGGGGCAGCCGGGCAGCGCGCGGCTGCTGATCGTGCCGGACGTGCGCTCGAATTCGCTGCTGGTGCGCAGCGACAATCCCGCGCGCATCCAGACGCTGCGCGGTCTGGTCGCCGGGCTCGACGTGGCGGGGGCGGCGGGCGGCAACATTCATGTGGTGTATCTGCGCAATGCGGAGGCGACGAAGCTGGCTGAAACGCTGCGCGGCATTCTGGCGGGCGAGGCGCCGGCCGCGCTGGAGCGTGTCGGCGCGGCGGCCACCACGCCGGCCGCCAGCCCGGTGCCGGCCATCGCGCCGGTCTCCGGCGCCGCGGGCGGCAGCATGATCCTTGCCGACGCGGCCACCAACTCGCTCGTCATCAGCGCGCCGGACGTGACCTACAACGCCCTGCGCGCGGTGATCGACAAGCTCGACGCGCGCCGCGCGCAGGTGTTCGTCGAGGCGCTGGTGGTGGAGATCACCGCGGAGAAGGCGGCGGAATTCGGCATCCAGTGGCAGGACCTGCGCAACCTGCGCGATAGCGGCACCAACTTCATCGGCGGCACCAACCTCGGCGGCCGCAATACCGGCAGCAACATCCTCGACGCCGCGGTCAACCTCGGCACCGTGGGGCAGGGGCTGAACATCGGCGTCGTCAGCGGAACGATCAACATCCCTGGTCTTGGCGAGGTGCTCAATCTCGGCGTGCTGGCGCGCGCGCTCGAGTCGGACGCCAATGCCAACATCCTGTCGACGCCCAATCTGCTGACCATGGACAACGAGGAGGCGAAAATCGTCGTCGGCCAGAACGTGCCGTTCATCACCGGCCAGTATGCGCAGACCGGTTCCACCACGACGCCCAGCCCGTTCCAGACCATCGAACGCCGCGACGTCGGGCTGACGCTCAAGGTGCGTCCGCAGGTGTCGGAAGGCGGATCGATCAAGATGCAGATCTACCAGGAAATTTCCAGCCTGCGCCCGACCACCACGGCGACCGACGTGATCACCGACATGCGCTCGATCGATTCCACGGTGCTGGTCGACGACGGCCGCATCATCGTGCTCGGCGGTCTGATCCAGGACAGCATGCAGGATGGCGTCGACAAGGTTCCGGTGCTGGGCGACATCCCGCTGCTCGGCCATCTGTTCAGGTCGGAAAAGCGCAAGCGCATGAAAACCAATCTGATGGTGTTCCTGCGGCCGCACGTGCTGCGCGATACGGCGAGCGCCGATGCGACGACCGGCGAACGCTACGATTTCATCCGCCAGAAACAGGCCGAGTTCCGCATGCAGCCGCATTTCGCCCTGCCCGACATGCAGATGGACCCGTTGCCCGAGCTGACCAATCCGCCGCTGCCCGCGCCCGCCGGCCAGCCGCAATCGCCGGCACCCCGATGAACGCCATGGACACAGCCGCGACCCCCGTTCCGGATCTGCAGCTTGCCATGCTGCTGCCCTACGGTTTTGCCCGGGCGCGCGGAGTGGTGGTGGGGCGGCGCGTCGGCGATGAAATGGAGATATGGCTGCGCGAGGGGGCCGAGTCGGCGACGCTGGCCGAGGTGCGGCGCATCCTGAAGTGCCCGTTGCAGCCGCAGGTGCTGACGCCGGAGCGGTTCGAGCAGGTCCTGGCCCAGGCCTATGCGCGCGGCGAAAACCAGGCGGCCAATCTGGTCGACGATATGGAGCAGGGGATGGATCTGCGGCAGCTGGCGCAGGACATTCCCGAGGTGGCCGACCTGCTGGAAAGCGAGGACGACGCGCCGATCATTCGCCTGATCAATGCGTTGCTGACGCAGGCGCTGCGCGAGAACGCGTCCGACATCCACATCGAGCCGTTCGAGACGCGTTCGGTGGTGCGCTTCCGCATGGACGGCGCGCTGCGCGACGTGATCGAGCCGAAGCGCGCGCTGCACGCGGCGATCGTGTCGCGCATCAAGGTGATGGCGCAGCTCGACATCGCCGAAAAGCGCCTGCCGCAGGACGGCCGCATCACGCTGCGTCTGGCCGGACGGCCGGTCGACGTGCGGGTGTCGACGCTGCCTACCGGCCATGGCGAGCGCGCGGTGCTGCGCCTGCTCGACAAGCAGGCGGGGCGGCTGGAACTGGGGCGGCTCGGTATGAACGAATCCACGCTCGCCGGACTCGACGCGCTGATCCACCGGCCGCACGGCATCGTGCTGGTGACCGGGCCGACCGGCTCGGGCAAGACCACCACGCTGTATGCGGCGCTGTCGCGGCTCGACGCCGGGGCGCTCAACATCATGACGGTGGAGGATCCGATCGAGTACGACCTCGACGGCGTCGGCCAGACCCAGGCCAATCCGCGCATCGACCTGACTTTCGCGCGCGCGCTGCGCGCCATCCTGCGGCAGGATCCGGACGTCATCATGATCGGCGAAATCCGCGACCTGGAGACTGCGCAGATCGCGGTGCAGGCCTCGCTCACCGGCCATCTGGTGCTGGCGACGCTGCACACCAACGACGCCGCCAGCTCGGTGACGCGCCTGATCGACATGGGGATCGAACCCTTCCTGCTGGCGTCGAGCCTGCTCGGCGTGCTGGGCCAGCGCCTGGTGCGCCGGCTGTGCCCGCTGTGCCGCCAGCCGCACGAAGCGGGCGACAAGGAAATTGCGGCGCTGGGGCAGCCCGCTCCGAACGGACCGCTGTACCGGGCGGTCGGCTGCCCCAACTGCAACTCGACGGGTTACCGCGGCCGCACCGGGATATACGAACTGTTCGCCGTCGACGAAACCCTGCGCCGCATGATTCACGACGGCGCCGCCGAACAGGATCTGCGTGCCTACGCGATGGCGCACGGCATGGTCAGCCTGCGTCAGGACGGCATGCGCTGGGTGCGCGCCGGCGACACCGCGCTGGAAGAAGTGCTGCGCGTGACGCGCGAGAGCTGAGGGGGGCGGGCGCATGGCTGCATTCCGCTACGAGGCCTACGATGCCGCCGGCCGCCTGCACAAGGGCGTACTGGAAGCCGACACCGCGCGCCAGTTGCGCGCCCGGCTGCGCGAGCGGGGCTGGCTGGCGGCCGAGGTGGCGGGCGTGTCCGCAGAGTCGATGGGGCGCGGCGGCAGCCGCTGGCGCTGGCGGCGCGGCCTGTCCGGCACGCAGCTCTCCCTGGTCACGCGGCAGTTCGCCACCCTGCTGGCCGCCGGCCTGCCGGTGGAGCAGACGCTCAATGCCCTGATCGAGCAGGCCGATACCGATTATCAGCGCCAGGTGCTGGCCGGTGTGCGCGGCGAGGTATTGGCGGGGCATTCGCTGGCGCGCGCGCTGCAGAAGTATCCGCGCGTGTTCCCCGAGCTGTACGTCACCCTGGTCGCGGCGGGCGAGCAGTCCGGACGGCTGGGCGACGTGATGGAGCGGCTGGCCGACTACACCGAATCGCAGCAGGCGCTGCGGCAAAAGGTCGGGCTGGCCTTCGTCTATCCGGCGATCGTCACGCTGGTGGCGGGCGCGGTGGTGCTCGGCCTGCTGACTTACGTGGTGCCGCAGGTGGTGAACGTGTTCCAGAACACCCAGCAGACCTTGCCGTGGCTCACCCGCGCGCTGATCGGGCTGAGCGATTTCCTGCGCGCCAGCTGGTGGCTGTGGCTGGCCGCGATCGGCGCGGCGACGTGGGCGGCGCGGCGCGCGCTGGCCCGGCCGCAGTCGCGCCTGCGCTTTCATCGCTGGCTGCTGCGGCTGCCGTTGGCGGGGACGTTGGTGCGCGGCGTCGACAGCGCGCAGCTGGCGAGCACGCTGGCCATCCTGGTCGGCAGCGGGGTGCCGTTGCTGGCGGCGCTGCAGGCCGGCGCCGGGGTGGTGAACAACCTGCCGATGCGGCAGGCGGTGGAGGAGGCGGCGCGCAAGGTGCGCGAAGGCGGCAGCCTCTCCCGCGCGCTCGCCGCTGCCAGACTGTTTCCGCCGATGCTGGTGCACATGATCGCCAGCGGCGAGGCGAGCGGCCGCCTGGTGCACATGCTGGAGCGCGCCGCCGCGCAGCAGAGCCGGGAAATGGAGAACCGCGCGATGGGGCTGACCAGCCTGCTGGAGCCTTTGCTGATCGTGGCGATGGGTGGGGTGGTACTGGTGATCGTGCTGGCGATCCTGCTGCCGATTTTCGAGATGAATCAACTGGTGCATTGATGTGCCAGCCAGCACGCACATAAAGGACATGGCATGAAACTCAGACTTGCTCATCCACCCCGCGCCGCGCGCGGCTTCACCCTGATCGAGATCATGGTGGTGGTCGCGATTCTCGGCATTCTCGCCGCACTGGTGGTGCCGAAGATCATGGGCCGCCCGGACGAGGCGCGCATCGTCGCCGCCAAGCAGGACATCGCCGCGATCAAGCAGGCGTTGAACCTGTATCGCCTCGACAATGTGCGCTACCCGACCACCGAGCAGGGGCTGCAGGCGCTGGTGGAAAAACCGGTCTCGGGCCCGATCCCCGGCAACTGGAAAACCGGCGGCTATCTGGAGCGCCTGCCCAACGATCCCTGGGGGGCGCCGTACCAGTACCTCAACCCCGGATTGCGCGGCGAAATCGACATCTTCAGCCTCGGCGCGGACAGTGCGGCGGGCGGCGAGGGCAACAACAGGGACATCGGTTCGTGGGAGTTGTAGGCCAGCGCGGCTTCACCCTGATCGAGATTCTCGTGGTGCTGGCGATCATCGGCATCATGGTGGGCCTGGCAGGGGTGCGCATGATGCCGGACGACGATCGCGCGGTGCGCGGCGAGGCGCAGCGGCTGGCGCTGCTGCTCGAGCAGGCGCGCGACCAGGCGGTGGCGTCGGGCGAGCCGATCGGGTTTTCGGTGGAACAGCGTGGTTACCGCTTCTGGTCGCTCGACGCCGACAACCAGTGGGTGCCGCACGGCGGCGACGAATTGTTGCGGGACCGCCCGCTGGCGGACGACGTGCGGCTGGCAGCGCTGCGGGTGAACCAGGCCAGCCTGGCGGCAGGCGAGCGCCTGCTGTTCCTGCCGTCCGGCGGCAACGCGCCGTTCACCGCCGATCTGGCGCTCAATGCGGCGCATGCGCGCATCCGCGGCGACAGCCTCGGCCGGGTGCGGATCGAACATGCGGAGGCGGCGCAGTGAGGCGGCAGCGCGGCTTCACCCTGATCGAGGTGCTGGTGGCGCTGGCCATTCTGGCGGTCGCGCTTGCCGCCGCCAGCCGGGCAGCGGCCATGATGGCGGACAGTTCGGCCGAGCTGCGCGTGCGCCTGCTGGCCGGTTGGGTGGCGCAGAACCGTCTGGCCGAGTTGCAGGCGCGGCGCGCCTGGCCCGATGCCGGTATCCGCGAAGGCGAGGTGGAGCAGGCGGGGATGAAGATGATCTGGCGCGAGGCCGTCAGCGCCACGCAGAACCAGGCGTTTCGCCGCGTCGAGATCAGCGTGGCTGCGGCCGGGCGCGACGCCCATGCGCTGGCCCGGCTGACCGGCTATCTGGCCCGTGCCGAGGGCAAATGAGACAGCGCGGCTTCACCCTGGTGGAAATGCTGGTGGCGCTGACGATCTTCGCGCTGATGTCGGTGCTGGCCTACCGCGGGCTGAACGCAGCGCTGCAGACACGCGCGCATCTGACCGAGGACAACCGGCGCTGGCGCGACATTGCGCTGACGCTGGCGCAACTGGAGCAGGACATGGGGCTGGCGGTGGATCGTCCGGTGCGCGGCAGCGGCGGCCTGCCGTTGCCCGCCTTCATCGGAAGCCCGCAGGCTCCCGGTGTCGACGATGTTCAGCTCGGCTTCAGCCGCATGGGGATGGCATGGCAGAGCGGCGTGCTGGCCGACGTGCAGCGCTACGGCTACCGGCTCAACAAGGGCACGCTCGAACAACTGGTGTGGCCGGTGCTGGATCAGGCGCCGCGCAGCGAGCCCGCGGTGCATCCGTTGCTGGAACGGGTGCGCCGCTTCGAGTTGCGCTACCTCGACGGCAGCGGCAACTGGCAGTCGCGCTGGCCGCTGCCCGGGCTGGCGGCGCTGCCGGCGGCGCTGGAGGTGGTGCTCGAACTCGACGGCGGCGTCGCGGTGACGCGGGTGTTTGCCCTGCCATGAGGCGCCAGCGCGGCATGGCCGTCATCACCGCCATCCTGGTGGTCGCGCTGGTGGCGAGCGCGGCTTCGTTCATGGCGTGGCAGCAGCAGTTGTGGCTGCGCCAGGTGGAAAACCTCAATGCGCAGGCGCAGAGTCGGGCGGTGGCGCTGGCGGCGCTGCAGTGGGCGCGTTCGGTGCTGGCGCAGGACGCGCGCAGCAACAGCGTGGACCACCTGGGCGAGGGCTGGGCGCAGGCGCTCTCGCCGCTGCCGGTGGAAGGGGGCGAACTGACCGGCGGGCTGAGCGACCAGCAGGGGCTGTTCAACCTCAACAGCCTGGTGCGCGGGGGCAAGACCAGCGCGACCGATCTGGCGGCGTTCCGCAAGTTGCTGGAACTGCTGCAGTTGCCGCCCGGCCTCGCCAGCGCGGTGGCCGACTGGATCGACCCCGACGCCGAGGTGACACACCCAGGCGGCGCCGAAGACATGGATTATCTGGCGCTGGATCCGCCTTACCGCGCCGCCAACCGGACGCTGACGACGGTGGACGGCCTGTATCGCATCAAGGGTTTCGACGCGGCGACGGTGGCGCGCCTGCGCGCCTTCGTGACGGCGCTGCCGCAAGCGACGCCGGTCAACGTCAACACCGCGCCGGCGGAAGTGCTGGCGGCGGCGATCGCCGACCTGTCGCTCGACCAGGCGCAGGCGCTGACGGCGGCACGCAAGGGCCGGCATTTCGTGGATCTCGCCGATTTCCGCACGCGCCTGCCGCCGACGGCGACGCAGCTGAACGAAACGCTGCTGAGTGTCGGCAGCCGCTATTTTCTGGTGACCGGCCGCGCCCGTTTCGGCCGCGCGAAAACGGGCTACCAAGCCCTGCTGGAACGCGAAGCGACCGCCTGGCCGAAGCTGGTGTGGCAAAAGAATATCTGAGACCCGATCGAACCCCGACCATGAGCCTGCTGCGCATCCATATTCCCTCTTCCTGGCCGGACGCCGAGCCGGACGCCCTGCTGCCCTGGTGCAGACTTGGCGCACGCGGAGAACAACTCGGCGCCGGCCTCGCCGCGCTCGCCGACCTGCCGCGCAGCGAGGCCTGCGAACTGGTGCTGCCGGCAGACGCCGTGCTGCTGACCCGTGCCAGTCTGCCGCGCGGCAGCAAGCAGAAACTGCAGCAGTTGCTGGCTTACGCGGTCGAAGACCGGCTGGTGGCGGAACCCGATACGGTGCATGCGGCCGCCGGCCCTGCGCCGGTCGCCGGCCAGACTGCGCTGGCGGTGGTCGACAAGGCCTGGCTGACGCGGGTGCTGGCGCGTTTCAACGGGGCCGGCCTGCGCCCGCGCAGCGCCTGGCCGGAAACCCTGCTGCCCGCGTTGCCGGCCGATGGCTGGGTGATGGTGTGGGATGGTCATGGCGGCTTTCTGCGCAGCGGCGAGCATGCGGGCATGAGTCTGGACGGCGGCTCGTCCGTGCAGCCGCCCGCCGCACTCGTGCTGAGCGCGGCGGAAGCGCGTGCGGCGGCAGGCTTGCCGCATCGCCTGTTGTTGCGCCTGCGCGAAGGCACGCCGCCGCCCGACGTCGACGCCTGGAGCCAGGTGCTGGGCGTGGCGGTCGAGTTGGGGGCGGAATGGGCGCCGCTGCAGCATCCGGACGCCATCCGCGGCGGCATCGATCTGCTGCAGGGGGCATTCGCGCCGGCGGGCGCGGTGCGCGGCGGCTGGCCCGGTTTGCGGCTGCCGCTGATTCTGGCCGGACTGATCGTCGTGCTGCAGATCGGGGCGACGACGGCCGAGTGGTGGCTGTTGAGCCGCGAAAAGCAAAGCCTCCAGGCGGCGATGGAAAAGCACTTCCGCGAGGCCTTCCCCGACGCGCGCGTGGTCGTCGACGCGCCGCTGCAGATGCAACGCAAGCTGGCCGAACTGCGCAGCGCGGCCGGCCAGATGTCGCCGACCGATTTTCTGCCCCTGCTGTCGCGGACGGCCGCTGCGCTCGACGCCGGCAGCCGCGGCGGTCTGCGCGCGATCCACTACGAAGCCGGCCAGCTCCGTCTCGACGTGCCGGTGGCCGACCGGGCGGCGGCCGAGCAGTTGTCGAAGCGGCTGAGCGATGCCGGCCTGAGCAGCCAGCTGCAAGGCGTCAGCGGCACGGCGCCGCAATCCATGGCGCGTATCGCGGTTACCGGGAGCCGGCCATGATGGATGCGCTGATTCGATTCTGGCGCTCGCGCGTGCCGCGCGAGCGCCTGGTCCTGGCCGGCGCGGCGCTGCTGGTGCTGGCCCTGGGGTTCGCCTACGGCTGGCTGCCGCTGCAGCGCGAGGCGGCGCAACTGCGGCAGACGCTGCCGCAGTTGCGCGCGCAGGCCCAGCAGCTGCAGCAGGAGGCGCAGGAAGCCGCCCGCCTCAGGGCGCGGCCCGCGGCGAACCCGGGGACGGGCAGCCCGGCGTCCGCCGTCGAGCAGCGCGCGCTGGCGATGGGACTGCGCGGGCAAATCGAATCCATCGTGCCGCAGGATGCGGGCCGTGTCCGCGTCGTGCTGCCGCAGGTGGCGTTCGACGCGTGGATCGGCTGGCTCGGCGAACTGCAGGCGCGCGATGGGGTACGGGTCGAGTCGGCGCAAATCGAGGCTGCCGGCGTCGCCGGGATGGTCCGGGTCGACGCGGTGCTGGCGGGCGGATGACGGCGGATCGCGCGCCCTTCCGTTTGCGCCGACGCCACTACCTGCTGGCCGCGCTGGTGTATCTGGCGCTGCTGCTGGCATGGGCGCCGGCCAGCCTGCTGGCGTGGGCGCTGCCGCACTTCACCCGGCAGGCGGTGTCGCTCGAACAGGCGACGGGGAGCGTGTGGCGCGGCCAGGCTGCGGGGCTGCGGGTGCGCGCTGCGGGTTTGTCCGGCGACCTGCAGCTTGGCCGCGTGAGCTGGAGCGTGCGGCCGCTCGACCTGTTCGCCGCCCGTCTCGGCTATCGGCTGCAGCTGGCCGGCACGGGCATCCATGCGCAGGGCGTGGTGCGCGCAGGCGCGAACAGCGTGGAGTTGCTTGAAACCCGGATCGAAATGCCGGCAACGCGGCTGGCGCAGCTGGCGCCCGACTTCGAATGGTGGCAGCCGGCCGGCCGGCTGGTTTTGACGACCGAGCGCATGGCCTTCAGCCCGACGGAAGCCCGGGGCGAAGCCGCGCTGCGCTGGCTGGATGCTGCCTCGGGCCGGGCGCGGTCGCGGCTCGGCAGCTACCGCGCGGATATCGAAGGCGCGGAACGCGGCTTGAGGTTCACGCTGTCGACCGAGTCGGGCCCCCTGACCCTGCAGGGACAGGGCAATTGGGACCGCAAGCGCGGCGTGGTTTTCAATGGCGCGGCCCGTGCCGCACCGGACAGCAGGGCGGAACTGGGCGGGCTTTTGAACCTGATCGGCCCGGCCCGGCCGGACGGCGACCGCGCGATCCGCATCGGGAGTTGAGACATGGCCCGTGTGTTCCGGCACGAAGCCGCGCCAATGCGGCGCATTCGGCAGCAGCGCCCCGAAATCGCCATGCTCAATGGCGTATGTTTACGATAAGCTCCGGGTGACATTTGACGAGCCATGATCCCAAGTATGTTTTCTGCCAATGAACTGGTTTGCGAGCGCGGCGAACGCCTGCTGTTCAGGAATCTGGGCTTTGAACTGGAGAGGGGTGAGGCTTTGCTGGTGGGCGGGGGCAACGGCCGCGGCAAGACCAGCCTGCTGCGTATCCTTTGCGGCCTGTCTGCGCCTGCCGCCGGCACGGTGCGCTGGCGCGGCGAAGCCATCGGCCGGACGCGCGAACGCTATGCCCGCGAGATGGCCTACCTCGGCCATGCCAACGGCATCAAGGACGACCTCTCCCCAATGGAAAACCTGCGCATCGCGGCGGCGCTGAACGGGCGCGCACTGGATGCCGCGGCGGCGACAGCTGCGCTGCAGCGGGTCGGCCTGTCGCGTTGCATGGATCTGCCCGCCCGCGTGCTGTCCTTCGGCCAGCGCCGGCGCGTCGCGCTGGCCGGGCTGATGACGGCCGGCGCGCTGTTGTGGATTCTCGACGAGCCCCTGACCGGACTCGACGTCGAGGGGGTCGCGCTGGTGGAGCGGATGATCCGCGATCACGTCGCGGCGGGCGGCCTGGCGGTCATGACGACGCATCAGCCGCTGGCGCTCGACGGCCTGACGCCGAAAACCCTTTCGGTCGGGACATGAGCAGGATCGTTGACGCTGCGGCGGCTTTACGGGCATGGCCGCTTGCGGGCGGCCCCCGATGCTGACATTCCTGTTCACCGTCGTTCGCCGCGACGTGTTGCTGGCGGCGCGGCGGCGCGGCGACTGGCTGACCGCGCAATTCTTCTTCGTCATCGTGGTGAGCATGTTTCCGCTCGGCATCGGGCCGGAGCCGGGCATGCTGCGCAGCATCGGGCCGGGGGTGGTGTGGGTCGCCGCCTTGCTGGCCTCGCTGCTGTCGCTGGACCGGCTGTTCGCCGACGATTATCGCGACGGCAGCCTGGAACAAGCGATGCTGTCGCCTTGTCCCATTGCACTGCTGACCCTGGGAAAGGCCATCGCGCACTGGGTCGTCAACGGGGTTCCGCTGTTGCTGATCGCGCCGCTGCTCGGGGTTCAGTTCAATCTGCCGGCCGAGGCGCTATGGATTCTGGTCGCGTCGCTTGCCATCGGCACGCCGATCCTGTCGCTGCTCGGCAGCATCGGCGCCGCGCTAACGCTGGGCCTGCGCGGCGGCGGCGCGCTGGTCACCCTGCTGATCATGCCGCTTTATGTGCCGGCCCTGATTTTCGGTGCCGGCGCGGTGGAGGGCGTGCTCTCCGGCAGCGGCTCGGAAGCGCATCTTTCGCTGCTGGGGGCGTTTCTGATGTTGTCGCTGTTGCTGGCTCCCTGGGTGAGCGCAATGGCCCTTAGGGTTTCTGTGGAGTAGCTTTTGAATTTATATCACTACGCTTCGCCGTCGACTTTTTATCCCCTGGCCGGGAAGCTGATCCCGTGGTTCGCGGCGTCGGCGTTCGTCCTGGCGATAGCGGGGCTCTACCTCGGCTTCTTCGTTGCGCCGACCGACTTCCAGCAGGGCGAAGGCTATCGCATCATTTTCATCCATGTGCCGGCGGCCTGGATGTCGATGTTCATCTACGTCGTCATGGCCTTCTGGTCGGCCATCGGTCTGGCCTTCAACACCCGCCAGTCCTTCGTCATGGCGCGCGCGCTGGCGCCCACCGGGGCCATGTTCACCTTCGTCGCGCTGTGGACCGGCGCGTTGTGGGGCAAGCCGATGTGGGGCGCCTGGTGGGTGTGGGATGCTCGTCTCACTTCGGAACTGATCCTGCTGTTTCTCTATGTCGGCGTGATGGCCCTGCAGGCCGCGATCGACGACCCGCGCCGCGCCGACCGCGCCGGCGCGCTGCTCAACCTGGTCGGCGTCATCAACGTGCCGATCATCTACTTTTCGGTCAAATGGTGGAACACCCTGCACCAGGGCTCTTCGGTCAGCCTCACCCGCGCGCCCTCGATGGCGCAGACTATGCTCTGGGGCATGCTGATCATGGCGCTCGCCGCCTGGATGTACACCGTCGCCGTCGCCCTCGCCCGCGCGCGCACGCTGACCCTTGAACGCGAGCGGCAGACGGAATGGGTGCGCGCCCGGCTGGAGGGGCAGCCATGAACTGGGAAAGCTGGCAGGCCTTCTGGGCCATGGGCGGCTACGGCCTCTATGTCTGGGGCTCGTTCGGCATGACGCTGCTGTGTCTCGTCGGCGAGGTCGGGCTGCTGCGCCGCCATCGCCTGCAAGTCTGGCGGCGGCTCAAGCGCATGCAAACATGGGACTCGCAATGATTTTTCATCTGGAAACAGCATGGCAATGAAACCACGTCACAGAAAACTCGCCCTGATCTTCCTGGTCGTCGCCGCCCTTGGGGTTGCGGTGGCGCTGGTGCTCAATGCCTTCAACAGCAATCTGGTGTTCTTTTTCTCGCCCACCCAGGTCGCCAATGGGGAGGCGCCGACCGGCCGCGCTTTCCGCATCGGCGGCCTGGTCGAGGCGGGCAGCGTCCGGCGCGAGGCGGATGGGCTCACCACGCATTTCGTCGTCACCGATACCGCCAAGTCGATACCGGTGGCCTATACCGGCATCCTGCCCGACCTGTTCAAGGAGGGCAAAGGCGTGGTGGCCGAAGGCAGACTCGGCGCCGACGGACTGTTCGGCGCCACTCAGGTGCTGGCCAAGCACGACGAGAATTACATGCCGCCAGAAGCCGCCAGTGCCATCGAACAGGCGCAGAAGGCGCAGCTTACGGTCGCGGAGTGAGTGCACCCCGGCGCTTCATGCATAACGTTTTCTGCTGCGGCAGAACCCCATGGTTTAACTTGAGGTAGGCACCATGATCCCCGAACTCGGTCATTTCGCCCTGATTGTCGCGCTGCTGCTGGCGTTGACCCAGGCCATCCTGCCGCTGTATGGCGCGCAGCGCGGCAACTTCGCGCTGATGGCGGTGGCGCGGCCTGCCGCGCAGGGCCAGTTCGCGTTCGTCGCGGTCGCCTTTGCCTGCCTGGCCTATTCGTTTCTGGTCAACGATTTCTCGGTCGAGAACGTGGCGCGCAATTCGTTCTCGCAGTTGCCCGAGGTCTACCGCCTGACCGCCACCTGGGGCTCGCACGAAGGCTCCCTGCTGCTGTGGGTGCTGATCCTCGCCTTCTGGAGCACCGCGGTGTCGGTGTTCTCGCGCCACCTGCCGGAAGACATGGCGGCGCGCGTGATCGGCGTTATGGGCCTGATCTCGGTCGGCTTCCTGGTTTTCCTGCTCACCACGTCCAATCCCTTCGAGCGCCTGCTGCCCGCCGCGCCCGACGGCAACGACATGAATCCGCTGCTGCAGGACTGGGGCATGATCATCCACCCGCCGATGCTGTACATGGGCTACGTCGGTTTCGCGGTGGCCTTCGCCTTCGCCATCGCCGCGCTGCTGTCCGGCAAGCTCGACGTCGCCTGGGCGCGCTGGTCGCGGCCGTGGACTACCGTGGCGTGGGCCTTCCTCACCCTCGGCATCGTGCTCGGCAGCTGGTGGGCCTACCGCGAACTGGGCTGGGGCGGCTGGTGGTTCTGGGATCCCACCGAGAACGCCTCGTTCATGCCGTGGATCGCCGGCACGGCGCTGATGCACTCGCTCGCCGTCACCGAAAAACGCGGTGCCTTCAAGGCCTGGACCGTGCTGCTGGCGCTGACCGCGTTCGCGCTGTCGCTGCTCGGCACTTTCCTGGTGCGTTCCGGCGTGTTGTCATCGGTGCATGCCTTCGCCACCGACCCGGCGCGCGGGGCTTTCATCCTCGGTTTTCTTGCCGTGGTGATCGGCGGTTCGCTGGTGCTGTATGCGTGGCGCGCGCCGAAAATGATCACCGGCGGCGGCTTTACCTGGTTCTCGCGCGAGTCGCTGCTGCTCGCCAACAACGTGATCCTGATCGCGGCGCTGGGTTCGGTGCTGCTCGGCACGCTCTATCCGCTGTTCATGGACGCCATGGGACTGGGCAAGATCTCCGTCGGCCCCCCTTATTTCAACGCGGTGTTCGTGCCGCTGATGGCGCCGGCGCTGTTCCTCATGGGCGTGGGTCCGCTGGCGCGCTGGAAGGAAGCCAGCCTGCCGGACATGGTCACCCGCCTGAAGTGGGCGCTCGGCGTGGCGCTCGCCGCCGGCCTGTTGTTGCCGCTGACGCTAGAGGGTTTCAATGCCTGGGCGAGCCTGGGCTTTTTCCTCGCCGCCTGGATCGCGCTGACGGTGGTCGTGGCGTTCATCGACCGGCTCAAACATGGCCAAGGCGGCTTGCTGCAGAAGCTGGCAACGCTGCCGCGCGGCTTCTGGGGCATGCAGCTGGCGCACTTCGGCATGGCCGTCGGCGTCGCCGGCATCGCCGTGGTCGCCAACTACTCGGCTGAGCGCGACGTGCGCATGGAAGTGGGAAGCGAGGCCGAACTCGCCGGCTACACCTTCGTCTTCCGCGGCGCCGCCGCGCACGAGGGCCCCAATTACCGCGCCGCCCGCGGCACCGTGGAGGTCAGCCGGGACGGCAAGCCGGTGGCCACGCTGCACCCCGAAAAACGCATCTACAACGCGTCGGGCATGGGGATGACCGAGGCCTCGGTGCATCCGAACATCTTCCGCGACATCTATGTCGCCATGGGCGAACCGCTCGACGGGTCGGACGGCGCCTGGACCGTGCGCCTGTTCTACAAGCCGTTCATCAACTGGCTCTGGTTCGGCGCCCTGTTGATGGTGGCGGGCGGATTCGTGGCGGCCGCCGACAAGCGCTACCGCATCGCGCTGCGGCGCAGCGAAGTGCCGAAGAATCTCGCGGCGCAGGGAGCCTGAATCATGAAGCGCTGGCTGCCGCTCGTCCTTTTCCTTGTCCTCGTCGGCTTTTTCGCCAAAGGCCTGTTTCTCAATCCGCGCGAGGTGCCTTCGCCGTTCATCGGCCGTACGGCGCCCGCCTTCACGCTGCCATTGGTGGGGAATGCCGGCGCGTCCTTCAGCCCGGCCGACATGAAGGGCAAGGTCTGGATGCTCAATATCTGGGCGCCCTGGTGCGTGTCGTGCCGCCAGGAGCACGGCTTCCTGATGCAGCTTGCACAAAGCGGCCGCATCCCCATCGTCGGCCTCAACTGGAAGGATGCGGATCGCGAAGCGCAGGCGTTGCTGGCGCGTACCGGCAGCCCCTATGTTGCCGTGCCGGACGATCCCGACGGTCGCGTCGGTATCGATTACGGCGTCACCGGTACGCCCGAGACCTACATCATCGACCGGCAGGGCGTCGTGCGGCTGAAGCACGTCGGCCCGATCGGCCCCGACGTATGGCAGACCAAGTTCGAACCGAAACTCAAGGAGCTGGGCGCATGAAACCGGGCCGCATCGAGTCCATCCTGCTGGCCGTCCTGCTGACGGTTTCGCTGCCGGCGCAGGCCGACGAAGCGGCGCAGCCCAACGCGGACGACGCCGTCATCGAGCAGCGCCTGGTCGATCTGGCGGAAGACCTGCGCTGCCTGGTCTGCCAGAACGAGTCCCTGGCCGGCTCGCAAGCCGCGCTGGCGGAAGACCTGCGGCGCGAGATTCGCGCGCAGATGAAGGCCGGCAAAGACGACCGCGAGGTCGTCGCCTATCTCACCGAACGCTATGGCGATTTCGTGCTGTACCGTCCGCCGTTCAAGCCGGTGACCTGGTTGCTCTGGCTGGGCCCCGCGCTGTTCCTGGGCATCGGCGGCGGCGCCTGGGTCATGACTCTGCGGCGACGCCGCGACATGCAGGCCGCCCCGCTGGACGAGACAAAACGCGCCGCCGCCGCTCAACTTCTGGAAGAAAAATGAACCCGTTCTGGACCGTGTCCCTGTTCTGGATTGCCGCCGCCGTCTGCATCGTCGTTGCCCTGGCCTTCGTGTTGCCCCCCTTGTTGCGCGCGCGGGGCGGGGCAGGCAAGGCTGCCCGGCGCGACGTCAATATCGCCGTTTACCGGGACCAGATGAAGGAAATGGAAGCCGATCGCGCCAGCGGCCTGCTGCCCGAGGCGCAGTACCAAAGCGCCAGGCTGGAACTGGAAACCCGCCTGGCCGACGATGCCCTGGGCGCGGAAGAGCGTCCCGAACCCGCCCCGTCCGGCAGCCGCACGCTGGGGTATGCCCTGGGCGCCGTGTTGCCCGCCGCCGCCTTCGCGCTCTATTACTGGCTGGGCAACCCCGCGTCCCTGCTTGCCATTGCCGATGCGCAATCCGCTACGGCCCATTCCGCCATGGCCGGCGCGGCGAACGGGCATGATTTCATGGACCTGATCCGCAAAGTGGAAGAAAAAACCCGGGCCAATCCGGCTGACGGCGAGGCATGGTCCATGCTGGCCCGCTCCTACGCGGCGACGGAGCGCTGGCCCGAGGCGCTGCAGGCATACGAAAGGGCGGCCGGCCTCTTGCCGCGGGATGCGTCGGTGCTGTCCGGCTATGCCGAGGCGCTGGCCATCGCCAACCGGTTCGTGCTGGCAGGCAGGCCGATGGAACTGGTGCGGCAGGCGCTGGAGATCGATCCCGAAGACCTCAAGGCCCTGGAAATGGCCGGCTTCAATGCCTTGCAGGAAGGCGACTTTCCCCGGGCCAGCGTGTATCTGAAGCGCATGCATGGCTTGCTGCCGCCGGAATCGCCGGTTGCCGAGAGCGTCCTGGCCGCGCTGAGGGAAGCCGAACGGCTGGCCCAGCCGGGGGTGCCTGGAGCGGCTAGTCCGCCTCCCGCCGACGGCGGGGCGGTGCCGATTGCCGCGGGCGCAACGATCCGCGGCAGCGTCGACGTCGCTCCGGCGCTCAAGTCCGGCCTCGCGGAGACGGACGTGCTTTTCCTCTTCGCGCGTTCGGACCCGGGCGGCCCGCCGGTTGCCGCGATCCGCGCGAGCGCCGGCCAGCTGCCGCTGGAGTTCGAACTCGACGACAGGTCGGCGATGAATCCCGGCAATACCCTTTCGCAACACAGGCAGGTGACGCTGGTGGCGCGCCTTTCCCGATCCGGCAACCCGATGGCCCAGCCGGGCGATCTGGAGGGCGCCGCCGCCAACGTGACGGTGGGCGCGAGCGGCGTGAAAATCCTGATCGACCGGCGCCGCCCCTGACGTGCTCCAAAGCCATACCCGGCCGCGGATCCGGGCCGCGGCGGCCGACGCGTCATTGAGCCGTAGCCGGCGATGGAGTAGAATCCGCCATCACCCGCCCCCGCTTACAAAATGACGAAGTATGTGTTTGTCACCGGCGGGGTGGTTTCTTCCCTCGGGAAAGGGATCGCCTCCGCTTCTCTCGCTGCGCTGCTCGAATCGCGCGGTATCCGTGTCACCCTGTTGAAGCTCGATCCGTACATCAACGTCGATCCCGGCACCATGAGTCCGTTCCAGCACGGCGAGGTGTTCGTCACCGACGACGGCGCGGAAACCGACCTCGATCTCGGCCACTACGAGCGCTTTTCCAGCGCGCGCATGAGCCGGCGCAACAACTTCACCACCGGCCAGATCTACAAGTCGGTGATCGACAAGGAGCGCCGCGGCGACTACCTTGGCGGCACGGTGCAGGTGATCCCGCACATCACCGACGAGATCAAGCGCTCGATCCGCGAGGGCGCGAGCGGCGCCGACGTCGCGCTGGTCGAGATCGGCGGCACCGTCGGCGACATCGAATCGCTGCCCTTCCTGGAGGCCATCCGCCAGATGGGCTTCGAGGACGGCCCCGAGAACACCTGCTTCATCCATCTGACGCTGCTGCCCTACATCGCTACGGCCGGCGAGCTGAAGACCAAGCCGACCCAGCATTCGGTGAAGGAGCTGCGCGAAATCGGCATCCAGCCCGACATCCTGCTGTGCCGCGCCGACCGCGAGATTCCCCTGGACGAGCGGCGCAAGATCGCGCTGTTCACCAACGTGCGTCCCGAGGCGGTGATCGAAGTGCTCGACGCCGACTCGATCTACAAGATCCCGGCGATGCTGCACGAGCAGATGCTCGACGAGATCGTCTGCCACAAGCTCAACATCCTGGCGCGCGCAGCCGACCTCTCTGTATGGAAGAACCTGGTGCACGCGCTGGAGCACCCGCAGCACACCGTCGACATCGCTTTCGTCGGCAAGTACGTCGACCTCACCGAATCCTACAAGTCGCTGTCGGAAGCGATGATCCACGCCGGCATGCACACCAGGAGCCGGGTGAAGATCCATTACATCGATTCCGAGCAGATCGAAAAGAGCGGCGTCGACTGCCTGAAGGGCATGGACGCGGTGCTGGTGCCCGGCGGCTTCGGCAAGCGTGGGGTCGAAGGCAAGATCGCTGCCATCCGCTACGCGCGCGAGAACAAGGTGCCGTATCTGGGCATCTGCCTCGGCATGCAGCTCGCGGTGGTCGAATTCGCGCGCGACGTCGCCGGCATGGCGGATGCGCAATCAACCGAATTCGACCCGGCGACCACGCATCCGGTGATCGGCCTCATCACCGAATGGCTGGATCGCGGCGGCCAGGTGGAAAAGCGCAGCGAGCAGTCGGACCTCGGCGGCACCATGCGCCTCGGCGGCCAGCCGTGCGAGCTCAAGGACGGCACCCTGGCGCGTGAAGTGTATGGTGCTGCCAGCATCGTCGAGCGCCACCGCCACCGCTACGAAGTCAACAACACCCTGCTCGCCGATCTGGAAGCGAAGGGACTGGTCGTCGCCGGCCGTGCGCCGGGCACCGATCTGTGCGAGATGGTCGAATTGCCGCGCGACGTCCATCCCTGGTTCGTCGGCTGCCAGTTCCATCCCGAATTCACCAGCAACCCGCGCAACGGCCATCCGCTGTTCATCGCCTTCGTGCAGGCGGCGCTGGCGCACCAACAGGAGCGTGGCAAATGAAACTGTGTCATTTCGAAGCGGGGCTCGACCAGCCGCTGTTCCTGATCTCCGGTCCCTGCGTGATCGAGTCCGAGCAACTGGCGATGGACACCGCCGGCACGCTGAAGGAAATGTGCGCCGGACTGAACATCCCGTTCATCTACAAGTCCTCGTTCGACAAGGCCAACCGTTCGTCGACCCAGTCCTTCCGCGGACTCGGGCTGGACGAGGGACTGCGCATCCTGTCCGAGGTCAAAAAACAGATCGGCGTGCCGGTGCTGACCGACGTGCACGAAGACACGCCGCTCGAAGAGGTCGCGTCGGTGGTCGACGTGCTGCAGACGCCGGCCTTCCTCTGCCGCCAGACCAACTTCATCCAGAACGTCGCGCGCCAGGGGCGCCCGGTCAACATCAAGAAGGGCCAGTTCCTGGCGCCGTGGGACATGCAGAACGTGGTCGACAAGGCGCGCGCGGTGGGCAACGAGCAGATCATGGTGTGCGAGCGTGGCGTGAGCTTCGGCTACAACACGCTGGTGTCCGACATGCGGGGGCTCGCGATCATGCGCGGCACGGGGTGTCCGGTGGTGTTCGACGCCACCCATTCTGTCCAGCAGCCGGGCGGGCAGGGCACGTCGAGCGGCGGCCAGCGCGAGTTCGTACCGGTGCTGGCGCGCGCGGCCGTGGCTTCGGGCGTGGCCGGCGTGTTCGCCGAGACGCACCCCAACCCTGAATGCGCATTGTCCGACGGCCCCAACGCGTGGCCGCTCGGCATGATGAAGGAACTCCTGGAAACGTTGAAGGAAATCGACGCGCTGGTGAAACAGCGTGGCTTTATTGAACACCGATTGATGAAAACCTGATCCGCGACGAGGCGAAGCAACGTGAAGATCATTCGTCGTGAACTTCGCACCCTTCGCGGACAAAAATTGAATTTTGAGGATACAAAGTGAGTGCAATCATTGATGTCGTCGCCCGGGAAATCCTCGATTCCCGCGGCAATCCCACGGTCGAGGCGGATGTGCTGCTGGAATCCGGCGTGATGGGGCGCGCGGCGGTACCGTCGGGCGCGTCGACCGGCAGCCGCGAGGCGATCGAACTGCGCGACGGTGACAAGTCGCGCTACCTGGGCAAGGGCGTGTTGAAGGCGGTCGAGCACGTCAACACGGAAATTTGCGAAGCCATCATCGGGCTCGACGTCGAGGATCAGGCCTTCATCGACAAGACCATGATCGAGCTCGACGGCACCGAGAACAAGTCGCGCCTTGGTGCCAACGCGCTGCTGGCCGTGTCGATGGCGTGTGCCCGGGCCGCCGCCGAACAGGCTGGCCTGCCGCTCTACCGCTATCTTGGCGGTGCTGCGCCGATGGCGCTGCCGGTGCCGATGATGAACATCATCAACGGTGGCGCGCACGCCAACAACAACATCGACATGCAGGAATTCATGGTGATTCCGGTGGGGGCGCCGAGTTTCCGCGAGGCGCTGCGCTATGGCGCCGAGGTGTTTCACGCGCTGAAGAAGCTGCTCGACGACGCTGGCATGACCACTACCGTGGGCGACGAGGGCGGCTTCGCACCCAACCTGGAATCGCACGAGGCAGCGCTGAAGCTCATCGTGCAGGCGATCGAGAAGGCGGGCCTGCAGCCCGGTATCGACGTCGCCATCGGTGTCGACTGCGCCAGCTCCGAGTTCTACAAAGATGGCTTCTACCATCTTGAATCCGAGGGCCTGAAACTCACCGCCGAGAAATTCACCGACTATCTCGCCGCGTGGTGCGACAAGTACCCGGTCATCAGTATCGAGGATGGCATGGCCGAGGGCGACTGGGAAGGCTGGAAGCTCCTGACAGACAAGCTGGGTCGCCGCGTGCAGCTGGTCGGCGACGATCTGTTCGTCACCAACACCAAGATTCTGAAAGAAGGCATCGACAAGGGCATCGGCAATTCGATTCTCATCAAGGTCAACCAGATCGGCACGCTGTCGGAAACCTTCCAGGCGATCGAGATGGCGAAGCAGGCCGGCTACACGGCGGTGATCTCGCACCGTTCGGGCGAGACCGAGGACACCACCATTGCCGATCTTGCCGTCGCCACCAACGCGCGCCAGATCAAGACCGGTTCGCTGTCGCGTTCCGACCGCATGGCCAAGTACAACCAGCTGCTGCGCATCGAGGAAGAACTCGGCGAGGCGGCGAGCTACCCCGGACGCGATGCGTTCCGCCAGCGCGGCTGACTGGATCGCTCGCATACGCAGCCAGGGCCTGACCTGGGCGCTGGGCGCCGCCATCGTGCTGCTGCAGTATCCGCTGTGGCTGGGCGAGGGCGGCTGGCTGAAGGTGCGTACGGGCGCACGGCAGATCGAGGTGCAGCAGGTGCTCAACCAGCGTCTGCAGATCCGCAACGCCGGGCTCGTCGCCGAGCTGGGCGATCTCAAGCAGGGGCGCGACGCGATCGAGGAACGCGCACGCAATGAGCTGGGCATGGTGGCCCCGGACGAATGGTTCGTCCGCGTGGTGCCGGCTACAACCGTTCCGTCAGGAAACAGGCATGAGTGAATTGCAAATCTGGTTGCTGGTGCTCGGGGCCGCCGTTGTGGTGGCAGTGGTGCTGTTCAACTGGGTCCAGGAACGACGCTTTCGCAGGCAGGCCGAGGCCGCCTTTCAGGCACCCTCCGTCGATCCGCTGGCACAGCCGGTGGTGACACCGCGCGAGTCCCAGGGACGTGTCGAGCCGGCGCTGCGCGAGCCGTCGTTCGACGCCGCTGCGGTGCCCGAGGTGGCCGAGGCCAGCGAGCCGCGGCTGCATATCGACATGGAACCGGTGCCCGAGACGCTGGCTCCGCGCACGCCAGTGCCACCTGCCGCGGCGCCCGCGGCGAACGTGCCGCCCGCACCCTACGACGAGCTCATCGAATACCGTGTTCGCCTCGGCTGCGATGGCGCGCTGGCCAACGTCTTCGCCGACGCCTTCAACCAGTCGCGGGTCCTGGGCAAGGCAGTGCGCTGGTCCGGACTGCCCGTTGGCGCCAGCAACTGGGAAGAGGTACAGCCCTGGCGCGATGTGCATTACCAGCAGGCGGTCGTGACCATGCAGCTGGCCGATCGCAATGGCGCGGTGCAGGCCGAACAGCTGGGTTCACTGTGTGAGTTGCTGCAGGCGACGGCGCAGGCGCACGGCCTGCGCATCGCCTGCGACGACGTCGCCGAGGCGATCGAGCGCGCGCAGGCGATCGACCGTTTTTGTGTCGACGTCGACGTGCTGATCGGCTTGAACGTCATGGCGCGTGGCGAAGGCACAGTCAACCTGGCACGCATCATCGCCGAGGCGACGGCCAATGGTATGGTGCTCGGCGCCGATGGTGTTTTCCAGTTGCTCGATAGCCGTAGCGAACCCTTGTATGCCCTGTGCAACCACGACGCCGAGCCTTTCACGGCCGACGTGCAGGAGGGCCAGGCGTCGCAGGGCGTGACGCTGCAGTTCGACGTGCCGCGGGTGCCCGATGGTCTCAAGGTGTTCGACAGCATGGTTGCGTTCGGGCGTAAGCTCGCCAACGAGGTCGGCGGCATCCTGGTCGACGACAACCTGCGTCCGCTGACCGACACGGGTATCGAGAAAATCCGCGTCCAGCTCGCGCAGATCTATGAACGCATGGAAGCGCGCGGCGTTCCCTCCGGCTCGCGGCGGGCACTGCGCCTGTTCGCCTGATGGCTTCGCCCGACATCCTGGCGCGCGCTGCGGCGCTGCGCCAGGAGATCGAGCGACACAACTACGCCTACTACGTTCTCGACGCCCCGACGGTTCCGGACGCGGAATACGACCGCCTGTTCCGCGAACTGCAAGCGCTGGAAGCCGAATACCCCGAACTCGCCACGCCCGATTCACCGACCTGTCGCGTCGGCGGTCAGCCGCTCGACGAATTTCCCAAGGTGCGCCATGCAGTGCCGATGCTGTCGATCCGCACCGAGACGGACACGACCGCGGCGGGCGCGCGCGCGTTCGACGCGCGGGTGCGCAAGGAACTGGGACTTGCCAGCGATGACGCGCCGGTTGAATACCATGCCGAGCTGAAGTTCGATGGGCTCGCCATCAACCTGCGCTACGAGCAGGGCGTGCTGGTCGCCGCGGCCACCCGCGGGGACGGCGAGACCGGCGAGGCAGTCAGCCAGAACGTGCGCACCGTGCGCGCCATTCCGCTGCGCCTGCATACCGACACCCCCCCGGCGGTGCTCGAGGTCCGCGGCGAGGTTTACATGCGGCGCGACGATTTCGAGCGCTACAACGCGAAGCAGCGCGAGGCGAGCAAGCCTACCCTGGTGAACCCGCGCAACGGCGCGGCCGGCAGCATCCGCCAGCTTGATCCGGCGATTGCCGCGCAGCGCCCGCTGTCCTTTTTTGCCTACGGCCTGGGCGAGGTGCAGGGCTGGCGCGATGCGCCGGCGACGCACAGCGCCACGCTCGACGCCCTGGTGAAGCTGGGCGTGCCGGTATGTGCCGAGCGCCGGGTTTGCCGCGGCGCGGATGAGCTGGTCGCCTTCCATGCCGAGATTGCGGCACGCCGCGACCAGTTGCCTTTCGATATCGACGGTGTGGTGTACAAGGTGAACCGTCTCGATCTGCAGCGCGACCTGGGCTTCGTTACGCGCGAGCCGCGCTGGGCGGTGGCGCACAAATATCCGGCGCAGGAGGAGCTCACTGTGGTCGAGGCGATCGAGGTGCAGGTCGGCCGCACCGGCGCACTGACGCCCGTCGCGCGGCTCGTCCCGGTGTTCGTGGGTGGCGTGACGGTGACCAACGCCACGCTGCACAACCAGGACGAGATCGACCGCAAGGACGTGCGCGTGGGTGATACGGTCATCGTGCGGCGTGCCGGCGACGTCATTCCGGAAGTCGTCGCCGTGGTGCTGGATCGGCGGCCGCAGCCGGCGCCGCCGCGCTTCGATATCCTGCAAAGCCATCCGGTCTGTCCCGAGTGCGGCTCGCATGTCGTGCGCCTGGAGGGCGAGGCCGCTGCGCGCTGCACCGGCGGCTTGTATTGCCCGGCGCAGCGCAAGCAGGCCTTGCTGCATTTCGCATCACGCCGCGCGATGGACATCGAGGGCCTGGGCGACAAACTGATCGAGCAACTGGTTGACCGTGGGCTGGTGCGCACACCCGCGGATGTGTATCGTCTTGATGCGGAAACGCTGTCCAGACTTGATCGCATGGCGGAAAGGTCCGCGGCCAACCTGCTTGCAGCGATAGAAGCCAGCAAGTCCACCACGCTGGCGCGCTTTATTTTTGCATTGGGGATCCGCAATGTAGGAGAGGCCACTGCCAAGGATCTGGCACGGCACTTCGGCGAACTCGACAGACTGGTCGCGGCAACGGCCGAAGACCTGATGACGGTGCGGGAGGTGGGCCCCATTGTGGCCCAATCCATCGTCCAGTTCTTCGCCGAACCGCACAACCTCGACGTGGTGGGGCGACTGCGCGCCGCGGGTGTGCACTGGCCGGAATCCGCGGGGGTGCAACAATCGGCTGGTATCCTTGCGGGCAAGACACTGGTGCTGACCGGCACCTTGCCGACGCTGACGCGCGAGGTTGCCAAGGAACGCATCGAAGCCGCGGGCGGCAAAGTGGCGGGCTCGGTGTCGAAGAAGACCGACTACGTGGTGGCGGGCGAGGACGCGGGCAGCAAGCTGGCGAAGGCGCAGGAACTCGGGGTGACAATCCTCGACGAGGCGGCGCTGCTGGCCTTGCTGGAACCCGACAACAGAACACAACAGCAATTTGATTTCTGAACAAGAGGAATGTAGGGAAGAGACATGAAAAAAGTAACCAAAGCCGTATTTCCGGTCGCGGGGCTGGGCACCCGCTTCCTGCCGGCCACCAAGGCCAGCCCCAAGGAAATGCTGCCCATCGTCGACAAGCCGCTGATCCAGTACGCGGTGGAGGAGGCGATGGAAGCCGGCATCACCGACATCATCTTCATCAGCAGCCGTACCAAGCGCACGGTCGAAGACCACTTCGACAAGGCTTACGAACTGGAAACCGAACTGGAAACGCGCGGCAAGAAGCGGGTGCTGGAACTCGTGCAGTCGATCCGCCCAAACCACGTCAACTTCATCTACATCCGCCAGGCCGAGGCGCTGGGGCTGGGCCATGCGGTGCTGTGTGCGCAGCCTGTGGTCGGGAATGAACCCTTTGCGGTCATCCTCGCCGACGACCTCATCGATGGCAATCCTCCCGTGATGAAGCAGATGGTCGACCAGTACAGTTATTACCAGTGCTCGGTGCTCGGCGTGCAGCAGGTGGCCCCGGAGGAGACGGCATCCTACGGCATCGTCGATGCCAGCCCCATGGCGGAGCGGGTGTCGCGGGTGAATGCCATCGTCGAGAAGCCGAAGCCGGAGGAGGCACCGTCGACACTCGGCGTGGTGGGGCGCTACATTCTCACCCCGCGCATCTTCCACCATATCCAGCATCTCAAGCCCGGTGCGGGCGGCGAGTTCCAGTTGACCGACGCCATCGCGGCGCTCTTGAAGGAACAACAGGTTCTGGCCTACGCCTACGACGGCATCCGCTACGACTGCGGCAGCAAGCTCGGCTACCTGCAGGCGACGGTGGAATACGCCCTCAAGCACAGCGAAGTCAGCGAGGACTTCGCTGCCTACCTGAAACAACGCGTTTGCTGAATCAGCCGCCGGGCTGGCCGTGCAGCCAGACGGCAGTTTCGAGCGCGTCGCCCGCAGCCAGCCCCTGCGCGATCAGCGCCGCCGCCATGCCGGCGAGGCGGTCGCCGGAGCCCGCCTGCGCCAACCACGGCCCGCCCGTGGTGTTGATCGCATAGCGGCCGTCCGGATGGGTGATCACGGTCCCCACGCCCTTGAGCGCGATGTGCGCACGGTACTGTGTGCTTAGCCGCAGCGCCGCTTCGATCCGGCTTTCCTGAATCGCCGCGACCGAGGTGCCGAGCAGGCGCGCCGCTTCGCCTGGATGCGGGGTGAGCAGCGTGGGCGCAGTGCGGTGTGCGACGTGCCCTGCGAGTTCGGCATCGATGGCGAGCAGGTTGAGCGCGTCGGCGTCCAGCAGCAGGGGGCCGGGCGCATCGAGTGCGGCGGACAGCAGCGCATGCGCGCGCGTTGTCTGCGCCAGCCCGGGGCCGATCACCAGTACGCCAGGCGGAGTGGCGGCCAGCGACTCCGGTGTGGCGAGCATCAGCCGCGGCTCGCCGTAATCGACGACGAGGCGCTCATCGAGCGTGCCGACCGTCACCATCCCGGCGCCCTGTGCCAGCGCCGCGCGGCCGGCGATGAGGCAGGCGCCGACCATCCCCGGCGCACCACCGATCACGCCGACATGGCCGAACGACCCCTTGTGGCTGTTCTTCAGGCGCGGTGGCAGCCGATGGCGGCGCTCCAGTTGGGTCAGCGCGATACCGGGTGTAGCGGGCAGGGTGTCGACGCCGAGCGTGTCGAGATGCAGCGTGCCGGCATGGTCCGGACCGTCGGCGGTGAGCAGGCCGGGTTTCAGGCCGAGAAAAGTGAGCGTGTGGTCGGCGCGCACGGCGCAGCCGCGCACCGTCCCGGTGTCGGCGTCGAGCCCGCTCGGCGCGTCGAGCGCGAGGGTCGGGCAGTCCATGGCGTTGACCGCGGCGATCCAGCGCGCCAGCTCGCCTTCGATATTGCGTTCGAGGCCGACGCCGAACAGCCCGTCGACGACCAGGCCGAAGCGCTGCGTGCCGGGAATGTCCGGCAGCACTGTACCGCCATCTTGCAGCCATCCGGTCCACGCGCGCGCAGCGTCCGGTGGCAGGCGCGCGGGGTCGGCACGGCTCACCAGCACCACGCGAAAGCCCTGGGTCCGCAGCAGCCGGGCCGCGACCACCGCGTCGCCGCCATTGTTGCCCGGCCCCGCCAGCAGCAGCACCGGCTCGCCGGTGTCGGCGGCGAGCGCGGCGGCGAGTTCGGCCGTTGCCGCGCCTGCGCGCGGCATCAGGGGCGTGTCCGGGTGCGCCGCCGCCCAGGCCCGGTCGATGGCCTGGATGTCAGCGGCGTTGAAGAGCGGCGGCGAGGCGGGTGCGAGCGGCATGAGCGGGGTTGCGGACCGGATGGCGGAATCTTAGCAGGCGCGGTCCGATGGACTAGACTGAGTTCATTGCTCCGATCCGGAGGAAGCGTCATGGAAACCCCACCTCGAACTCCTGCGGGCGCGCCGGTGGCCACCTGCTCCGACGATGCCGTCTGCACAGTGCTGACGTGTGCGGTCTGTCTGGTGGAAGTGCCGCCCGATTCGATCAATCTGGCCGACGCGCAGGATTATGTGCACCATTTCTGCGGACTCGACTGCCTCGACCAGTGGCGGCGTCGGGCGGAGCAACGGAGCGAGCCGCCCGGCGAGCCGAAGGGGGATCGGCTAAAATAGCGCCTTTGCCCGTTCGCAAAGACGCTCATGCCTGCCCTCGTCTCCCTCCCCGGCGCAGCCGCGCTGTCACCGTTCCGTCTCGACAAGATCCGCCGTGAGGCGGCGGCGCGGGGCCTCGACCTGGGTACGCTGGCGGCGCGCCACTGGCATTTTCTCGAAGTGGAGGGCGCGCTCGACGCCGCGCAGCGGGCCCAGCTGGAACAGGCGCTTGATTACGGTACGCCGACCGATACGCCGACTGCCGACGACCCGCTGATCCTCGTCACACCGCGCCCCGGCACGATCTCGCCGTGGTCGTCGAAAGCCACCGATATTCTCCGCAACTGCGGCCTCGGCAACATCCGCCGCATCGAGCGGGGCGTTGCCTATCACGTGCGGGATGCCGCCGGCCGGCCGCTGTCGGACGACGCGCGCGCGCGCCTGCTGCCGCTCCTGCACGACCGCATGACCGAGGCGGTGATGACGCTTGCCGACGTCGATCAGCTGTTCCGCCATGTGGCGCCGCGGGAGCTCACGCGCGTGGATATCCTCGCGGGCGGCCGGGGCGCGCTGGAAGCCGCCAACCGCGAACTCGGCCTCGCGCTGTCGGACGACGAGGTCGAGTACCTGGTCGACAACTTCACCCGCATGGGGCGCAACCCTACCGACGTCGAGCTGATGATGTTCGCGCAGGCCAATTCCGAGCATTGCCGTCACAAGATCTTCAATGCCGACTGGGTGATCGACGGCGTGGCGCAGGCGGGCTCGTTGTTCGGCATGATCCGCGACACCCACGCCGCGCATCCCGGCGGCACGGTGGTGGCGTATTCAGACAATTCATCGGTGATCGAGGGCGCCGAGACCCAGCGTTTCTATCCGCGCGCGGACGGCAGCTACGCCTACAGCAGTGAGCTGACTCACGTGCTGATGAAGGTCGAGACGCATAACCATCCCACCGCCATTTCGCCTTTCCCTGGCGCTGCGACCGGCAGCGGCGGCGAGATACGCGACGAGGGCGCGACCGGCATCGGTTCCAAGCCCAAGGCGGGCCTGTGCGGCTTCTCCGTTTCCAATCTCGACATTCCCGGCTACACCCAGCCTTGGGAGGCGGAGGCCTACGGCAAGCCCGACCGCATCGTCAGCCCGCTCGCGATCATGCTCGAAGGCCCGATCGGTGCGGCGGCATTCAACAACGAATTCGGTCGCCCCAACATCGCCGGCTATTTCCGCACCTTCGAGGAAACCGTGGCGGGGCAGCGCCGCGGCTACCACAAACCCATCATGCTGGCGGGCGGTGTCGGCAGCATCCGCGCCGACCACGTGCACAAGAAGCTGCTGCCCACCGGCACGCTGCTCATCCAGCTGGGTGGTCCGGGCATGCTGATCGGGCTGGGTGGCGGCGCCGCCTCGTCGATGGACACCGGCGCGAATGCCGCCGACCTCGACTTCGACTCGGTGCAGCGCGGTAATCCTGAAATGGAGCGGCGCGCGCAGGAAGTGATCGACCGCTGCTGGCAACTCGGTGAGGCCAACCCCATCCTATCCATTCACGACGTCGGCGCCGGCGGTCTGTCCAATGCGCTGCCTGAACTGGTGCACGGTGGTGGCCGCGGCGGACGCTTCGAACTGCGCGCCGCGCCGTCGGAGGAATCCGGCATGTCGCCGCGCGAGATCTGGTGCAACGAGGCGCAGGAGCGCTACGTGCTGGCGATTCCGCCCGGGCGCCTGGATGAGTTCCGCGCGATCTGCGAGCGCGAGCGCTGCCCGTTCGCGGTGCTGGGCGAGGCCACCGCGGAGAACCACCTGCTGGTGACCGACCGCCATTTCGGCAACGCGCCGGTCGACGTCGGCCTCGACGTCATTCTCGGAAAACCGCCGAAGATGACGCGCGACGTGGTGCACCAGCCAGCCTTGCCCGCGCCGCTCGCGCTCGACGGCATCGAACTGAAGGATGCCGTCTACCGCGTGCTTGCGATGCCGGGCGTGGCCTCCAAGATGTTTCTGATTTCCATCGGCGACCGCAGCGTCGGCGGGCTGACCGCGCGCGACCAGTGTGTGGGGCCGTGGCAGGTGCCGGTGGCGGACTGCGCCATCACCCTGGCGGGCTACCGCACCACGCAGGGCGAGGCGTTCTCCATCGGCGAGCGTGCGCCGATGGCGCTGATCGACGCGCCCGCGTCGGGACGCATGGCGGTTGTCGAGGCGATCACCAACCTTGCCGCCGCGCGCATCGACGGTCTCGGCAAGGTGAAGCTGTCGGCCAACTGGATGGCGCCGGCGGGGCACCCCGGCGAGGATGCCGCGCTGTTCGATACCGTCGCCGCCGTATCGCAGTATTGCCAGGCACTCGGCGTGTCGATTCCGGTCGGCAAGGATTCGATGAGCATGAAGTCGGTGTGGCAGGAGGGTGCGGAGAAGAAGTCGGTGACTTCGCCGATCTCGCTGGTGATTTCGGCGTTTGCCATCACGCCGGATGCGACGCGGCACCTGACGCCCCAGCTGCGCACCGACGCCGGCGACACCGACCTCGTCCTCATCGATCTCGGTCTGGGCAGGAACCGTCTGGGCGCATCGAGCTTCGCGCAGGCGTTCAAGCAGGTCGGCGACCGCTGCCCGGATGCGCCGGCGCCCGCGCTGCTCGCCGCCTTTTTCGACACCGTTCAGGCGCTCAATGGTGCGGGCAAGCTGCTCGCCTATCACGATCGCTCTGACGGCGGACTCTTCGCCGCGCTGTGCGAGATGGCCTTCGCAGGCCATTGCGGGATCGACGTCGATGTCGACGAACTGTGCTCCGAAAAGATCCGCCTGGACGTCGAGGATGAAGGATTGCCCGAACCGGTCGACGCGGACACGCGCGGTTATACCGAGCGCATTTTCAACGTCCTCTTCAGCGAGGAGACAGGAGCCGTGCTGCAGGTGCGCCGGACGGACACCGCGGCGGTGATGCGGGCTTTCTTCGATGCCGGCCTGCGCGCCGAGTTTTTTGTCATCGGCGAGCCGAATGCCACCGACCGTGTGCGTATCCGTCGCAAGGAACGGATAATTCTCGACGAGGCGCGTACCGATCTGCAAGGCGCTTGGGCGCGCACCAGCTGCGAGATGGCGAAGCTGCGTGACAACCCGGCGTGCGCGGAGGAGGAGTTTGCCACCCATGCGGACGCGGCCGATCCCGGCCTGCACTATGCGCTCACCTTCGATTCCGACGAGGATGTCGCCGCGCCCTTCATCGCCAGCGGCGCACGGCCGCGCGTCGCGGTGCTGCGCGAGCAGGGCGTCAACGGTCAGGTCGAGATGGCGGCTGCGTTCGATGCCGCCGGCTTCGCCGCAGTCGACGTTCACATGAGCGATATCCTGTCCGGCCGCGTCAGCCTCGCCGGTTTCGCCGGTCTCGCCGCCTGCGGCGGCTTCAGCTACGGTGACGTGCTCGGCGCGGGTGGGGGCTGGGCCAAGTCTATCCTGTTCAACCCGCGCGCGCGGGACGAGTTTTCGGCCTTTTTCGGCCGTGCCGATACCTTTGCGTTGGGCGTATGCAACGGCTGCCAGATGATGAGCCAGTTGCACGACCTCATTCCCGGTGCGGAGGCGTGGCCTCGCTTCGAGCGCAACCTGTCGGAGCAGTTCGAAGCGCGCTTCGTGCAGGTCGAAGTGCTGGACTCGCCCTCCATATTCTTTGCGGGCATGGCCGGTTCCGCAATGCCGATCGCGGTATCGCACGGCGAGGGGCGGGTAGTGTTCCGCGAGGCAGCACACGCAGCCGCGGCATATGCGACGCTGCGCTATGTCGACCATGACGGCGTACCGGCACAAACCTATCCATACAACCCCAATGGCTCGCCTTGGGGGCTGACCGGATTCACCACGTCAGACGGCCGTTTCGGCATTCTCATGCCGCATCCCGAGCGGGTGTTCCGTGCCGCCCAGCTGTCGTGGAAACCCGACGACATGCAGGGCGCCGGACCGTGGTTGCGCATGTTTCGCAATGCACGCCGTGCGGTTGGGTGACCTGTCTCAATGTGCGAGAATCCAAAACTTTGCCTAACCGGATTGGTTGATTGTTCATGAACGACTCCCAGACCCTGCTGACGGATGACGATCTGCGTGCCCAGGTCAAGCTCCTGGGCACGTTGCTTGGACAGGTACTGCTGCAGTTCGCCGGTGAGGAGGTGTTCGAGGCGGTGGAAACGTTGCGCCGCGGCTTCGCCGAGCTGCACCAGCACGAAGACCAGCAGCGCCGCTCCGAGCTGATGGCGATGATCGACGCCATGCCCGCGGAGAAGGTGGAACTCGTCGTGCGCGCTTTTTCCAGCTACTTCATGCTGGTCAATGTCGCCGAGGAAAGTTACGCATACCGCAACCGACGCCGCCTGCTGTCGCACAGCCTCGCGCTGTGGGAAGGTTCGTTCGACCGCACGCTGGAGCAATTCCGCGCGCAGGGTATTTCCGTGGCCACGCTGCAGAGCATGGTCGATCGCCTTCACTATGCGCCGGTGTTCACGGCCCACCCCACCGAAGCGCGCCGCCGTGCGGTGATGGAGGGTATGCGCCGCATCTTCCTGATTTGCGACCAGCTTTACCATTCCACGCTGGGGATCAACGACCGTCGCGAACTGGAAAGCCAGCTCGCCGCCGAAATCCAGGTGATGTGGCGCACCGACGAATTGCGAAGTGCCAAACTTGAAGTACGCGATGAGGTGCGCAATGGCCTCTATTACGTGCGCGAGAGCCTGTTCGAGGCGGTGCCGCGTGCCTACCAGTTTTTCGAGAGGGCGCTGCGCAAGCACTACGGCACTACACCGGAGGGCGATGCGGTCATCCGCGTTCCGAGCTTCATCCGTTTCGGTTCCTGGATCGGTGGCGACCGCGATGGCAATCCCTTCGTGACCGCCGATGTGACCGAGTGGACCGTCCATCGGCAGATGCAGGAGGCGCTCACTGAATACCGCGCACGCGTGCTCGAGCTCAAGCAGACACTCACCCACAGCAGCGGCTGGTGCACGCCGGCGGCGGATTTCCTCGAACGGCTACGCGCTTACGAGGACGCATTCGGCGAGCAGGTGTTTCGCGGGACCGCAGTCCAGCTCTACAGCCGCGAACCCTATCGGCGCATGGCGGCGTTGATGCTCGCACGGCTGGACGCCAATCTCGCGTACATTCGGCAGGCGCTGGCGGGTGTGCCGAGTTTTACCTCGCATCTCGCGTATGAGAACGCCGCTGCCTTCCTGCATGATCTTCATCTCGTGCGCCACTCACTCATCAGCCACGGCGACCGCATCGTTGCGGTGCAGCACCTGCAGGGGCTGATCCGTCTGGTGGAAAGCTTCGGTTTTCACCTGCTGCAACTCGACATCCGCCAGGAATCGACCGTGCACACACGTGCCGCTACAGCGATCCTGAAGCAGATCGACCCCGATTTTGACTATGCAGGCGCCGACGAGGCTGCACGCCTGCAGCGGCTCGCGGCGTGGATCGGCCACATCGACCCGATCGAGTTCGACGACGCACGCCTCGACGACGAGGCGCGCGAGACGCTTGCGGTGTTCCGCCGCATGGCCAAGCTGCAGGCGGAGATCGGCGATGATGTGTTCGGTGCCTACGTCATTTCCATGACCCACAGCGCTTCACACGTCATGGAAGTCATGCTGCTGGCGCGCTTGGTCGGGCTGGCGGGGCACACGGGGGATGGCTGGGCCTGCCGGATCCTCGTCGCGCCGCTGTTCGAAACGGTTGACGACCTGCAGCGCAGCCAGGCGATCCTCGATCAGCTACTGTCGAACCCGGTCTACCGTGGACTCGTGGCGGCCAACGGCAATCGCCAGGAAGTCATGCTCGGCTATTCGGACTCATGCAAGGACGGTGGCATCCTGGCATCCAACTGGAATCTCTACCAGGCACAGCTTTCGATCATTGCGCTGGCGCGCCGACACGGTGTCGAGTGCCGGCTGTTCCATGGTCGTGGCGGTACCGTTGGCCGCGGTGGCGGCCCCACCCACGACGCGATCCTGTCGCAGCCGCCTGGCACCGTGAACGGCGAGATCAAGTTCACCGAGCAGGGCGAGATGCTTTACTACAAATACGGCAATCCGGAGACGGCCAGTTACGAGATCGGCATGGGTGTCACCGGCCTGATGAAGGCGAGCACCACTGCGCTGGCGCAGAGCGAGGTGTGTTATCCGGAAGAATTTCTCACCAACATGCGCGACATCGCGGCGGCTGGCGAGGACGCCTACCGTGGATTGCTTGGCATGGAAGGCTTCATCGATTATTTCTACGAGAGCACGCCGGTTGCCGAGATCGGCAAGCTCAACATAGGCAGCCGGCCGTCGCACCGCAAGAAGGCCGATCGATCGCTCGGCTCGATCCGTGCGATCCCCTGGGTGTTCGGCTGGGCGCAGTCGCGCCACACCCTGCCCGCGTGGTATGGCATCGGCAGCGCGCTGAAACGCTTCGCCGATGCGCACCCCGATGCGCTCGCGCAACTGCAGGCGATGCACCGTGAGTGGCCGTTCTTCCGTGGGTTGTTGTCCAACGTGCAGATGGCGTTGACCAAGGCAGACCTCGAGATCGCCGAGGAATACGCACGGCTGTGCGAACATCCCAATGCGCAGCGCGTCTACCGGGCTATCGTCGACGAATTCGGGCTGACTGTCGAATGGGTGCGGCAGGTGGCTCAGATCGCTGCACTCCTCGAAGACAACCAGCCGCTGGCGCTGTCACTGTCGCGGCGGCGTCCCTACATCGACCCGATCAATCATATCCAGGTGCGGATGCTGAAGCGCTACCGTAGCGGGGGTGTGGCGGAAGTCGAGCAGGACTCCTGGCTGACGCCCCTGAAGCGTTCGATCAACGCGATTGCCGCGGGCATGCGAAACACCGGTTAGCGCATGCAGAGCGAGACCAGCCCCCGCAGTTCTGCCGACACGCGTCGGCGCTGGCTGATCGCATCGGTCAGCTTCAATGTGCTGTTGCTGCTGGTGGCCGGTGGCTTGGGCCTGTATGCCTTTCTGCTCAATGTCGATCTTGGCGATGTCAAGCGACGCCTCTCGAAGGAAGTGGAACAACGCCAACAGACCGAACGCTACCTGGTCGAGGCACGCAATCTTCTGACCGAGAACCAGCGCGAGATCGAGCAGTTGAAGGCGCAACTCGCCTACAAGGAATCCGACCTTCAGGCGGTGGTATCGGCCAAGCCACCGCTGCCGGTCGTGATCGGTTTCCGCGCTTCGATGCTGGGGCGCGGGTTGGTGGCCGTGATCGAGAACAGCAGTGATCGCTATCTCTCCGTGGTACTTGCGGTGCGCAACCCGACCCGCGCACTGGCCAAGCGCTTCAACCTCGAACTGTCGCCGCGTTCCAGCACTGATTTCGGTCACTTCGAGGGCTGGCAGTTCGCCTCCGGCGACGAGTTCGTACTGTTCAGTGACGACTTCGCCGCGCTGCGCCTTTCAGTGCCCTGAGGTCGCCGTGCCGGGGCGCGCGGGCTGGATTTGACGGCTGCGCTGTGTTAATAAAGACCCTTTGCCATGCGAAACTTGAAGGCACCAAGATGAGCTCGACGACACTGGAACTGCTCCAGAAATACAGCGTGGCGGGCCCGCGTTACACCTCGTACCCCACCGCGCCCTACTTCCATACCGGCTACCGCGAGGCCGACTGGCTCGATGCGCTCGCCGCGATGCAGCCCGAGCGCGGCATTTCGCTGTACGCACACATCCCGTTCTGCGACTCGCTCTGCTACTACTGCGGCTGCAACATGGTCGCCACGCGCGACTACAGCAAGACCGTTCCCTATCTGGCCGCGCTGGAGCGCGAAATGGCCGCGACCGCGGCACGCGTCGACCCGCAGCGAATCGTGCGGCAGCTGCACCTGGGCGGCGGCACCCCGACCTACCTGCACCCCGACGACATCCGCGCGCTGATGGGACGCATGCGGGGCCATTTCAAGCTCGCACCCGACGCCGAGATCAGCTGCGAGGTCGATCCGCGCGAACTCACCCGCGAGCATCTCGTCGCGTTGCGTGAGAACGGTTTCAACCGCGTGTCCTTCGGCGTGCAGGACATGGATCCCACCGTGCAGGAAGCGGTCAACCGCATCCAGTCGGAATTCCTCATTCGCCAGGTGGTTGACTGGGCGCGCGAACTCGGCTTCTCCAGCATCAACCTCGACCTCATCGTCGGTCTGCCGAAACAGACGGTCGAGAGCTTCCGCCAAACCCTCGATCGCGTCGTCGCCTGGGCGCCCGACCGCCTCGCGGTGTTCGCCTACGCCCATGTGCCGTGGATCAAGAAGCACCAGAAATTGATCAACGAAGCCGACCTGCCCGATTTCGCCACCCGCCTCGCGCTGCAGCAGGCCGTCAACGAAAGACTCGGCGCTGCCGGCTACGTCAACATCGGCCTCGACCACTTTGCCCGTCCGGAAGACGAGCTGGTGCGCGCGCAGCAGAACAAGACGCTGTGGCGCAACTTCCAGGGCTACACCACGCACAAGCACTGCGACATCCTCGCCTTCGGCGCGTCCAGCATCAGCCAGACCGTCGACGTCTACATGCAGAACGAGAAGGGCCTCAAGTCCTACGAGGCGCGCGTCACCGCCACGGGCTTCGCCGTCGAGCGCGGCATCAAATTGAGCCTCGACGACCGCATCCGGCGCGAGGCGATCACCCGCGTCATGTGCGACCTGGAACTCGATCTCGCTACCTTCGGTACGGAATGGGGTATCGACGCCGCGGCGTATTTCGCCGACGCGCTCAAGGACCTGCGTCCGCTCGCCGACGACGGTCTTGTGCGCCTCGACGGCGCGCGCATCGAAGTGACGGCCGTCGGCCGCCTGTTCCTGCGCAACATCGGCATGTGCTTCGACCGCTATCTCAAGGAAGCCGCGACCGACAAGCCGCGCTACTCGCGTACCGCCTGACGCCATGGTCAAGCCAGCCGAGCCGCCGGTGGGGCGGCGCACCTGTCTGTATGACGCCGAGCAGCTCGAAGACGTGATCGGCGACATGGTGCGCCAGGCCGCCGGCCTGATCACCGGACGCAGCCGCGTCGCCGTCATCGGCATCCTGCGCCGCGGCGCGCCGCTCGCCGACCGCCTGCACGCGCGCCTGGTGCGGGACTATGGCCTCACCGACTGCGTGCGCCTCGACCTGCAGATCAAGCGTTACGCCGACGACCTCAGGCTGCTGCACCCCGAAACCCAGCTCACCGAGAACCCCGAGCACGCCAGCCTCGACCTCGACGGCTACACCGTGCTCGTCGTCGACGATGTGATGTATCGCGGACACTCGCTGTTGCGTGCCGTACAGTACATCGCCGGAAAGCAGCCCGCCGAAATCCGCACGGTGGTGCTGGTCGACCGCGGCGTCGCGCGGCTGCCGGTTCGCACCGATATCGTTGGCGTGCGTCTCGACGTCGCGCCGTCCGACATCATCGAGTGCAACGTGCCGCCCTACGAGCCACGTTTCCAGATCGATCTCATGCAGCCGGACTGATCGCCGGTTCCTGTGCGCCGTTCCGCATGCACCACGTTCCCCGACCCCACCCCACCCGCATCTGCTTCATTCGCCACGGCGAGACCGACTGGAACGTGGAGAAGCGCATCCAGGGGCATACCGACATTGCCCTCAATGAAATCGGACGCGCCCAGGCGCTGGCGATGGCTTTCAACGCCGCGCACCATCGCTTCGACGCGATCTACAGCAGCGACCTTGCGCGGGCGACGCAGACTGCGGAGATTCTTGCGCAGCGCGAGGACCACGTGGTCAAGCCTTTGCCGCAACTGCGTGAGCGGCATTACGGCATTTTCCAGGGCATCACCGCCGCCGAGGGGGCCGAACGCTATCCGCAGGCGCATGCGCGGTATCTGGCACGGGATCCCGACTACGATTTCGAGACCGGCGAATCCCTGCACGGCTTCGCCGCGCGGGTGGCCGAGGGCGTCGACTGGATGGTGCGGCACCACAGCGGACAGACCCTTGCGGCAGTCACCCACAGCGGGGTGCTCGACATCCTCTATCGTCGCGCCACCGGCCGCCCGCTCGATACCCCGCGCGACTTCAAGATTCCCAACTGCGCGCTCAACTGGTTCCACTTCGATGGCCAGGGCTGGCATCTGGAGGCGTGGGGCGATCGCCACCACCTGCACGAGGTGCTTGCGGAGCCGCCGGAATGAGCGCCCACGCGCCATGGACCGTGCTGCTGCGCCACGGCCACAGCGAATGGAACCTCACCGATCGCTTCACCGGCTGGACCGACATTCCGCTCACCGAAGTGGGTCTTGCCGAGGCCGCTGCGGCCGGGCGTAAGCTGGCGCAGGCCGGCTTCGTCTTCGACGAGGTGCACGGCTCCGTGCTCGTCCGCACGCGACAGACCGCCGACGCCCTGCTTGCGGCCATGCGTACACCGGGCGTTCCGTTCTTTTCCAGCTGGCGACTCAACGAGCGCCACTACGGCGCGCTGCAGGGCATGAACAAGCGCGAGATCTTCGCCACCTGGGGCGAGGAGGCGTCACGCCGCTGGTGGCGCGGCTACCACGAGCCGCCGCCGCCGCTGGAGCGGGACGACCCGCGCCATCCTCGCTTCGATCCGCATTACGCCGGCCTCGACTCGTGCGAACTGCCCGCCAGCGAAAGCCTGCGCGACTGCCAGCGGCGCACCCTGCCGTACTGGCACGACGTCGTCGCACCGCGCCTGGCCGCCGGCCGTCGCCTGCTCGTCATCAGCCACGGCAACACCCTGCGCGGGCTGGTCATGCACCTCGATGGCCTGTCGCCCGAAGCGATGGAAAAAGTCGAGATCGCCTCCGGCGTGCCGCTTGTCTACCGCTTCGACGAGACGGGCCGCGTGCTGGGACGTGAATGGCTGGCCATGGGCGGTGATCGCGGCGAGGGCGCCGCTCCTACAGCGCTGTAGAAGCCCGCCCCCGGGCCGATCGGACCGTCGCATCGGCCAACGCTCGCGGGTAAACACCCCCCCCCGCCTACGCATCGAACCCCAGATCCTGCGCCAGTCCCGCGTGGGTGATGCGCCCCGCATGTACGTGCAGCCCGGCCTGCAGGCCCGGGTCGGTCGCCAGCGCGGCGAGTCCCTGTGCCGCGAGCGCCTGCACGTAGGGCAGGGTGGCGTGGGTGAGCGCCTTGGTCGAGGTGCGCGCCACCGCGCCGGGCATGTTGGTGACGCAGTAATGCACGATGCCGTCGACGACAAAGAATGGATCGCTGTGCGTGGTCGCGCGCGAAGTTTCTGCGATGCCGCCCTGGTCGATGGCAACGTCCACCAGCACCGCGCCGGCCGGCATGCGCGCGAGCATGGCTCGCGAAATCAGTCGCGGCGTGTGGCGGCCGGGAATCTGCGCCGCGCCGATGACGATGTCGGCGTGCACGAGGCTGTCCTCGATCGCGCCGGGCGAGGAAAAACGCGTTTCCACGCGTGCGCCGAACAGGGCTTCGGCGCGCGCGAGCTTGTCGGCATTGCGGTCGATCAGCGTCACCCGCGCACCGAGTCCCGCCGCCGTGCGCGCCGCGTTCATGCCGACCACGCCCGCGCCGATGATGAGTACACGCCCCGGCGGCACGCCGGGCAGGCCGGTGATCAGCTTGCCGCAGCCGCCGTTGGATTTGTGCAGCCCCAGCGCACCGACCTGTGGCGCCAGCCGCCCGGCGATGTCCGACATCGGCTGCAGCAGCGGCAGGCCGCCGTCGGGCTTGCTCACCGTTTCGTAGGCGATCGCCGACACCCCGCGCGCCATCAGCTCGCGCGCCAGTGCCGGTGCCGCGGCCAGATGCAGGTAGCAGAACAGCAGCTGGCCCGCACGTAGCCGCTTCACTTCATCCGGCTGCGGCTCCTTTACCTTGACCACCAGCTCCGCCGCCCACGCCTCGGCTGCGCTGGACGCGACCGACGCTCCGGCGCTGCGGTAGGCGTCGTCAGCAAAGCCCGACGCCGCCCCTGCGCCGGTTTCCACGCTCACCGCGTGGCCCGCCTCGACCAGCGCCCGCGCACCCTCCGGCGTCAGCGCGACGCGGTATTCGTGGTTCTTGATTTCTTTGGGGATGCCGATGTGCATGACAGGCCTCGCTTCGATTTGGGAGGCTCCAGAATACCCAAAGGGCGGTGGCGCTTGAACCCTTATCGCGCCCTTTCGCTCTCGCGCCGCTCGAAGCGGTAATACGCCGGCGGTACCTGCCGCAGGCGAATCTCGCGCGTGCCGGGCGCGACCGGTACGCGGCCGACACGCTGGTAGGGGCCCATCATAGATGGCGCGGCGCGCACGTCGTAGAGGCCGGGCACGAGCAGGCGTGCCGACACGGCGAGCCCGCCGCCTTCGGCGTGATGATGGACGCCGGCGAACGGGCGCGCCAGCGGCTCGCCAATGAAAATCCCCTGGCCCGGCATCAGCACGCTTTTCCAGTAGGCCTCGATCAGCGTTTCGCCCTGCAGGTAGTGCGCCATGACGAGGACGGGCTGGGGGAATTTGGTGGGGAAGTTGCACGGCTCGGCTACCGTGCCGTAGCTTCCGGTGGCGCCGGCGTCGATCCAGGCGAGGCTGCTCATCTGACCTGTGCCGAGGAGGTCGCCGCCGAAGGAGGTGAGGTGGTCGGCAATCGCGCCGGGCAGGTAGGTGTTACGTTCGATCGCCGGCACCTGCGCGAGCCCGGTGAAATAGAACATGACGTCGGGCTTGTTCTCGACGCGGTCGGCCTCGACGACTTCGGTGGCGAAGGCTTGGTGCAGCAGCGCACGCAACGCCGGATAGGCGGCGGCGCGGACGTTGCGTGCCTTGTCCGCGGTGCTGACGAGATAGGCGGTGCCGTCCGGGTTGCTGCCGTCGCTCGCCACGCCGCGGTCGATCAGCTTCTTTGCGGCGTCCACGCTGGCGGCGGCAAGGCTCATGGTCGGACGCACGCGGTAGGCGTCGAACGGCCGCGTGGTGCTGCTGTTGAAATACGGGCTTTCACGTGTCGGCTTGCAGCCGTCCGCACAGAAGGCCGGGTCGAAGCCGAACGCGAACGCGGCGGTGATCGACATGCAGTCGACGCGCCACGGCTGCGTCCAGGTCAGCACGTAGGCCTGGATGTGCTTGGGCGTCTTGCGGTCGAGGCGGCGCTTCAGGTTGATGAATTCCGCGCGCGGCATCGTCGCGCGTCCCGGCTGAAAGCGCACGTGGATCAGGTTGGCAGCGGGAATGCCGCGCTTCTCAATGTAGTACGCGGCGACTGCCACGCTCGCCGGGTCGTCGTCGTTGACGATTACCCCGAGGTCTTCGGCGCCGAGCGCGGGCTGCGGAAAATGCGTGACCACCGCCTGCTCGGGCGCGGCGTGGGCGGCATGCAGCAGCACGCTCGCGGCAAGCGCGGCCAGCCAGCGCCTCATGCCAGACGCGCGACGCATTCGCGCACCAGTTCCGGGCCGCGGTAGATGAGGCCGGAATAGAGCTGCACCAGCGTGGCGCCGGCGTCGATCTTTTCCCGCGCGTCCTCGCCCGAGAGGATGCCGCCAACACCGATGATCGGCAGCTGGTTCTGCAGGTGGCGCGCGAGTTCGCGCACCACGCGCGTCGACGCCGCGCGCACCGGCGCGCCCGAAAGTCCACCGGTTTCCGCAGCGTTCGGCAGGCCGGCGACCGCGTCGCGCGCGATGGTGGTGTTGGTGGCGATCACCGCGTCGATGCGGTGCATCATCAGGAGTGCGGCGATCGCGGCGATCTGCGCGTCGTCGAGGTCGGGTGCGATCTTAAGCGCGATCGGCACATGCTTGCCATGGCGCTGCGCGAGTTCGGATTGCCGCAGCTTGATCGCGGAAAGCAGCGCGTCGAGTGCCTCGTCCTTCTGCAACTCGCGCAGGTTCTGCGTGTTGGGCGACGAAATGTTCACGGCCACGTAGCTCGCGTGCGCGTAGACCTTGTCGAGGCAGGCAAGATAGTCGTCGACGGCCTGCTCGTTCGGCGTGTCCTTGTTCTTGCCGATGTTGATGCCGAGCACGCCCTTGAATCCGCTGGCCTCGACGTTCCTCACCAGGTTGTCGACGCCGAGATTGTTGAAACCCATGCGGTTGATCAGCGCCTGCGCCTGCGGCAGGCGGAACAGCCGCGGCTTGGGGTTGCCGCCCTGCGGGCGCGGCGTCACCGTGCCGATCTCGATAAAGCCGAAACCCAGCGCCGCCAGCGCGCCGATGTGCGCACCGTCCTTGTCGAGGCCGGCGGCCAGGCCCACCGGGTTGGGAAAATCGATCCCCATCACGTGCACCGGCCTGCCCGTCGCCCGCGGCAGCAGGCCCAGCAGGCCCATGCGGTGCGCGGTGTCGAGGCTGGCGAGGGTGAAGCGGTGCGCGTCCTCGGGGTCAAGCGAAAAGAGCGCGGGGCGGAGCAGGTGGTAGATCATGGTTCAGGCAACCGTCTGGGAGGGCATGGGGCGGCGTGTCGCGTCTTCTACGGAGCCGGCGCGAGGGTCGTCGAACACGGCTTGGTCGAGCGCATTTTCACTCTTGGCGACGATGCAGCTCACCGCACAGTCGCCTGTGACGTTCACGGTGGTGCGCATCATGTCGAGCAGGCGGTCGACGCCGATGATGAGTGCAATGCCCTCCACCGGAAGGCCGACCTGGCTGAGCACCATGGTCAGCGTCACCAGCCCGACCGAGGGGATTGCGGCAGTACCGACCGAAGCCAGGGTCGCCGTCAGGACCACCAGCAGATAGTCGGTGAGTGCGAGATCGATGGCGTAGACATTTGCGATGAATACGGCCGCCACTCCCTGCATCATCGCGGTGCCATCCATGTTGATGGTGGCGCCGAGCGGCACGCTGAACGAGGCAACACTGTTGTTCACACCCATCTTCTTTTCCACCGTGTGCAGGGTGACCGGGATGGTGGCGCCTGAACTCGCGGTGGAAAAGGCGAAGGCGGCGGGGTCGCGTATCTTTCTGAGAAAGGTGAGCGGGTTGAGCGAGGCCAGCAGGCGCAGCAGCAGGGGATAGGTACCGAACAGCTGGATCGCCAGCGCGGCGGTGAGCGTGAAGAAATACGCTGCCAGCGGCAGCAGCAAGTCCAGGCCCTGAGTGGCGAAGCTGCGTGTGATGAGCGCGAACACCCCGTAGGGCGCAAGCCGCATGACCCATTCGACCATGTGCATGATCACCGTGTTGAGGTCCCTGAACAGGTCGAGCACGTGCTTGCCGCGCGCACCCGACATCGTCACGGCCACGCCGAAGAGCAGTGCGAAGACGATGATTTGCAACATGTTTCCCTCGGCCATGGCGGCGACCGGATTGGTGGGAACCATGTCGATCAGCACCTGGGTGAGCGGTGGTGCTTCCTTGGCGCTGAAGCTTGCGTTGGCTTCGCCGGCATCGAAGCCGAGTCCCGGACCGACCGCATGGGCGAGTGAAAGCGCGATGGTCACCGCGATCGCGGTGGTGGCAAGATACAGCACCAGTGCCTTGATGCCGATCCGGCCGAGCGCCCGGAGATCGGACAGTGCCGTGACCCCGACCACCAGCGAGACGAATACCAGTGGCACCACCATCATCTTCAGGGCCGCGACGAACACGGAACCGATCACGTGCAGCAGACCGTCGATCAGCACCGCGTGTATCCACGGTGCGGTGGCAACCTGGTTGACGATGACGCCCGACACGATTCCCGAGAGCATGGCAAGCACGATCTGGCGGGTCAGGCGATGGGGCGCTGGCGACGGCATGGTGGCAGGGGCAATCAGAACCCCGTGAGTTTAACAGGGGGATGACAGGCGGGCTCGGGCTGCCGCCAGATCGTTGCGCGATGTTATCCTCACGCCTGTGCAGGATCCTTTGCCTGCACGTTTTGTTTTGCACTGCTTCAACTCGATGACGAATCCATGACCATCCGCGATTGCCTGCAAGCCCTTGTACTGTTTTTTGGGGTGGCGAGTGCCGCCACGGCCGCCCCCACTGTTCCTTCCCCCCCGCCGCTCGCTGCAAAGTCCTGGGTCCTGATGGATGCCGCCAGCGGTGCCGTGCTGGTCGACCAGAATGGCAGCCAGCGCCTGCCGCCGGCCAGCCTCACCAAGCTCATGACCTCGCACGTCGCCGCGCTCGAATTGCAGCGTGGACGCCTCAAGGAGGCCGACCTCGTCCTCATCAGCGAAAAAGCCTGGCGCATGGGGGGCTCCAAGATGTTCGTGATGGTCAATGACAAGGTCGCGGTAAGCGATCTGCTGCGCGGCATCATCGTGCAGTCCGGCAACGACGCCAGCATTGCGCTCGCCGAGCACATCGCCGGCGGCGAGGAAACGTTCGCGTCGATGATGAACCAGGAAGCCAAACGTCTGGGGATGGCCGACACGAACTTTGCGAACGCCGCCGGCTGGCCCGATCCCACGCATTACTCCAGCGCGCTGGACATGGCGAAGCTTGCCCGTGCGATCATCGTCGAGGACCCCGCGCACTATTCGCTCTACAAGGAAAAGGAGTTCGTCTGGAACGGCATCAATCAGCCGAACCGCAACCTGCTCCTGTGGCGCGACGCCAGCGTCGACGGCCTGAAGACGGGCCACACGGAGGAAGCGGGCTACTGCCTCGTCGCCTCCGCCGAGCGCGACGGCATGCGCCTCATCGCTTCGGTGTTCGGCACGGCAAGCGAAGAGGCTCGTGCCACCGAGACTGCCAAACTGCTTGGCTACGGCTTCAACTTCTTCACCAGCAGGGCCTTTCACAAGAAGGACGAAACCATGCAGACCGTCGAGGTCTGGAAGGGCGCCGCGCGCAGCGTCAAGGCCGGCGTCGCAGCCGACTTTGTCGCGACGCTGCCGAAAGCCACGAGCGAGGACTACCAGACGCGCGTTGTGCTGGCCGAGGGTGATGTCATCGCCCCCGTCGTCACTGGCACGCCGATGGGGCGCGTCGAACTGGTGGGTGCAGATGGCAAGATCGTCATGCAGGCACCGCTGGTCGCGCTCGAAGCGGTCGAGCAGGGGGGCTTCTTCCGCCGCGTGTGGGACAGCATCCGGCTGTTCTTCAGGGGGCTGTTCGGCTGAATCGGACCGTTTCCTGAAGCGCCACGAGAAGTCGGAACGGCGCGGTCAAGTGAGACGACTGTGTACCGCAAGGCCGCGGTCTCGTGGCGGCAGCAGGCGAGACTTTATTCATAATCTTCGTCGTGCACGGCCTCGATGTTTTCCCGATAGAACTGTTCGAGTTCGTTCTCGTAAAAGAACTGTTTTTCACCGAAGGCCGGCTTGAGCTCGTTCAGCCACGTCGCCCGCTCGTCGTACTTCGCGAAAAACGGGCGGTGGACCCAATCCGGGTTGCGACCCTGGATGAAACGCAGTTGCAGCACCTTTTCGCCCATGGCCTCGCTGGTGCCCAATATTTGCACCTTGCCGGGGTTGGCTGACATGCTGGGGCCGCGCACCGTCCGGCACAGGCCGCTCACGCGCTGGTAGGCCTCGCGGAAGATTTCCCAGGCGCGTACCAGGGGAACGCCGAAATAGTGCTGGGCGCCGGTGTTGCGGGCGACGAACATGTAATAGGGAATACAGCCAAGATCGACCTGCCGGTTCCACATGTCGGCCCATAGCGTCGGATCATCATTGATATGGCGCAGCAGGGGCGACTGGGTGCGGATCACCGCACCGGTCTCGCGGATGCGAGCGATCGCCTCGCGCACGGCTTGCGGGGCCAGTTCGCGGGGGTGGTTGAAGTGCGCCATGAATGCCAGATGCCTGCCCCGCTCACCGACCCTGCGGAAGAGCGCGAGCATATCGTCGGCGTCGTCGTCGCGGAGGAACCGGTAGGGCCAGTAGCTGAGCGCCTTGGTGCCGATACGGATGTGGCGCAGGTTGGGCAGCTTGGCATCGAGCAAGGGGTCGATGTATTGCGCCAGGTGGCGTGTCGACATGATCAGGGGATCGCCGCCGGTGAACAGTACGTCGGTGACCTGCGGATTGGCCTCCAGATAGGCGATCAGGCGATCCACCTCGCGGCTGGCGAATTTGAGCTCCGTCTGCCCGACGAACTGGGGCCAGCGAAAGCAGAAGCTGCAATACGCGTGGCAGGTCTGGCCCTGGCTCGGGAAGAAAAGCACCGTTTCCCGATACTTGTGCTGCATGCCGTCGAGGTATTCGCCTTCGAGGGTGGGAATATTGTGGCTCGTCTGTCCGGCCGGATGCGGATTGAGCTGCAGCCGGATGCGGGTGGCGGCCGCCTTGATCTCTTCGCTGTCGGCGCCCCTCTTCAGCAACGCCGCCATTTCCTCGTAGTGATGCGGCAGCAGCATGTCGCGCTGGGGAAAAGTCAGGACGAACATCGGGTCGTCGGGCGCGCGCTCCCAGTCGATGAGCTGGTCGACGACGAAGTTGTTGGCCTTGAAGGGGAGAACACGGCCGACGACTTCGATGTCGAACTTGATCTCCTCCGGCAACGCTGCCATCTGCGGGAGGCTGCGGAAATTGCTGAGGGAATAGGCCTTGTATTTGTGGGGTTCCTGCATCGGGTGTTTCCGTTTCAGCTTTGGTTGACCAGATGAAGAGGCGGTGCGCTGCCATCCTTGGCCTGGCCGGGGTAAAGGGTGACGTGCGGGAAGGGGATTTCGATGTCGAGACGGTCGAATGCCTTCTTGAGGTGCAGCAGGAAAGCGCGCCGCACCGTCCATTGCTGCAGCGGCTGCACCTTGAAGCGCGAGCGGATGATCACCGCCGAGTCGGCCCAGGCGTCTACGCCGGCAATTTCCAGGTCTTCCAGGATCAGCGGACCAAGAATGGCGTCGGCGCGCATGCCGGCGGCCACTTCACGCATGACCTCGAATACCGACTCGGCATCCTCACGGTAGGCGATGCCGATGTCGACGACAGCGTAGGAGAAGTCGCGACTGCGGTTGGTGACCGTGGTGATGGCGCTGTTGGGGATGAAATGCACGTTGCCTTCGTAGTCGCGCAGGCGGATGTAGCGCAGCGTGATTTCCTCGACCTGGCCGCCCTTGTCGGCCACTTCCACGACGTCGCCGTGGTGGATCTGGTTCTCCAGCAGCAGGAAGAAGCCGGTGAAATAATCCTTGACCAGGCTTTGTGCGCCGAAGCCGATCGCGAGGCCGACGATGCCGGCGGATGCGAGGATGGGGGCGATGGAGATGCCGAGTTCGGAGAGTACCAGCATGCCGGCGATCAAGGTGATGATCACGGCGGCGGTGTAGCGGAAGACACGCCCCAGCGTTTCCAGGCGCTTCAGCTGGACAGGGTCGTCGGTGCGCTTCTGCAGCTGCTTGCGCAGGGCGGGGATCAGCTTGCGCGACAGCGACAGCATGATCCAGGCGATGACGAGGATGATGCCGACGCGGGTCAGCGATTTCGCCAGCCCTGTCCAGTCGCCAAGTTCTCCGGGGATCGTGGAAAGAAAGTCCATTTGCGTCCTTCAGACTGCATCAGCGAGGGGGCGCATTTGCAGGTGGTAGAACATCTGGAGATAGCGCGCGGTTTCCTCGCGTTCCAGGTTGCTGACGAACTTCCAGAAGCCGTAAATGCGCGAAAGGGTCATCATCCGTTCCGCATAGAGTCGCCAGGTGTAACGTGCATCGACCCGTGCCATGGCGCCGCGTGACAGGCGTTGCCAGGTGTCCGGGTCGGCGGCGCAGTGTTCGAGGAAATCGGCGATGGCATCGGCGGCGGCTGAGCCTTCATTGGGGTCGATGTGGAATCCGGAAACGCCGTGCTGGATGATTTCCAGCGGGCCGCCGTGGCGGGTGGCGAAGACCGGCAGGCCGGTGGCCATCGCCTCGATCAGGGTCAAACCGAACGCCTCGAACAGTGCCGGCTGCACGAAGACACCGTGGAGGTCGGCAACGGTCCGGTAGATTTCGCCCGCCATCGCCTTGTCCAGGCGCGCCCCCAGCCAGCGCATCTGGCCATCGAGGCCGTGCTGATCCATCAGTTCGTGCAGGCGCTGGATCTGCGCCTGCTCTTCGTTGTCGCTGGATTCCGCAGGATCGACATGGCCGCCGATCACCAGCAGATTGGCGCGCTCGCGCAGCCGCGCGCAGGCGCCGAACCAGTCAGTCAGGCCTGCCAGGTTCTTGATGCGGTCCAGCCGCGCCATAGTGAAGATGACTGGCTTGTCCGGATCGACAAGGCGGCCGCGCCAGGGTACACCCGGTTCGGCGCCGAACAGCAGGCGCTCGATTTCGGGCTGCAGCGAACGCAGGCGGCGGCTTTCGTCGAGATAAGAGAAGTAGATGCGCTCGTCGGCGCCCGGCGAAACGATATTGAACTTGGGATCGAACGGTTCGACGCCCTGCACCACGCGGTAGAGCCCGGGCAGCGTGAAGGCGCGGTAGCTTTCGTATTGCCCGATGGTCTTTTTCGTGCCGGCGATTTCCTGATAGGTGCTGGTGATGATGAAATCCGCGCTGTTCATGGCGATCAGGTCGGCGGTGTACTGGCAGGCGAAGTGATAGGTCGGTTCGTTTTCCTGCCAGTACAGGGCGGAGTGCAGGTACTTGGTCTGCTCCAGCGCGTGTGCGATGTTGCACTGGGTGACACCCAGTCGCTGCGCGAGCAGCGAGGCGACCAGATTGCCGTCCGAATAATTGCCGATGATGAGGTCGGGGCGGCCACCGAACTGCGCCAGGGCCTCGCGCTCGACGTCGCGCGCGAAGGCTTCCAGATAGGGCCATAGCTCGAAGCGGGAAATCCAGTGCCGCACTATCTCGCCCTGGGCCTGACGGAAAGGCACACGCAGGATCGCGGCGCGGTCGCAGCCATGGATTTTCTCCAGCGGCTGGTTGCAGGTCGTGCCTTCGGCCTCGGGAATCAGCCGCGTGACGACCAGGATGTGAGGCTCGACGTCGACGCCCTGCACCGCGAGGCGTGCGCGCATCTCGTATTCCAGCGCACGCACCTGGTCCAGGATGTAGACGACCTGGCCGCCGGTGTCCGGGCGCCCCAGCACGTTATCCTGCGCGAACCAGCCGTGCGGCGACAGGATCAGCAGACGCGAGATCATCGGGATGCGCGCCAGGAACGCCTCCAGGGCTTCGGGTGCGGGTGCTTCCAGGATATCGGTGAGCAGGCTCATGGAATCGGCGACGCGCGCCGCCGTATCGCCCCAGCCGGGGGCGAAGCCGAGACGGCCGAGGGGCCCTGCGAGCGCGGCCCAGGGAGTTTCCGACGCCTCCTTTTCCACCATCGCCTGAGCCTGGCGCAGCGCCGAACGCAGCGTGGCGACATCGTGGATGTGCTCGAACAACATCAGCTGTTGCCCCTCCATTGCGTGCAGACGCAGGAAGTTGAGCAGCTTCGCATGCCATTCCGCAGGCTTCTGGAACATGGCGCTGGAGAGCTGGCGGTTGAGGAACAGCACGCCCTGGCCGATCGATCGCGTCTCCTTGAGGCGGGGAAACTCGCGGTTGAACGGTGCGAAATCCACTTCGAGTACCGGCTCGGCGCCCGCATCGGGTTGCACCAGCAGTTCCTTGAAGCGCAGGAATTCCGTGACGGGGATCGCTTCGGGTGACGCGTTTTCCAGGTGCGCGCGCAGATAATGCCAGGCGCCCGCACCCTCGCGCAGGGCGAAATAGGCCCAGGGCGGCTGCAGCACGGCTTCCTGCAACAGCATCACGCTGTCTTCCAGCGGCGACCCGGCAAGTTCATCGGGTGTTGCGGCGCGCAGCTCCTCGAAGATGCTGCATAGATCGGTCTGCAGCATCAGCGGCCGGTTTTCCGCGAAACAGCGCCGCAGGAAAGCCTGCAGGGCGTCACGATGCGCGTGCGCCCAGCCGTGGAGTTCCTCGATCATGCCTGCTCCAGAAGGACGGGTTCGGAACGTGCGCGTGGCACGGCCAGGAATCTGTAATGCGCCATGCCTTCAAGGATGCCGGCGGCGTGCGAAGCCTGCGCAAAATAGATCTGTTCGTGCCCACGCAGGCTTGCCAGTTCCGGACTGTGGTTGGCGACCACCACGCCGAGGGTATCGCCGAGCAGCATTTCCTCGTCGTTGCCGGAATCGCCTGCGACCAAAAAGGCACGCAGCGGCAGCCCCCACTTGTAGGCGAGGTATCGCACCGCATGGCCCTTGGAGGCGCGTACCGGCAGCACGTCCAGGTAGGCCTCGTGCGAATAGATGAGCTTGGCATGGAGACCATGTCCGCGCAAGGTGGCATGCAGGCTGCGCAACGGCGGCATGGCCTGCGGATCGACGTTGTAGGAGAGCTTGAATTCGCGCTGGTTCATTGCGGGCTGCAGGGTCAGACCCGGGATCTCCTCCAGTACCCGCGCCACGGCATCGCGCCGCCAGAGATGGCGGATATGGTTGCTCCAGCCCGCGTCACGGCTGAGGCCGCGCCCATAATGAATTTCGCTGCCCACGGCGGTGATCAGCACGTCAGGCACGGGCACGCGCCACTGCTTCAGAATCGCCAACGTGCTCTCGATCGTACGCCCGGTCGCAATGCCGAAACCGAGTTCGCGCCCGCGTTCGCGCAGGTTCTCGAGAAGTTGCGCCAGGCCGGCCTTGTCGCCGATCAGGGTGTTGTCGATATCGCTGATCAGCATGCGCTCGACAAACGGCAGGGGATTCGGGCCGGGGTGGAGGATGGCAACAAGGTCGCGCCTGACCTGTTTGCGCTGGCGCCGCAGCATGCGCGCAACCGCTTTGAGATGCTTTCCGACGTGCGCGTCCCAGGTGTAATTGCGGGCGACGCCGGTGATTCCGCGACGGGCTCGGCGTGCCCAGTCGCGCGGGTTGGAAAGCACGGCCTCCAGCGCACCCGCGATGGCTGCCGTATCGAGCGGATCGACCAGAAGTCCGTTGTCGCAGTTGGCGACGATGTCCCGCGGACCGCCATCGGCGGTCGCGACGATCGGCAGCCCGCTCGCTGCCGCTTCGATCAGGGTCAGGCCGAAGGGTTCGGTCAGCGCGGGGTTGGCGAATACACCGCGACGCTGGGCCGCCAACCGGTACAACTGCGGAATGTCTTCGGGCAGGTGCTGCTTGGGGAGGGCGACGCTGCCCCACAGGTCGTGGCGGTCCACTTCCAGCAGCAGTTCGGTCAGCACCTTCGCCTGATCTTCGTCCAGGGAGCGGATGTCCTCGCGCTGGCCGGCGACAATGGCCAGATTGGCCAGCTCGCGCAGGCGCGGCGACTCGCCAAAGGCAGTGACCAGGCGCCGCAGGTTCTTGCGTACCTCGGGGCGGCAGATGGCCAGGATCAGCGGCTTGCGTGGCGCCTCGAAAAAACGGTCGATCATCGCCGTGACGCGGGGGGCGACGGGTGCCTTGCCTGGTGGGGCAAAGCGCGAGGTGTCGGTACCGGGCGGAATCACCACGGCTCGGCTGGGTTGATGGTTCTCGTAGAGGCCATATTGTTCCGTGCTTTCCTGAGGCGTGCTGGTGATGACCAGGCGGGCATGTGCGAGCACTTCCTCTTCCGCCGCGATGCGCCGGTTGAAATTGAACTGTCGTTCCAATGCCTGGGCTTTGCGGCCGTGTGCGAGCAGACGCTGGCGCTTGCAGCGGCCAAGGGAATGGCCGGTGTGGACGAGCGGAATGCCAAGCAGTTGCGACAGCTGCGTGCCGACATAGCCGGCGTCGGCGTAATGGCTGTGGATCACGTCCGGCAGACGGCCTTGCTGGCGAAGGTAATTCACTGTGCGGTCGACCATCTGGTCGAGGTGGTTCCACAAGGACTCCTTGCGAAGATAACGCTGGGGTCCGAACGGCAGGCGAACGATGCGGGCCTTGTTCGGGTTGGCGGCATCCAATGGCTCGAGGCTGCGTGCGTAATCCGGCGAAACCTGCGGGTCGTCGACGAGGCGGGTGAGCAGATCGACACGGTCAACGGCCGGATTGCGCCCCAGCGCACGCGCCAGTTCCACCACATACAGACTCTGGCCGCCGGTGTCGGCGTCGCGGCCAAGTTCCAGGTCATGGCTGCGGATCAGGCCATGCACGTTCAACATCAGGATATACGAGGGATTCATGTAACGCGCTCCATCGCGAGATCCCATGCCTTGATGAAGGGCCGGTAGAAGTCCGTACTGTCCGGGATGGCGCCGCGCACGCGGCAGATCTGGCCGGCAAACTGATGGGCGCGATCCAGCGTCAGTTGCGGTGGCCAGCCCTGGGTCTGTCCGAGAAGGAAGACGGCGGCAAAGGCGTCGCCGGCCCCCACGCTGTCGACGGCTTCGCTAGCGACATCCGCAACCGGCTGTGCCGGGTGGGTCTGGAAACAGGCGCCATCGGCAGTTTGCAGCCAGGCGCCTTGCTCGCCCTGGGTCACCAAAACGTTGCGGATGTCGTAAGCGTGGCTCAGGCGCCGGGCGAGTTCGCGCGGTGCGCCGCTGCCCAGGCCCACCATATGGGCGACGCGATGCAGTTCCGCCTCGTTCATCTTGACAATTTCCGTCTTGCCCAGCGACCAGCGCAGCACGTCTTTGCGCACCCACGGATCGCGCAGGTTGACGTCGAGGAAGCCCTTTGCCCGGGTGGTTTGCAACAGCGATCGCAGGGCCGGTCGCGACGCGGCGCGCTGCGCCAGTGTGCCGAAATAGATCCATTGCGGCCGGCTCATCAGGCCGACCAGCCGGGCCATGTCGGCATGAATGAAATCCCAGGCCTGGTCAGGGGCGATCTCGAAACGGTGGCCGGCGGAAGCGTCCAGGGCAATGCGAGCCGTGCCGGTAGGGTGCAGGCAGTCCTGTTGCACGCCGTCGACTGGCAGACCCGCGGCCTGGATCGATTCCAGCAGGCGTTGGCCCGGCTCGTCCTTGCCGATGCGGGTGACCAGCACGGGCAAGACGCCCACACCCTGCCCGAGTCGCGCCAAATGATGCGCAACATTGAGGGGCGCGCCGCCCGCGACCTCCCGGTCGGGAAAGCAGTCCACCAGCACTTCTCCGAACAGCAAAATGCAGGTGGCCAGGTTCCCCTCGGCGGTTTGTCCTGCCGACGCGGGGGAGTTTGCGCCAGGTAGTTTGTCATAAAACATTATTACATAATAACATAATCCATTTTGAGGCGGCCGCCGTTAGGATTGCCCGTCTCTTGACCCCGGTTTCCCCACTCGTCGAATCCTTCTTATGACCTCGCCGCTCGTTCTCGAAACCCTGCAGAAATTCCGTCTCATCATTGGCGCGGTGCGTCAGCATTCACGCGCGTTGGAGGCGGCCTGTGGCATCGGCGGCACACAGGTCTGGATGCTTGCGACCATAGCGGACAGGCCGGATATCACGGTGTCGCAACTGGGGCAGGCGTTGTCCATACACGTCTCGACGGCCAGCAACCTGCTCGACAAGCTGGCCCGGGCCGGGTTGGTGGAGCGCCAGCGCGTCGAGGACGACCGACGCGTCGTGCGCCTGCGGGTGACGGCCAAGGGGCAGGACATGGTTGCGCGTGCACCGCAGCCGCTGACCGGACTCATCGTGGACGCATTGGAGAAGCTGCCCGAGGATTCACTGATGCGGCTCGATGAGGAGTTGGCGCGACTCGTCCAGCAGATGCACCTTCTGGATCAGCGAGCCGCGAAAGAGCCCTTGTCCAATTTGGTGCGATGATCAGCTCCTCGCCGTGTTTTTCAAGGGGGCAAACGGGTTTGGCGCTGCGCGGGAGTGCATCGCCTCAGGGCCTGAAGCGCCGCACTGCCTGGCTCAGTGCGGTCGTCGTCATCGAATCGGCACCATAGCGCAATCCGATATAGAGGTGCGTGATGTGGTCGATCCGTGGCGCGAGGTCAGGCCGCAGGCAAGCCGCGCGCTTGGCGAAATCAGCCGGCCCCTCTTGCGGTGCGCGTACGATGCCATGACGCGCCAGCCGCCTGCAGAACACACCGTAAGCCTCCTGCACCGGGTCGGCCCCGCGCCGCGGTGCGTGCCACAGCATCCACAGGGCGAGCCCCATAAGCAGTGTGGATGTCCCCAGAATCAGGGCGACCGTCATGCCTCGCCATGAGGCTAGTGAGTGATGGAAGCGTGACAGAAAGCTGCGCTGCCGTTCGTGTCCATAGCCCAGTATCCACTGGTTCCAGTTGTTGTTGACGAGGTCCCATGCCATCCGTGCGCGCTGCAGCCAGGCGGCATCGAGTTGCGCCATGGCGAGTGGCAACTCGGCCTCGGGCAGGGCGGCGGCAATTCCCTGCTCGATCCGGTCCGGCGAAACGGCAGCGGTGGGATCGACGCGTACCCATCCTTCCTGCTCCAGCCATACTTCAGCCCAGGCATGGGCGTCCGATTGACGCACGATGAGGTAATCGCCGAGTGGGTTCATCTCGCCGCCCTGGTAGCCTGTCACCACGCGGGCCGGCACACCGGCGGCGCGCATCAGGAAAACGAAGGCACCGGCGTAGTGTTCGCAGAAGCCACGCAGCGTGCCGAACAGGAAATCGTCAACCGCATGTTCTCCCAGGCGTGGCGGGTCGAGCGTGTAGTAGAAACGTTCATTGCGGAAATGCGCGAGCGCTGCATCGACGATGGCACGTGGGCGGGCGTGTGTGTGGCGCCAGCGATCAGCCAGTGCATGTGCGCGCGGGTTGCTTCCGGCAGGCAGGTAAAGGGCGCGTCGACGCTCGCCCTCGCCAGCGTCGACGCCGAGCCGGTAGCTGGGGTGGGATGTAAGGAGGTAACGCATCCGGTGCTGCACGCGCGATTGCGAGAGAATCTGCATGTCATGGCTGGCGCGACTTGATGGCGGCAGCGAGGCAGGCAGTTCAAGTGCGAACAGCCAGTGCTCGTTATGCGGTTCCAGTGTGAGCGTGTAGTGCAGCGGCTCACCCAGCAGCACGAGCTGCGGCGGTGCGTCACTCATCGGCGTGCGCGTCGACCAGGTTCGACCGTCGTAGTCCCACAGCACCGGACCGCGCCAGTATCGTGCACCCGGGTCCGGTGGCTGGCCGTTGAACTGAACCCTGAACGCGATTGCCTCGGAGCGGATCAACTGGCTGATGCTGCCCGGCGACATGCTGTCCGACAGCCCGGTCACGCCGGCGTAGGCGTCCTTGGGCAGGCCCCACAAGGGCGCCACCCGCGGGAAAAACACGAAGAGCAGCAGCATCACGGGAATCGCCTGGGCGAGCAAGCTTCCGGCGAGACGGAAGCGCGGGCGCAATGCGAGCCCATGATTGACATCATTGTAGGCAATCATGGTGGTGGTGGTCAGCCACACGACCAGCAACAGGTAGAGCGCGATCGGAATCGACTGCGAATAGAGAAAGCCCGTGATGACGAGGAAGTAACTCAGGAAGAGCACTATCATCGTGTCGCGCGGTGACTTCATCTCCAGGAGTTTCAGCGCGATCATGGCGACCAGCAGCGTGACACCGGCATCGCGCCCGAGCAGGGTGTGATAGTGTCCGACAATGCCCCCGGTGACGATGGCGGTGAGCGCGAACAGCGACACCTTGTTCGGTAGTTTCGTTCTGCCGCGTTCGACGGCGACGCGCCAAAGCCCGATCGCCACGCACAGCGGCCCCACCCATAGTGGCAGGTGGCCGAGGTGTGGTGCGATCGCCAGCGCGAGCGAGGCGAGCAGCCAGTAGAGCTTGTTCATCGGCCGAACATCGCCAGCGCTTCCAGGCACTGGCGGCGGTGGTCTTCACCCGCGCCGGGCGCGAGCGTGCGGTCGGGCAGGCGCAGGCCGTAGCGCTGCCCGGCGGCGTCGGCGTCGAGCACCCAGCGCGTCAGGCGCGACAGGCGCGCCTCGGCGTCGAGCCCGGCGAGCGCATCCCAGTCCAGCCACACGTCCTGCTGCGCTTCGCCGGCGAACTGCTTGGTGAGCATGCCCTGTTCGCGCGCGACCGCCTTCCACGCCACCTGGCGCAGCGACTCGCCGGCGTGCCAGGTGCGCAGGCCGGTGAAATCCTCGTGCCCTTCGCCGTGGCTGCGCCCCGACCCGGCCTCGGCGCGCGTCACCGGCAGCGGCAGCGCCTCCGGCGCCGGGTGCGGATATACCAGGCAGCGCATGTCCAGGTCCAGGTGCGTCCAGGCGCGAAAGAGGCCGAGCGGAAACGTGGTGAAGAGCGTGAAGCTCGGCGCCTGCAGCAGGCCGCGCGTGGTGGCGGGGAGTGCAAAGCCGAGGCAGGCCGACGCGTGCGGCGCGAAGTCGACGACGTCTCCCGCCGCATCACCCGCCTTGAGGCCGATGGCATAGCGGGACAGCGTGCCGGCGTTGTCGAGGCAGACCTCGAAGCGCGCGTCCTGCCCGGCGAACACCGGCGTGCTGCGACCGGCGCGTACCGTGAGTTTCGCCAGATTGCGCCAGGTGTGAAGGATCGACACCACCGCCAGGCTGCCGAGCAAAAAGGTGAGCACGAAACCCATGCTGTTGGCGTAGTTGATCGAGCCGAGCAGCATCACCCCCAGCATCACGGCGAAGATGAGCCCGGGGCGGGTCGGCAGCACGTAGATGCGGCGCTGGGTGAGCGTGACCGGTGCGGCGTCCGGCGCCGGCCGCAGCACCTGCCGCAGGAATGCGGTGGCGCGCGACGGCCGGTTCGCGAGCCCCGCCGCCACGCGCTGCGCCAGCTTGGCCATCTCAGGGAATGGGCACCGCCGCGAGCAGGTGCGCCACCAGCGCGGCGCCACTGTCGCCGCTGGATTCGCCGCTGCCGTGCAGGCGATGCCCCGCCACCGCCGGCAGCACCGCCTGCACGTCTTCCGGCAGCACCGCATCGCGCCCTTCGATCAGCGCCCACGCCTGCGCCGCGTGCAGCAGCGCCAGCGCCGCGCGTGGGGAGAGGCCGTTGAGGTAGCGCGGCGAGTGGCGCGTGTACGCGAGCAGCGCCTGGATGTAGTCGAGCAGCGCGTCGGACGCGAACACCGCACTCGCCGCGCGCTGCAGCGCGTCCAGCTCCGCCAGCGAGAGCGCGGGTGTCAGCTCGGCCACCAGCTCGCGCCGGTCCTTGCCCTGCAGCAGCGCGCGCTCCGCCCGCGTGTCCGGATAGCCCAGCTCGATGCGCATCAGGAAGCGGTCGAGCTGCGATTCCGGCAGCGGAAACGTGCCCACCTGGTAGGCCGGGTTCTGCGTCGCGATCACGAAGAAGGGCTCCGGCAGCGCGCGCGTCTCGCCCTCCACCGTCACCTGGTGCTCCTCCATCGCCTCCAGCAGCGCGCTCTGCGTCTTCGGCGTCGCGCGGTTGATCTCGTCAGCGAGAATCATGCGCGTGAACACCGGGCCGGGATGGAACTTGAAGCTCGCGCTGTCGCGGTCGTACACCGACACCCCGAGAATGTCCGCCGGCAACAGGTCGCTGGTGAACTGGATGCGCTGGAAATCCAGCCCAAGCGTCTTCGCGAGTACATGCGCCAGCGTCGTCTTGCCCACGCCGGGCAGATCCTCGATCAGCAGATGCCCGCGCGCCAGCAGGCAGGCCAGCGCCAGGCGGATCTGCCGGTCCTTGCCGAGGATGACCTGCGAGACCTGGTCGATAGCGGGCTGGATGCGGGGGTGGATCATGGCAGGGCCTGCGGGTGACGAAGGGGTGATGGGTGTGTTTACGGCACGTGGTGGCGCAGGCATTAGGTGTGCAGCACCATGGAATTAGATGTGTAAGGGCGCATGCGTTCCCTGAAGGGGGCGGCGAACGATCACCGCCAATTGACTGGATTTTCGGGGGAACAGGGCAATCCGTCCGCAAGATGAAGCGGAAATGCGACGATGTGACGATCAGCGTGTCATGTTCGACCTTCGTGTCGGTGCAGTTGATTGGCCCGTGCAGCGCACGTTGCCGACGTTGAGGCTGTATCGTGCGTGAGAGACCGCTTTGCGTGCGCGGTGAGGGAGGCATCCGCCTCAAGTTGGCCTGCGAGGGAAATGGAAGCGGCGATTCGCGGCACGCATCGAACTTGGGGGCGCAGTCGTTCGGGCTTCGGCAGCGAGTCGGCAGATCGAGAGAGCGTAGCATGACGTTTCGGCGACATGGGAATAGAGCATGTTAGAACGCAAAGGCGAAAAGATTGGCTGGACGTGGGGCTGGATTGGCGGTTTCCTGTGGGTTGCAATCGTCGGAATGATATTTCTGGCCCAAGGAAGGATCGCTGCAGGATGCACCGGCTTACTGGTTTTCGTCGCGGCCATCTGGACGACACGCCGCTTCGCACCGTGGCGCCATCCGACCACACCCTACTGGCGACTTTACCTGGGGCTGTACCTCCTCCTCTTGTTGACGATACTTTGGGCGATCTGGGCATTCGGGGGTTTACGCGACGAACAATTTAATGGTTGGATGCTGCTCTGGTTGCTACCGATCCTGACGCCCATGTTCATCAATGGCCGGAAGATCTGGGCCGAAGGGGAGCCGCGCGCATAGCAGGAGGGTTCAAAAAAATAGGGTCAGACACCATTGAATCCTGTCCCGCCGTCGCGTGGCGCGGTATGCGACGATTCAAATAAGCGTCACGGCTGCGAGCCACCCGGCGGCGATGGCGCTGGCGGGGAAATCGCGATGCGGCGAGCGCCATACCGCGGCGAACAGGAAAACGTTGTAGGGCAGGGGTGCGAAGTGCAGCGCAACGGCCACCGCAGCATGGGTGCCCTGGACCATGACGGCGAGGGCGAGGACGGTGGCGACGATATTGATCAGGGTGCCGACGCCGAGCATGTCGCGCCAGAGCAGGACGGCCAAGGGAACCTGGCCATGCCAGCGGTGCGCGAAGAAATTGCCGAATGCCGTCGACTTCATTGCAAAAAACAAAAATGGGATGAAAAGAAATGGGGCCTGCAGCTCGCATGGATTCAGTGGACTCGCGTTCCCTTCAACATGATGCTGGCCAGGCAACGTCTAACCCCAACACCCTCGCGGCTTTATTGAGCCGGTTATCGAAGCAGCTGAACGCCACGCCGCCGGGCGCGACGGTGAGAATCTCGCAGGCGGCGGCCAACTGGACGCTGTCGTAGCCGCGTAGCGCGAAGGTCTCGGCAAGCTCGCCTGCGCGTTCGACCACGGCCTGAGTAACTTCGACGACGAAGAAGTGCGGCCAATCACGGGCCAGGGCCTGACGTGCGGCGATGATGGCGGGTTCGTCAGCGGCGACTTCACGGGCACGGCGCGCTAATGCCGCACAAGCCTCGGCCCAGGCAATGCGACACACTGCGACGGTTTCGGCCTTGGCAACGGAAGCGTGGACGGCTGGGCTGTCGGCTTCGATGATGTAGAGCTTGACCAGCGCGGAGGTGTCGAGAAACAGGATCACTACCGCGCTACCCGCGATCGTCCAACACAAGCCTGGATACGGGCGTGCCGCCCTGCGAAAGGGCGATGTGCGCACCCTGCGGCTTGTGGCCGTCCCATTGCGCGGCGCCTCGGGCGATCAATTCGCCCAGGGCCGGCGAGCCAGATTCGGGAATACCAGTGACGCGGGCAACGACACGGCGGTGGGAAGTGATTTCCAGCGCGGTGCCTTGGCGAGCCTGAGCCAGGTAGCGTGACAGATGGGCTTTCAGTGCCCGGATGGATACTTGCATTTGTGGCCCCAAAGTTATGGTGTTCGATAAAAATGTAGTCCCATATTACGGATGGGTCAATTCGGGTTGAGCGAGTGCTGATTGGGGATCGCAGGTGCACCAACGACAAGGGCCGCAATCGCGGCCCGTGTCTTGGGTGCTTCGAACGTTTACTTCTTCGCCGTCCGCCGCCAACCCTTATTTCTTCGCCGTGCGGCGAAGGCGGTTCAACAACCGCCGCGCCAGCTCGCCGAACAGCTCGGTCTGCGTGGGGTGGGGGAAGATCGCCTTCGCGACCTGGGTCAGCGTCATCTCGCCCGCCACCATCATCACGCCGGTGCCGATCAGGGTGTCGGTATGGTCGGCAAGGAAGTGCACGCCGATGATGCGGCCGGTGGCCTTGTCGGCGACGAGCTTGATCATGCCCTCGGTCTCGCCGGTGATCATCGCCTTGGCGTCGATGCTCATCGGCATCTTGGCTTCGACCGCGTCGATGCCCTTGGCCTTGGCTTGCGCCACGGAGAGACCGACGAAGCCGGCCTGTGGGCGCGAGAAGGTGACGGCGCAGTCGCGGTCCTGGTCGTATTCGCCGCCGTGGCCGAGCAGGTTGGACGCGGCGACGCGGCCCTGCGTCGCGGCGGTGTGGGCGAGCATGTAGCCGCCGATGACGTCGCCCACCGCGAAGATGTGCGGCACGCTGGTCTGGCAGCGCGCGTTGACCTTGATCGCCGCGCCATCGAGTTCGACGCCGACCTTGTCCAGATTCAGCTTGCTGGTGTCGGGACGCTTGCCGGTGGCCATCAGCACGATGTCGCAGTCGAACACTGACTCGACGCCCTCCCCGTTGGCGTAACGCAGCTTCATCGCGCCGGGCTTGCCGCTCGCTTCCTTGATGTCGGCGCCGGTG
>NZ_JANJXQ010000013.1 GCF_024708915.1 Thiobacillus sp.
AGGGACCGACCTGGCTTCGACGTGGGTTGCAAAGCAGCGTAGGGCATACCGAGGGTCAGAGCACCTCGTAAATCCAACTGAAAAACTTTAGTCGCAAACGACGAAAACTACGCCCTGGCCGCTTAAGGTCCAGGACTCACACCAGTCTGTTCATGGGCTGGGCCGGGTCAAACCGGCAGTGAGTTAATTCACATGAAATCGTGCTCATCCGGGTCGCTTGGATGAGTGCCAAATCCAAGGCGACTCGGCAAAATCCAGCCTGTTCGGCGGGCGTGATCAAGCTTAAAGCTTAAAAACACCGGACTAAGTATGTAGAACTGCCTGTAGAGAGCTTGCGGACGCGGGTTCGATTCCCGCCGGTTCCACCATTTCATGTTCCAAAGAAGTCCGAAAAAGGCCGAAATCCTAAATAAAACAAGGATTTCGGCCTTTTTCATTTCCGATGGCATGCAGTAACATCCATTGAAGTCCGGCGGTTTATGCAGCAACTTTCGCAGTAACAGCACTTTTCCTGTTACAGCATTCCGGGAGTTACTGCATGACAAAGGATCTCATCAAGTCGGATCCCACCATCAAGGCGACCAAACCCCAAGCGGCCCCCTATCGCCTTTCTGACGGCAGCGGGCTTTATTTGCTTGTCCGCCCCGATGGGAAAAAGTGGTGACGGCTCGACTACACCCACGAAGGCAAACGCAAGACCCTTTCCCTGGGGACCTATCCCGCGCTGGCGCGGACCAAGGCCGCCAAGGAACGCGAACTGGTATCGCGTCGAGGTACGCTGCGAAATCAGCGAAATTAGTGCTGTGGCAATGACTTGCCCGTGATGCCTTTCGGCGAAATGAGCGAAATCAGGTGCCGACACAGTTACTTGTCGCCTGTTATGGCAATAATTGCGACAAACAATACCGTTTGTGCGACAATATCTCCATCCAGTCGAGCTGGGAGGTTTCCATGTCCGAACGCATCAATGCCCGTCTATCCAAGCCCTTGGCCGAGTTCGTGGATCGAATGGTCGGCGAGACGGGTCTTTACGAAACGCCAAGCGAGTACGTCCGCGACCTGATCCGCCGCGACATGGAGCGGCGCGATGGTCAGTTCGTGCAGCACGCCATCCTTGCCGGTTACCGCGACTTGGCTGCGGGTCGTGTCTTCGCGTCTAGCGGCGACTTCAAGGCCGACATGGCAGCACTCGACCGCAAGGAAGCCGATGGCTGGCAATGACGTACCTTCGCCCGCCACGTTCTTCCTGACCCGAACTGCGGCGCTGGATTTGCGCCGTATCCACACGCGGTCACGCCACGAATGGGGCGATACCGTTGCCGACCGCTACCTCGCCGACCTGTACGCGGCGATGGGTAACGCTGCAGCCAGTCCGGAGAAGGGCCGCCTTCGGCAATACCGCTCGACTTCGTTTCTGATGGTTCCGGCGCGGCAGCATTTCGTCATCTATGACCTCGTGCCGCGAGGCATCGCCGTGCTGACGGTTCAGCATCAGGTGCGCGACATCGAAACCCTGATCACCGAACTGACCCCAGCCTTCCACGCCGAAGTCGAGCGGCTGAAGCGGAAAGCCTGATCGCAACCTGCCGAGCATCCGGCAAGTCACCCCGTACGTCGACTTACCCGTAATCTTGCACACGCCCGCTGCATTACTATTCAATTGACAGAGACGGTATTGAACCGCTCAATCGTCCGCCACGATATTTCCGCTTCGCCAGCCGATACAGCGCGGGAAGGTCCGGCAAAATCGATTCCGTCGGGCCGGGCCGATGGTTTACAGGGGTTTTTTTTCGCTCGCGATGGGTGCCGCCCGCCAGGCGACATAGATGCCGACGAGGACCGCGCTCATGCCGACGATCTGGATAGAGGTCAGCGATTCGTCGAGGAACAGCCACGCGAACACAGCGGCGGCGACCGGCGCGGTGAGCAGCGCGACCGAAGAAAAGCTCGTCGGCAGGTGGGCCAGGCCCCAGACGATCAAGCCCTGGCCAAGACCCTGAGAGATGACGCCGAGCGCGATCATCAGCCCCCACCCGCGCGGCGTCTGGGGGATCAATGAGTGGCCGCTGGCCAGCGTGACCAGCACCAGTATCGGCGCTGCAATCAGACAAGTCCACAGGTTGATCTCGGTACTCGATAACCGTCCACGCAACCGGCTCGCACCGATAATATAACCGGCGTAAAGGATGCCCGCGAGCACACCCAGGCCATCGCCAATCAGGTGTTCGGTGCCGATATCGAGGCTTTGCCAGGCCACCAGTACCCCGCCGACGAGGGCAATCGCCACGCCAAACCCGAAATTCCGGGTGACACGGGTGCCGAACAGCAGCCAGCCGCCGATGACGACATAAATGGGTTGTGCATTGACAAACAGCATTGAGTTGGCCGCCGCCGTACGCTCGATAGAGGCGTGCAACGACACCAGATCAGCGGCGAACAACAGGCCACAGAGCAACAGCAGCGGGACATGTTTCCCGGATGGGGGTCGTACCCCGGTCTTTGGCCTCGACAACCAGAACCAGAACGCGAATACCGGCAACGCCCAGATCATCCGGTGGGCTGCCGATGCTACCGAAGTCAGCTCGCTGAGTCGAACAAAAACCGGATTGGTTGCTACCGCCACGGCACCCAGCACGACGGCCAGCGGTGCGAATCGAGTAAGGTCTATGAGAGTGCTCCCCAGCCGGGTAGAAACAGGCCATCATCTGGTCCGCGTGCGTGAGGTGATCATATCATCGGCAAGATGCCGCACATCAGCACGGTGGGGCTTTTGCGAAGATCGTCGAATCTCGCATCGACGATGTCCTGCGCACCCTCGATGATCATTGGGCGGTGGGGCAGCCGGATATCGGTCAATGGCCCTTGATCAAGCCGTCGCCAAGATCTTGGCCGGCCATGTCCGGCCTCACGGAAGCCCACTCAATAACCCGCCCGCGACACCGCTGCCTACCACGACCAGCCACGGCGGCAGCTTCCAGAACATCAGGGCGACCAGCGCGACCAGGGCCAGACCGAAATCTTGCGGCGCGTGAATTGCGCTCGTCCATACAGGTTGATACAGGGCTGCCAGCAGCAGGCCCACCACGGCCGCTGATGCCCGACAACGCAGCTTGCGCCCGGACATTGCGACGCAGGCGCTCCCAAAACGGCAGGGCACCCGCGACCAGCAGGAAAGAGGGGGCGAAGATCGCCAACAGGCAGATCATGCCCCCCAGCCAGCCGGAAGGCGTTTCGTTCATCGAAGCGCCGAGAAACGCCGCGAAGGTGAACAGGGGGCCAGGAACGGCCTGCGCCGCGCCGTAGCCCGCCAGAAAGAATTCGTTGTCGACCCAGCCGGGGGGTACGACCTCGGCTTGCAGCAGGGGTAGCACGACATGCCCTCCGCCAAATACCAGCGACCCGGCTCGGTAGAAAGCATCGACCATGGCGAGTGTCTGCCCCGGAAACAGTGCAGTCAGCAGCGGCAGCCCCATCAGCAGGGTAAAAAACAGCGCCAGCCAAAGCAAGCCGGCACGACGCCTCATCGCAATGGGCAATGGGTCATGGGCTGCCCCCTGCTGAGGCTTGAACAGCAAGAGGCCGATGATCGCAGCAATCACGATGACTCCCACCTGCCCCCATGCGGACGGCAGCAGAAGAACGAAGCAGGCCGCCGCCGCCATTATGGTGACGCGCGGTGCATCCGGGCAGAGATTGCGGGCCATCCCCCATAGCGCCTGCGCGACCACCGCCACGGCCACCACTTTCAAACCGTGCAGCACGCCAGCCGGGATGACATCCCCGTAACTGGCCATACCCTGTGCAAACAGAATCAGGGCTATCGCGGACGGCAGAGTGAAGCCCGCCCATGCGGCCAGTGCGCCGGCGTAGCCGGATCGGGACAGTCCGAGTGCGATTCCGACCTGGCTGCTCGCTGGTCCCGGCAAGAACTGGCAAAGGGCGACCAGGTCTGCATAGCTGCGTTCGGTCAGCCACTGCCGCCGCGTCACGAATTCATCGCGGAAATAGCCCAGGTGGGCGACCGGGCCTCCGAAGGAGGTCAGGCCCAAACGGAGAAAAACCAGAAAGACCACCCACGGGCTGCGATCCGCTTTTGCGGTATCGGTCATGTGCTCACGTTTGGTTCTGTCCGATGCCTTGGGTGAGCGGGGCTCATTCACACTGCTTCATTCACAACGAAAGGAATCGCTTCTCTGACTCTATGGTGAAACAGGCAAATACGGCTTTACAGCCCCGACTCGCCCAGTCCACCGTCTATTTATTTACTGTCCGGCATTCATGCCAGCGGCGATGCGCTCCGGCAATTCGGCAGGGTGTGCGCCGCCCCCTGCCACAAAACTGCATTGGCGAACCGCCATCGTCGACCTGCTGAAGCGCCTCGACATCGACAGCAGCTTCACAGCGCACAAGGAGCTGGCCACCGAACGGGGTTGTCCCGCCGAGCTGATTGAACGGCGACGACAATCCGCTCGGCGACATCGTGCGGATACCTTCCGCCGCTAACCTTCCACCCTGCCCTCGGCGGGTTTGCCGCCACGCCCGGCCCTGACCTTCTGCTCGATCCTGGCGCCGACATCCGGGTCGATGGACTTCCAATAGTCGAAAGCGCGTTCGAGTACCGGTGAGCGGACCCCGCCGAGCAAGCTGCCGGCCACCTGGTCGACCAGCGCCGCGCGCTGGGCGTCGTTGAACACCTTGCGGACCAGATTCCCGGGCTGGGTGAAGTCGTCGTCTTCGGCGCGCAGGGTGTAGGCGCTGCGGACCATCTCGCCGTCCGCTTCCCAGCCGTCTGCGACGGGACCGGTTTCATCCGCCCAGGGCCGGCCACCGCTGTTGGGCACGTAGGTGGGTGCGTTGCCGCTGTGGGTGTAGGTCATCTGGCCGTCGAACTGATAGGTGTTCACCGGCACCTTGGGCTGGTTGACCGGAAGCTGGTGAAAGTTGGTTCCGATGCGGTTGCGCTGGGCGTCGTTGTAGGCGAAGGCCCGGCCCAGCAGCATCTTGTCTGGCGACAATCCGATACCCGGTACCGTGTTCCCCGGCGAGAAGGCGGCCTGCTCGATCTGGGCGAAGAAATTCTCCGGGTTGCGGTTCAAGGTCATCGTGCCGACGCGGATCAGCGGATAGTCCTGGTGCGGCCAGGTCTTGGTCAGGTCGAAGGGGTTGATCCGGTAGGTCTTCGCGTCGGCATAGGGCATGATCTGAACCGAGAGTATCCACTGTGGATGCTCGCCACGGGCGATGGCCTCGAACAGGTCGCGGCGGTGGAAGTCGGCGTCGATACCCGCCATGGTGGCGGCCTCGGCGTTGGTGAAGAACGCCATGCCCTGCTGGGTGTGAAAATGGTATTTCACCCAGAACCGCTCGCCCTTGGCGTTGACCCACATGTAGGTGTGGGAACCGTAGCCGTTCATCTGCCGCCAAGTGCGCGGCAGGCCGCGCTCACCCATCAGATAGGTCACCTGGTGCGCGGTCTCCGGGTTGCCGGTCCAGAAATCCCACTGCATGTGGTTATCACGCAAGCCGGAGTCGGCAAGCCGTTTCTGGCTGCGGATGAAGTGCGGAAACTTCATCGGATCGCGCACGAAAAACACCGGCGTGTTGTTGCCCACAAGGTCGTAATTACCTTCGCTCGTGTAGAACTTCAGCGAAAAACCGCGCACGTCGCGCCAGGTGTCCGGGCTGCCCGCCTCGCCGGCCACGGTGGAGAAACGCGCCAGCATCTCGGTCGAGGTGCCCTGCTGGAACAGCGCCGCCCGGGTATAGGCCGAGACGTCATCGGTTGTTTCGAACACGCCGAACGCGCCCGAGCCCTTGGCATGGGGTTGACGCTCGGGAACTTTCTCCCGGTTGAAATGCGCCATCTGCTCGAGGAAATGCACGTCGTGCAGGAGAATGGGGCCGTCAGGGCCGACCGTCAGGGAATTACGGTCGCTCAGCGCCGGTGCGCCAGTGCTCATCGTCGAGCCGGTGGTCTTGGAATCTGCCATAGTCGGTACTCCTCTCTGTAAACAAATTTCGAGCCCCAGCCAGCGACTATCGTGCTTCAAAGGCTGGGGGCCACCTTTGAAATACTCCTCCCTTATTCCAGACTCGTCTACCCGCCCGACCTCGACGTGCTGTGGCAGGGCGTGGCCGACAAGACCAAGCCGGATGCCGCCAAGATCCACTTCATTCGCCGCCAGCCCCGGTAAAGCCGGCAGGACAGCGCCGTGCTATGCTGGACGGCATTTCAAGGAGAAGGCGTGCTCAAGATTCTGCTGCTGATTGCAATCGTTTTTCTGGTGCTGGCGCTGTTTCGCGCCTACCAGCGCTCGCTCAACAAACCGCCCGCGCCGACGCGCGAGCAGACCGTCGAAGACATGGTGAAATGCGTGCATTGCGGAGTGAATCTGCCGCGCAGCGAGGCCATCTATTCCGGCGGCGAATTTTTCTGCAGCCCCGAGCACCAGCAACGCGGCAAAAAATGAACGCCGCGGCACCCCCCATGCCGCGCCCGGCCGCTCAAGGCTACTATGCGTCGCACTGGCGCAGCCTCGATTACTTCAATCTGTATCGCCTGACCCTGGCGGTGGCGCTGGTGTTCACCGGGCTGCTGTTCGACGCCTCGGAGCTGTTCCGCGAAGGCGCATCCGCGCGTTTCCAGGCCTTCGCCTATGCCTATCTGCTGATCGCGGCACTGTTCGTGCTGGGCATCCGCGCGCGCTGGCCGGGGTTCCAGATCCAACTCACCGCCCACATCACCGCCGATATCGTGCTGGTGATGCTGATGATGTCGACCAGCGAACGGCTGGCAGGCGGCATGGGTCTGCTGCTGGCGATTTCCATCGCCTCGGGCGGCCTGGTAGGCAGCGGGCGGCTGACCCTGCTGTATGCGGCGATGGCGTCGATCGCCGTGCTGCTGCAGCATGCTTTCGGCATTCTCGGCGGCAGCCAGAGGATGGACAGCTTTTTCCAGGTCGGGCTGCTGTGCGCCGGCTATTTCGCTATCGGCTGGCTGGCACACGCGCTGACCCGGCGCGCGCTGCAGTCGGAAACGCTGGCGCAGCGCCAAGCCGACGAGCTGGCGCTGCTGAACCGCATCAACGCGCTGGCGATCGAGAACTCGCCCGACGGCCTGCTGGCGGTGCGCGGCGACGGCGTGGTGCGCCACGCCAGCCCGCGTGCGCTGGCGCTGCTCGGCATCACGGCGCCGGTGGCGCCCGGCGTCACCCGGCTGGCCGACTGCGCGCCGGAGCTGGCGCGCGCCCTGTCGCAGCAATGCAGCCCACAGACCACGCATACCCTGAGCACCCAGGCGGCACAGTTGCGCATACGCTGTATCCCGCTTGCGACGCCGGACGACAGCCGGGTGCTGGTACTGGAAGACCAAAGCCAGGCCGCGCAGGCGGCGCAGCGGCTGAAGCTGGCGGCGCTGGGACGGCTCACCGCCAATATCGCACATGAAATCCGCAATCCGCTGTCGGCCATCAGCCAGGCAGCGCAGCTGCTGCGCGAGGACACGCACGATCCGGCGCAAGCGAAGCTGACCGCCATCATCGAAAACAATACCCGCCGCCTCGACCGCCTGGTGGAGGAGGTGCTGACGCTCAACCGGCGCGACCGCCTCAGCCCGGTTGGCTTCGGGGTCGCGACGCTGGCCGCCCTGATCGACGAACTACGCCAGACTGAAGAAATCCCGGCGGATGCCGTCATAGTCAGCATGCCCGATACCGCGCATTTTCAATTCGACCCCGACCATCTGCGCCAGATCGTGTGGAATCTGCTGCGCAACGCATGGCGCTTTTGCCGCAAGCAGGCGGGCAGTATTCATATCCGTCTGCTGACGCAGGGCGAGACCGCGCACCTGGAGATCAGCGACGACGGTCCGGGGCTGACGCCGGAACACCAGAGCCGGCTGTTCGAGCCGTTTTTCACCACCGATGCGCAAGGCACCGGGCTCGGCCTGTTCCTCGCGCGCGAGCTGGCCGAGGCCAACCACGCGGTGCTGGCCTACGTGCCCGGTACGGATGGCGCATGCTTCCGTCTCAGCGTACACGGCAGGGAATAGCCATGGCCGCCTCTCCGCGCATACTGCTGGTGGACGACGAGCCCGACCTGCTCGACCTGATGGAGCTGGCTCTGGTCAAAATGGGGCTGGAAACCGATCGCGCGAACAGCGTGGCCGAAGCGCAGACCCGCCTGGCGCAGACGCACTACGACCTCTGCCTCACCGACATGCGGCTGGGAGACGGCGAAGGGCTGGACGTGGTCGCCTGCGCCAGTGCCCTGACGGCGTCGGTTCCGGTGGCCGTCATCACGGCCTACGGCAATGCCGGTAATGCGGTCGCCGCCCTGAAAGCCGGGGCCTTCGACTACCTGGCCAAACCGGTGGCGCTCGACCAGTTGCGCGCATTGGTCAAATCCGCGCTGAACATTCCTGAAACCGCCCAGGCAGACGTTACTGCACGCGACCTGATCGGCCAGTCAGCAGCCATGCAGGAAATCCGCGCACGCATCGCCAAGCTCGCCCGCACCCAGGCACCGGTGCATATCGCCGGCGAATCGGGCAGCGGCAAGGAGCTCGCCGCACGGCTGATCCACCGGCTGGGCAACCGCTCGGACAAACCCTTCGTCGCCGTCAATTGCGGCGCGATCCCCGAAACACTGATGGAAAGCGAATTTTTCGGCTATCGCAAAGGCGCGTTCACCGGCGCCGACGCCGATCGCAGCGGATTCTTCCAGGCGGCGGACAGCGGCACCCTGTTCCTCGACGAAGTCGCCGACCTGCCCTTGTCGATGCAGGTGAAGCTGCTGCGCGTGCTGCAGGAAAAAAAAGTACGCAAGGTCGGCGCCACCGCCGAAGAAGCGGTTGACGTGCGCATCGTCAGCGCGACCCATCAGAATCTGGCCGCGCTGGTGGAGGCCGGGCGTTTCCGCCAGGATCTGTATTACCGCCTGAACGTCATCGACCTGGTGATGCCCAGCCTGCGCGAGCGCGCCGAAGACATCCCCGAAATGGCGCGTTTCCTGCTCGACAAGCTCGGCGGCGGCGAGGTCAGACTCGACCGCGACGCCGAAAAGGCACTGCGCGCCTACGCCTTCCCGGGCAACGTACGCGAACTCGAAAACACCCTGGAGCGCGCGCTGGCATTGTGCGAAGACCGCCACATCCGCAGCGCCGACCTCAACCTTGCGCCGGCCCCGCTCCCGGCCAGCGCCGCCGCCGGCTGCAAATATCCGC
>NZ_JANJXQ010000050.1 GCF_024708915.1 Thiobacillus sp.
CTTTGTGCGGTCCGTTTCCTATACTGAATGTCCGAAACCCCAAGGAGTCGAGCCATGAACCACAGGATCGCATTGCCAGTTGTCTTGACGGTTGCCTTGGTGGGAGGCTGCGCTGATATGGGCAGCCCGGGAGGGCCGAAATATGGCGCGACAGACAGTGCCGTGGCGAGCCAGACGGATCGCGACGGCACTGTAGCCAAGCTGGAAAACATCGAGGTGGACGACAAGTACAAGCTGGGGGTGGGAACAGCGGTGGGCGCAGTGGCGGGCGGCATTCTCGGCGCGGGAGTGGGCGACAGCACTACGGCCACGGTGGCGGGAGCGGTATTGGGCGGCCTGGCCGGAACCTATGCCGAGAGCAAAATCCATAAGGCGGATGCGCAGCGCGTCACGGTCGACATGAAGACCGGAGGACGCGTGACGATCGTGCAGCCGATGGATGGGCGCCTGCGCGACGGCATGAATGTGCGCGTCGAAGGCAGCGGCGAGAACGCCCGCGTGGTGCCGCGCTGAAGTGGCGCAGCCATTCGCCGGGCGTGTGCCGCCAGGTGTCCAGGCGTGGAATGCCGCCGTTCAATAACCATATCATGATGAAAACTTTGGTTATCGAACGGTTTTTCGCTGTCGTTTGTACTATCCGCCGCGGGCCTTATTAGCGGTATTCGTGACGGCATCTGGTGGCTAGGATGCCCGGTTCGAAAATAGCTGTCCGCATGCCTCATGGCCCGTAGTGCCGTCCCCCTTACCGAGAGCCGTATCCGCCAGATCAGAGCACCCGACAAGCCGACCAAGCTGGCCGATGGCGGCGGCATGTATTTGCTGCTGCGGCCGGATGGTTCGCGTTACTGGCGACTGGATTACCGTTTTGATGGCAAGCGCAAGACGCTGGCACTGGGCGTATACCCGGAGATTTCGCTTGGCGAGGCGAGAAGGCGCCGCCGTGCGGCGAAGGCGCTGCTGGCGACCGGACAGGATCCCGGCGCAGTGAGGAAGGCGGACAAGGCAAATAAACCGGGGACCGGCGCGGATGAGCAGGCCTATGCCCTGGCCATGCTCGGCGAGGGAATGTGGGACTGGGATCTGCGCAGCGGTCGGGTCAGGCATAACGCGCAGTGGGCGCAGCTGATGGGGCTGGACGAACGGCAGCAGGAACACGACTGGCAGCAGGCCGTGGCGGCGCTGCACGAGCAGGACCGGGAAGCGGTGATGACGGCGATACGGCACTGCCTCGATGGCACGGCCGCCTTCGAGTGCGAACACCGTATCCGCCACGCCGACGGCGCCACGATCTGGGTGCGGAACCGCGGCGAGGTCATGCGGCGCGATGCCGACGGCACGCCGCTGCGCATGGTGGGCAGCCTGCGCGAGGTGACCGAACAGCGGCATGAGGCGCGGGTCATGCGCTGCCACAATCTGCTGCTGCAGACCATCGCGGCGGTCAACGAAATGCTGATGCAGGAACTGCCGGATCAGGAGCTGATGGCGCGCATCTGCCAGGAGTTGGTGCGCGACAATCTGTTCCGCATGGCATGGATCGGCCTGATCGACGACGACGGCGTGACGGTGCGTCCCGTGGCGGAGGCGGGCAGTGTCCGCGGCTATCTGGCCCAGGCGGATATCCGCTGCGACGACTCGCCGCAGGGGCGGGGCCCCACCGGCAAGGCCATTCGTTCGGGCATCACGGTGATCAACGACGATACCGAGACCAACCGGCAGTTCGTGCCATGGCGGGAGCGGGCGCGTGCCCAGGGTTATCGCTCGTCGGCGTCGGCGCCGCTGCGGGTGAACGGGCGCGTGATCGGCGCGCTCAATGTCTACAGCGATGAAGCGCACGCGTTCGAGCCTGAAAAACGGATATTGCTGGAAAAACTGGCCGCCGATCTCGGCGTGGCCATGGGGAATCGCGCGGCACTGGCCGCGCTGCGCGAGAGCGAGGAACGCTTTCGGTTGATTTCCAGTGTTGCCACCGATCTGCTGTATTCCAGCCTGCAGACGGGGACGGGGTTTTATGCCTTCGACTGGGCAACGGCTTCGGCGGATCGCATCTTCGGCTATACGCTGGACGAGATCCTGGAGCAGGGCTGCTGGCGCAGCTACGTACATCCCGACGACCTGCCCGAATTCGACCGCAACATCACCCATCTGGCGCCGGGACAGCGCAGCGAATGCGAGCTGCGCATCATCGCCCGCGATGGCGCAACCCGCACTATCCGTGCCTATTCCATGGAGGTGAAATCGGATGACGGGCAGCATCGGCTGTATGGCGCCTGCCAGGACATCACCGAGCGCAGACAGGCGGAAGCGCGCATCGCGTATCTTGCCCATCACGATGTCCTGACCGGCCTGCCCAACCGCGTGCTGCTGCGCGACCGCTTCGAACAGGCGCTGGCGGTAGCGCAACGGGCCCGGTCGCATATGGCCGTGCTGTTTCTCGATCTGGACAACTTCAAGGTGGTGAACGACAGCCTGGGGCACGCCGCCGGCGATGAACTGCTGCTGGCCGCGGTCTCGCGCCTGTCCCACTGCATGCGCGACAGCGACACCATCAGCCGCCAGGGTGGCGACGAATTCGTCCTGCTGCTGAATGACATCCCGGATTTGGATACGGTAAAACGGGTTGCCACCGATATCCTCAGCCATCTGGCCGAACCGCTGGAGATCAACGGCCACGTGCTGAACGCATCCTGCAGCATCGGCGTCGCGATTTATCCCGGGGACGGCAGCGATTTCGACAGCCTGCTGCAGAAGGCCGATACCGCCATGTACAACGCCAAGGGCGCCGGCCGCAACAGCTATCGCTTCTTCGACGAACAGATGAACCAGCAGGCCCAAGAGCATTTGATGCTGCAGCACCGGCTGCACCAGGCGCTCTACCGTGCGGAACTCCAGGTGCATTATCAGCCGCAGCTGGAAATCGGCAGCGGCAAGGTGATCGGCGTGGAGGCCTTGCTGCGCTGGCAGAATGCGGAGCTGGGCGAGGTGGCGCCGGACCGCTTCATCCCGGTGGCGGAAAGCTGCGGCCTCATCGTGCCCATCGGCGCCTGGGTGCTGGAGCAGGCCTGCCGTCAGGCCCAGGCATGGCGCCAGGCCGGATTGGCCGACCTCGCCGTGTCGGTCAACCTGTCCGCCATGCAGTTCCACCGTTTCAGCCTGGTCGAAATGGTTGCAGGCGTGCTGGGCAGAAGCGGCCTGCCGCCGCACTTGCTGGAGCTGGAACTGACCGAGTCCATCCTGCTGCAGGATGTGGAGGGCACCCTGGATACGGTGCGGCAACTGAAGCGCCTGGGCGTACGCTTGTCCATCGACGATTTCGGCACCGGCTATTCGTCGCTCAGCTATCTCAAGCGTTTCGCCGTCGATCGGCTGAAGATCGACCAGTCCTTCATGCGCGGCGTCAATACCGACCCGGACAATGCCGCGATTGTCCGCGCGATCATCCAGCTAGCCCGCAGCCTGCGCCTGGACATCATCGCCGAGGGCGTGGAAACGCCGGCGCAACTGGCTTTTCTGCGCGAGGAAGGATGCCGCGAAGCGCAAGGCTACCTGTTCAGCCGGCCGCTGCCGCCGGCCGCCATGGAGGCCTTTTTGCGCGAACGCATCGCACCGGCCGGTGCGATGAACGGGGCGGCGCTGTAATTCCGGTTCGCCTCCCGGCGTCTCTCGCCCTATGCTGGAGGGATGTTGGTTGCCAATGCAGGTGACGGCCATGAGTCACAAGCGCGAGAGTTTGCTGCGATCCATTTTTGCAGGGCCGGTCAGCGGCAATGTCCACTGGCGCGAGGTGGAGTCGATGCTGACGCACCTGGGCGCCAGGGTGGAGCCGCACCATGGCGCGAATTTCCGCGTGGTCCTGAACGGGGTGGAGGGTTTTTTGCACCGCCCGCACAACAGCAACACCTGCACCAAACAGGAACTGCGCCATGTCCGCGATTATCTGGTGTCGGCCGGCGTGAGCCTGTCGCAGGATGGGGGCGGAGAACAATAAGCGCAGTTTGAAAGCCGGCATGCCGATGCCGGAGAAGCCGGCGGATGGGTCGAGGACGCGTTCCCTCCGTCGGCGGGTGATCCGATGGATCGGGAAATTTGCATAAGTACTTTTTGTTCCTATAGTTTTTTTTATGCGTTGCCGACGCATGGAAAACGGGAGAGACGACATGCAAGTGACTCGAAGACAGTTCTTCAGAATCTGTGCGGCGGGGGTGGGCAGTTCCAGTCTCGCAGCGCTGGGTTTCGCGCCCGGCGAGGCGTTGGCGGAAGTGCGCACATTCAAGCTTGCCCAGGCCACGGAAACCCGCAATACCTGCCCCTACTGCTCGGTGGGCTGCGGCCTGCTGATGTACAGCCTGGGCGACAAGTCCAAGAATACCGAAACCGCGATTTTCCACATCGAGGGCGACCCCGACCATCCGGTCAACCGCGGCACCCTCTGCCCGAAAGGCGCCGCCCTGGTGGATTTCGTGCGCAGCCCGAATCGCCTGAAGTACCCGGAATACCGCGCGCCGGGCAGCAAGGAATGGAAGCGCATTTCCTGGGACGACGCCTTCGACCGCATTGCCCGTTTGTTGAAGGACGACCGCGACAAGAACTTCATCGCCACCAACGACAAGGGCGAAACGGTCAACCGCTGGCTCACCACCGGCGTCCTCGCCGCCTCCGCCTCCAGCAACGAAACCGGCTACGTGACGCACAAGGTCGTCCGTAGCATGGGGATACTCGGATTCGACAACCAGGCGCGTGTCTGACACGGCCCGACGGTGGCAAGTCTTGCCCCGACGTTTGGCCGTGGAGCGATGACCAACCATTGGGTTGACATCAAGAACACGGACCTGGTTCTGATCATGGGCGGCAATGCCGCCGAGGCGCACCCCTGCGGATTCAAGTGGGTGACCGAAGCGAAGGCGCACCGCAAGGCGCGGCTCATTGTGGTCGACCCGCGCTTCACCCGCTCGGCCGCGGTGTCCGATTACTACGCGCCGATCCGTGCCGGCTCGGACATCGCCTTTCTCGGCGGCGTCATCAACTACCTGCTGACGCACGACAAGATCCATCACGAATACGTCAAGAACTATACCGACTCCAGCTTCCTGGTGAAGGACGAGTTCTCGTTCGAGAACGGCCTGTTCTCCGGCTACAACCCGGAGAAACGCAGTTACGACAGATCGTCATGGGGCTACCAGATCGGCGAGGACGGCTACGCCAGGGTCGACCCCACGCTGCAGCATCCGCGCTGCGTCTTCCAGTTGATGAAGGCGCACTACAGCCGCTACACGCCCGAGATGGTTTCCACCATTTGCGGCACGCCGCAGGCGGCCTTTCTCAAGGTGTGCGAGATGATCGCGGAAACCTCGGCGGCCAACAAGACGATGACCATCATGTACGCGCTGGGCTGGACCCAGCACTCGGTCGGATCGCAGATGATCCGTACCGGTGCGATGGTGCAGTTGCTGCTGGGCAACATCGGCGCGCCCGGCGGTGGCATGAATGCGCTGCGCGGCCACTCCAACATCCAGGGGCTGACCGACCTGGGGCTGCTGTCCGATCTGCTGCCGGGGTATCTGACGCTGCCGCGCGATGCGGAGCAGAACTTCGATGCCTACATCGACAAGCGCGCCTCCAAGCCCTTGCGTCCGGGGCAGCTGAGCTACTGGCAGAACTACAAGAAATTCCACGTCAGCCTCATGAAGGCTTGGTTCGGCGACGCCGCCAGCGCGGAGAACAACTGGTGCTACGACTGGCTGCCCAAGATGGACAAGGGCTACGACCTGCTGCAGGTATTCGAGGACATGGGCCAGGGCAAGGTCAACGGCTACGTCTGCCAGGGTTTCAACCCGCTGGGATCGGCGCCATGCAAGGTCAAGGTGTCCAATTCTCTGTCCAAGCTGAAGTTCCTCGTCATCATCGATCCGCTGGCAACCGAGACCTCGGAATTCTGGCAGAACCATGGCGAGTACAACGACGTCGACCCGGCCAAAATCCAGACCGAGGTGTTCCGCCTGCCGTCGACCTGCTTTGCCGAAGAGGACGGCAGCCTGATCAACTCCGGACGCTGGCTGCAATGGCACTGGAAAGGCGCCGAGCCGCCCGGCGACGCCTTGCCGGATCAGCAGATCATGGCCGGCATCTTCCTCAGGATCCGTGCGCTGTATCAGAAAGAGGGCGGCGCTTTCCCCGACCCCGTCCTCAATCTGACGTGGAAACACAAGGTGACGTCGTTCCCGGCACCCGAAGAACTGGCAAGAGAGTTTTCCGGCAAGGCGCTGAAGGACGTGACCGATCCGAAGGATCCGGCCAGGGTGCTGGTCAAGGCGGGCGAGCAGCTGAACGGCTTCGGCGAACTGCGCGACGATGGCTCGACCGCCTGCGGCTGCTGGATTTTTGCCGGCGCCTGGAGCGAGAAGGGCAACCTGATGGCGCGGCGCGACAACGCCGATCCCTTCGGCATCGGCCAGACCCTGAACTGGGCCTTCGCCTGGCCGGCCAACCGGCGCATCCTGTACAACCGCGCCTCCTGCGACCCGAGCGGCAAGCCGTACGATCCGACGCGCAAACTGATTGCCTGGGACGCCGGGGCGGGCAAGTGGACAGGGGCCGACGTGCCGGACTTTGCTGCCGATTCGGCGCCTGAAAACGGGATGAACCCCTTCATCATGAACCCCGAAGGGGTGGCGCGCTTCTTCGCGGTGGACAAGATGGCGGAAGGCCCTTTCCCCGAGCACTACGAGCCTTTCGAGACGCCGCTGGCGGCCAATCCGCTGTCTCCCGACAATCCGCTGGTGCGCTCTTCACCGGCTGCGCGGGTGTTCAAGGATGACTGGGCGACGTTCGGCAAGGCCGACAAATTTCCGTTCGTCGCCACCACCTATCGGCTCACCGAGCACTTCCACTTCTGGACCAAGCATGCCCGCCTGAACGCCATCACCCAGCCCGAGCAGTTCGTCGAGATCGGCGAGGAAATGGCGAAAGAGAAGGGCATCAAGGCCGGCGATCATGTGCGGGTGAAGTCGAACCGCGGCCATATCGTCGCGGTCGCGGTGGTGACCAAGCGCATCATGAGCCTGAACGTGAACGGCAAGCGGACCCATACGGTGGGTATTCCCCTCCACTGGGGCTTCATGGGCCTGGCGAAAAACGGCTATCTCACCAATACCCTGACCCCCTTCGTGGGCGACGGCAACACCCAGACGCCGGAGTTCAAGGCGTTCCTGGTGGATGTTGAAAAAGTCTAGGAGGCGATGACATGGCACTCCAATCGCTCGACATCAAGGCCCGTTCCGCCACCACCACCCCGCCGCCCAGGGCGCGCGACCCGATTCACGTCGCCAAGCTGATCGACATCTCCAAGTGCATCGGCTGCAAGGCCTGCCAGGTGGCGTGCATGGAGTGGAACGACCTGCGCGACGAGGTCGGCACCAATGCGGGAATCTACGACAACCCGCGCGACCTCACCGCCCAGTCGTGGACGGTGATGCGCTTCTCCGAGGTGGAGGTGGAGCAGGGCAGGCTGGAATGGCTGATTCGCAAGGACGGCTGCATGCACTGCGAAGACCCCGGCTGCCTCAAGGCCTGTCCAGCGCCAGGGGCGATCGTGCAGTCCGTCAACGGCATCGTCGATTTCCACCAGGAGCACTGCATCGGCTGCGGCTACTGCATCACCGGTTGCCCGTTCGACATTCCGCGTCTGTCGAAGAAAGACAGCAAGGTCTACAAGTGCACGCTGTGTTCCGACCGCGTGGCCGTGGGAATGGAGCCGGCCTGCATCAAGACCTGCCCCACCGGCGCGCTGGTGTTCGGCACCAAGGGTGACATGATCCGCCATGCCGAAGGGCGCATCGCCGACCTCAAGGAGCGCGGCTATGCCAATGCGGCGCTGTACAACCCCGAGGGTGTCGGCGGCACCCACGTGATGTATGTGCTGCAGCACGGCGACCAGCCGGAGATCTACGCGAATCTGCCGAAGGATCCGCACATCAGCCCGCTGGTCAGCCTGTGGAAGGGCATCGCCAAACCGTTGATGAGCCTGGGCATCGGGCTGGCGGTTTTTGCCGGGTTCTTCCATTTCGTCACGGCGGGCCCGAAGGAAGTCGAGGAAGAGGAGGAGCGGCCATGAGCACGATGATTCAACGCTACACCGCGCGGGAACGCAGCAATCACTGGGTGGTGGCGATCGCCTTCATCCTGGCCGGCCTCTCGGGGCTGGCGCTGTTCCACCCGGCCTTTTTCTTTCTCACGAATCTGTTCGGCGGCGGCCCTTGGACGCGCATCCTGCATCCCTTCATCGGCGTGGCGATGTTCCTGTTTTTCATGGTGATGGCGGTGCGATTCTGGAGCCACAACCGCTTCACGCCCGCCGACCGCCAATGGCGGAAGCGCATCAAGGATGTGCTCTGCAACCGCGATCAGGGGCTGCCCGAACTCGGCAAGTACAACGCCGGGCAGAAAATCCTGTTCTGGGTCATGGTGGTGAGCATCCCGCTGCTGCTGATTTCCGGCATCGTCGTCTGGCAGCCGTGGTTCGCGCCGTTTTTCTCCGTCGGACTGCTGCGCGTGGCGGTGGTCGTGCATGCGCTGGCAGCCTGGATCCTGATTCTTGGCATCGTCGTCCACATCTATGCGGCGATCTGGGTCAAGGGAACGGTCCGGGCGATGACGCGCGGCACGGTGTCGGCCGCCTGGGCGAAGCAGCATCACCGCGCCTGGTACCGCGAGATGACCGGCAAGTGAGTATTGGCGACTTCACACAAGGGATACGCTAGCGCATATGACCACCACCCTCCTGCAACCCGGCCAGATCGAAGCGGCGGCCGGCAGTATTCCCGAGTTGCGGCTGCCGCCCGCCGACGTCTTCCTCACCCGCGCCAGGAGGCTGGAGCAACTGGCCGAAGGCCATGCGCTGGCCGACTACCTGCGCTTCGTCGCCCGGCTCGCGCGCGCCCAGCAAGACCTCCTCGACGCCGGCCCGGCGGGCGGCCTGCCCCCCGCCGAACGGCTCGATCAGTGTCGCGCATACGGCATGCCGCCGCTGGCGCCGGCAGGCCTTCCGCGTCCGGCCGGCTGGCACGGCACCGCCCGCCAGCTTGCCCGCACCGTCCAGCCGCTGCTCACGCCCGCCGGCCAGGCCGCGCTGCAGCCGCTGGTGGACGGCGCCGACGCCTGGCTCGACGAGCAGGCGACGCGCCTGATCGAGAACGATACCGAGCACGTGAATGCCGCGGTCGCACCGATCATCGGCGCCGCGCTGCAGGCGCACTGGACCCATCTCGCACGCCAGCTCGACTCCGCCCAGGTGGCGCGGCCCGAGCATCCCAACCTGTGCCCGGTATGCGGCTCGCATCCGGTCAGCTCCGTGGTACGTATCGGCGGCGCCGAAAACGGCCTGCGCTACCTGCATTGCGCGTTGTGCAGTTCGGAGTGGCACGTTGTACGGGCCAAGTGCAGCAACTGCGACAACACCCGCGGCATCGTCTACCATCATCTGGAAGGGAGCGACAACGGGGTGCGGGCCGAGAGTTGTCCGGAATGCCGGACCTATCTGAAAATCGTCCACCAGGACAAAAACCCGCAGGCCGATCCGGTGGCCGACGATCTCGCCAGCCTGGCGCTCGATCTGCTGATGGACGAGACAGGTTTCGTCCGCAGCGGGGTCAACTGGTATCTGATTCAAGGCAGCCCATGAAAGAGTTCATATAAGGTAGCGCTGTAGCGCTGCAAAACGCCGATTCATAAACTGCAAAGGGATGGTCTATCGTGCATAGCGCCCCGCCTCTCCGCCCCCCTTCGATCGACCGCATCCTCAACTGGAGCGCCGTCGCCACGCTCATCACCGAATACGGCCGCGAACCGGTGCTCGCCGGCGCGCGCAGCGTGCTCGATTCGGCCCGCCAGGCCACACGCGATGGCGCACGGGCCGACTATACCGAGCCCACCCTGACGGCCCATCTTGAGGCGCATCTGGCGCAGCGCAACGCGCCACGCCTGCAGCGGGTGTTCAACCTCAGCGGTACCGTCCTGCATACCAACCTGGGCCGCGCAACACTGCCGGAAGAGGCGGTGGACGCCTTGATCATGGCGGCGCGCCATCCCTGCGCACTGGAATACGACCTCGAAAGCGGTGGCCGTGGCGACCGCGACGACGTGGTCGAGGGCGTGCTGTGCGAGCTCACCGGCGCCGAGGCCGCCACCGTAGTCAACAACAACGCCGCCGCAGTGTTCCTGCTCCTGAATACGCTGGCGATGCGGAAACAGGTGATCGTCTCGCGCGGCGAACTGGTGGAAATCGGCGGCGCCTTCCGCGTGCCCGACATCATGAGCCGCGCCGGCGCCAGGCTGGTGGAGGTGGGCACCACCAACCGCACCCACCTGCGCGACTTCGAAGGCGCCATCGGCCCGCGCAGCGCCATGCTGATGAAGGTGCACACCAGCAATTATGCGATCCAGGGCTTTACCGCCAGCGTGCCGGAGGCGGAACTGGCGACGCTTGCCCACGCCAGCGGGCTGCCCTTCGTGGTCGACCTCGGCAGCGGCACGCTCGTCGACCTTGCCCGCTTCGGCCTGCCGCGCGAACCGACTCCGCAGGACTCGATCGCCGACGGCGCCGACCTCGTGAGCTTCAGTGGCGACAAACTGCTGGGCGGGCCGCAGGCAGGCATTCTGGTCGGCAGCCGCGAGCTGATTCGCCGCATCAAGAAAAATCCGCTCAAGCGCGCACTGCGCGTCGGCAAGCTCACCCTGGCTTCGCTGGAGGCGGTGCTGCGCCTCTACCGCGACCCCGACCGCCTGCCCGAACGGCTCACCGCGCTGCGTCTGCTGACACGGCCGCAGTCCGAGATCCGCGCGCAGGCCGAGCGCCTGCTGCCCGCACTGCAAGGTGCGCTCGCCGGCTGGCCGGTCGGCGTGACGGTCGAGCCCGCGCTGTCGCAGATCGGCAGCGGCTCGCTGCCGGTGGACCGCCTCGACAGCTGGGCGCTGGCGGTGAAGCCATCCACGCGCAGGACCGGCGTGCTGCACGACATCGAAGCCGTGCTGCGCGGCCTTCCGGTTCCCGTGATCGGGCGCATCGCCGACGGTGCGCTGCGGCTCGATCTGCGCTGTCTTGCTCCGGGCGACGAAGCCGACTTCGCCGCGCAATTCGCGCAGTTGATTCCAGACAGTCCCTGAGAGAAGGAGAGCACCATGCAACGACGCGAATTCCTTTGGTCCTCGGCGGCGCTTGCCGCGGGTGTCATGTGGCCAGCCCGGCGGGCGACCGCCGCGTTCACACCGTCCCCGGACAACGGCTGGCGCCTCTTCGAGGTCACCCACCGGGTCGAGGTGCTGCAGCCGGAAGGCACCACCCGTGTCTGGCTGCCGCTGCCTTCGGTTCAGGAGGAGGGCTGGATCCGCACCATGGGCAATCTGTGGCAGGGCAACGCACTGACGGCGCGCCTGCTGCGCAATCCGGAGTACGGCGCCGAGATGCTCTACGCCGAATGGGCGCCGGGCGAGAAGCCGGTGCTCGAGGTGACCAGCCGTTTCGCCACGCGCGACCGCGCCATCGACCTCGAACGCGCCGCCCGGCCCGCGCCGCTGTCGCGCGCCGACCGTCAGCTCTATACCAAGGCAACCAGGATGCTGCCTACCGACGGCATCGTCCGCGATACCGCACGCGAGATCACCCGCGGTGCCAGGACCGACGAGGCCAAGGCGCACGCCATCTACCAGTGGGTGGTCGACAACACCTTCCGCAATCCGAAGACGCGCGGCTGCGGGCTCGGCGACATCCGCTTCATGCTCGAATCGCGCGATCTCTCCGGCAAGTGCGCCGACCTCAACGCACTCTATGTCGGACTCGCGCGCGCGGCCGGCCTGCCGGCGCGCGACGTCTACGGCATCCGCGTCGCCGATTCGCGCTTCGGCTACAAGAGTCTGGGCAAGAGCGGCGACATCAGCCGCGCGCAGCACTGCCGCGCCGAGGTCTGGCTCGGCCGCCACGGCTGGGTGCCGGTCGACCCCGCCGACGTGCGCAAGGTCGTGCTCGAGGAGTCGCCCGGAAATCTCGCGCTCGACGATCCGAAGGTGACAGACGTGCGGCGGCGCCTGTTCGGTTCCTGGGAAATGAACTGGCTCGCCTACAACACCGCACACGACCTGCCGTTGCCGGGCTCGCGCGACGTCACCGTGCCCTTCCTCATGTATCCGCAGGGCGAGACCGCCGCCGGCATGCTCGACAGCCTCGACGCGTCGGCCTTTACCTATCGCATCACCTCGAAGGAAATCACCGCATCCGTATGATCGTCGGAACCGCTGGCCACATCGACCACGGCAAGACCACGCTGGTGCATGCGCTCACTGGCGTAGACACCGATCGTCTCGCGGCGGAGAAAGCGCGCGGCATCAGCATCGAGCTCGGCTACGCCTACCAGCCGCTGGAAGCCGGCGGCGTGCTCGGCTTCGTCGACGTCCCCGGCCATGAGCGCTTCATCCACACCATGCTCGCCGGCGCCGCCGGCATCGACTTCGCGCTGCTAGTGGTGGCCGCCGACGACGGCGTGATGCCACAGACGCGCGAGCACCTCGCCATCCTCGATCTGCTCGGCATCGAGCGCGGCGCGGTGGCGCTGACCAAGGCCGACCGCGTCGATGCGGTCCGCATCGATGAGGTCGAGCACGACCTCGCACAGTTGCTCGCCGATACCGCGCTCGCCGGCAGCCCGCTGTTCCCGGTATCCGCAGTGAGCGGGCAGGGGGTCGATGCCTTGCGCGAGCACCTGCATGCGGCGGCGCAGGCGATACAGCGTGCTGATGAAGCAGGCGGGTTTCGCCTCGCGGTCGACCGCAGCTTCAGCCTCAAGGGTACCGGCACCGTCGTCACCGGCACCGTGTTCGCCGGCCGCGTCGCGGTAGGCGACGAACTGATGGTGACGCCGTCGGGAATGCCGGTGCGGCTGCGCGGCCTGCACGTGATGAACCAGCCGGCGCAGGCGGGGCAGGCCGGCCAGCGCTGCGCGCTTAACCTGGGTGGCATCGGCAAGGACGAGATCGCGCGCGGCGACTGGATCGTCGCGCCGGCTCTGCACGTGCCGACCGCGCGCTTCGACGTGCGGCTCAATCTCGCGCCGCAGGCGCTCGCGCCGCTCGCTCACTGGGCACCGGTCCACCTGCACCTCGGCGCGGCGCACGTCATGGCGCGCGTGGCGCTGCTCGAAGGCGAGAAGCTCGCGCCCGGGGAATCCCTACTGGCGCAGCTGGTCGCCGATCGCCCGCTCGGTGCGTTGAACGGAGATAGATTCATCGTGCGCGACGCCGAGGCGCGTCACACCCTCGGCGGCGGCACCGTGCTCGACCCCGACGCGCCGGCGCGCAAGCGCAAGACAGCGCTGCGCCTGGCCGAGCTCGCTGCGCTGGAAACCTCCGATATTCCGCAGCGCCTGGCACGTCTGCTCGACCTCGGCGGCGTGAACCTGAATACCTGTGGCGTGCACTGGAACCGCAGCGATCTCGTCGAGCATTTGCCGGACGACAGCACGCATGTCAGCGCTGGCCGCGAGGACTGGGCGTTTTCCGGGGCGCACTGGGCGGGTCTCAAGGACAAGCTGCGCGCCGACCTGGCCGGTTTCCACGAGCGCTTTCCCGACGAGCTCGGCTCCGAGGCCGCGCGCGCGCGCCGCATGTTCTTTCCCAAGCTGGCCGCGCCGGTCTTCGCTGCGCTGACCGATGCCGTGCTCGCCGATGGCAGCGTGCGGCGCAGCGGCGCCTGGCTGCACCTGCCGACGCATTCCGTCGAATTGAGCCGCGAGGACGAGGCATTGTGGCAGCGTGTCCGACCCTGGCTCGTCGAATCGCCGATCGACCCGCCCTGGATGCGGGATCTGGCGAAAAGGGCAGGGCGCGACGAGGCGTCGATGCGCCGCTTGTTGCAGAAGCTCGCGCGGCAGGGCAAGCTCTACCAGGTCGTGCGCGACCTGTTCTACCTGCCGGAGGCCGTTGCCGGATTGGCGGCGTGGGTGCAGGAACTGGAGCACGCCTGCGGCGAGACCCGTGCCGCGGAGTTTCGCGACAAAAGCGGCCTTGGCCGCAAGCGCGCGATTCAGGTACTCGAGTTCTTCGACCGCGTTGGCTACACGCGACGCGTGCGTGAAGCCCACCGGTTGCGCAACCCGGGGCTGTTCGGAGGTGATGCGCACAGGATTTGAAACAAAGGTTCCAAACGGAAGGGATGCGTTCCTGGTGGTGCGGCCGGACTTCAAATCCGGTTGGGGGTGTCAGTCGCTCCCGGGTGGGTTCGACTCCCACTCCCTTCCGCCACTTTTCGTCGGCATGGCAATCCGGCATGCCTGCTGACCCGTGCCCAGAGCGCAAGCCAGATTTTCCCGAGTTGAAGAGTGTCACCGACGGCGTGTCTCCAGCCAGGGCGGGCCGAGACACGCCTGGTAGAAGCGGGCGGCGCGCTCGAGATCGGACGCGCCGAGGGTGACGAGACTGATGCGCGGCTCCATGGCGTTCTCCCGGGCGAGCGTGCGGTCAGGCCAGCGGTTTCAGGAAATCAAGCATGTCGTCGAAAACCTGCTTCGAGTTCATGATGAAGGTGTGGGTAGAGGGCACCTTGACCGATTCCGCTTCGAAGCGGCCGGTGGCTTCGGACACGCCGAGAATGCAGTCGTTGGCTTCCATGCCGAACGGCAGCCAGGACGCGCGCGGGCAGCCGACGCCCGCATAGATCCGGGTCGGCATCGGCGGCATCGGCAATTGCAGCATGAACGATTCGAGCGCCAGCAGCTGGCCCATTTCGCCCGTCAGCAATCGATAGAGCCTGAAGCGGGAAAAAAACCTTGCAGCCCTGCAGGCAACCATCGGTGGCGCCAGGAAAAAGCAGGCGGATGGCGCCCGGTTTTCCAACTGGCCGAGCGCCGTCCGGATGATCACCGTCCCAAGGGAATGCCCGACCAGCGCGTAGTTCCCGGTGTCCACCCGGCGATCGATCAGTTTCACCAGGCGCGCGACCGCGCCCTGCAGGGTTTCAAATGCGGGAGCGTAGCCGAACAGCACCGGATTGTGCCCGGCCCGCCGTAATCGCCGGCGCAGCCGCACCATCGAGAGCGGGGTTCTGCCCATTCCATGAATCAAGACCAGGTCCATGCGTCCCGGAACAATGCTTTGCGGGTGGGCAGCGAAGCGGCGGCGCCAAGGCCGGCAGGGTAAACAGGATTTTTCATGGTCTGAGGCACGGGCTGCGCGCCGCCGTTCTCGATCCGCAATTCGATATGCTTGAATGGTCCCATTGGCCGCTCAAGGTGCCGAGCGTTCCAGGCGCGGGGATGACGGATTGCGCTAGCGGCCACGCGCAAGAACGAAGGCTTTCAGGACCACTGCGTCGTTGAAGCGCTCTTCCTTCGCGCCGAACAGCAATGTCACCGGGCGCGTACCGGCCAACTCGACCAGCTGCGCCAGCGCCGCCGGCTGCTGGCGCAGTTCCTGCTGGTAGCGTTGCCTGAATTCGTCCCACTTTGCGGGGTCGTGATTGAACCACTTGCGTAGCTCGGTGCTGGGCGCAAGCTCCTTCAGCCATAGATCGACGCGGGCCTTTTCGCGGCTGAGGCCGCGCGGCCACAAGCGGTCGACCAGAATCCTCGCGCCGTCCTCCGGCGACGGGAGTGCGTAGACGCGCTTGACGCGAAGCTCCATCCGGCTATCCGCGTTGCCCGCCGCGTTTCGCATCCACGCTGAATGCGCCGGCGCCGTGGACGTAGAGCATCAGCAGCCCGCCTCCCATGGCAAGGTTTTTCATGAACATGATCGTCTGGGTCTGATCGCCGAAGTTGGTGTGGAAGAACAGGGCTGAAACAATACTGAATGCCGCCAGCGCAAGCGCGGCCCAGCGCGTGAGGAAACCCGCGATCAAGGCGAGACCGCCGCCGATTTCCAGGGCGATGACCAGCGGCAGCAGCATGCCGGGCACTCCCATGGCCTCCATATAGCCCTGCGTTCCGATGTAGCCGGAACCGAGTTTGCCCAGTCCGGAGATGAGGAAAATATGTGCGAGAAGAATCCGTGCGAGCAGCGTGATTGCATTGTTCATGAAACCTCCTTGGTTGAAAAAAGCGCCGCCCGATCGCCGGCCCCGGCGCGCCAGCCACCCAAGGGGCGGGCCAGTGTTCCAACCAATATAGTCGCTCCGCAGACAAGCAGGCGCCTGCGCAAATCGAACCGCGCCCCCAGCGGGGCTGTCGGTTCCGCAGCGGTCAGGCAGGCGTTGCCAGCTTCAATCCGACAATGCCGGCCACGATCAACGCAAGGCTGAAAATCCGCGCCGCGTTCACCGCTTCGCCCAGCAGCACGATGCCGAGCAGGGCCGTGCCGACGGCGCCTACGCCAACCCAGACGGCATACGCCGTGCCGACCGGCAGCGTACGCATCGCGATGCCGAGCAAGGCCAGGCTCACCACCATCGCTACCACGGTTCCAACGGTCGGCCAGAATCGCGTAAAGCCGTCGGTGTACTTCAGGCCGATCGCCCAGCCGATTTCGAACAGGCCTGCGACAAACAAAATCGCCCAGTTCATACAATGAATCTCCTTTGTACCGGGTCGTCCCAGGGTCGAAGCGCGTGTGCGGGGTCGTCCCCGCGGCGCGGAGGGTGTCGTGCCTGACGGCCGGCATTTGTGGCCGCCGCAGCCTGCGTTCAGGTCTGTCTGGGAGGCAGCATGCGGCGCAGCACGTCGTCGCGCTTGACGTAATGATGGTAAAGGGCGGCGCCGGCATGGAGCAGAATCAGAACCCAGACCAGATACGCGCCGGAATTCTTGTGCACGAAGTCGATCGGTTTTTCGAAGGTTTCCCAGGCCACGCCGAATGATTTGAAGAGCGCGGTGTCCTTGAAGCTCGGAATGTCGCCCAGCCACGGGAACTCGATCGCAACCCCGGTTCCCAGATAGCCGCTGATGGGCATGACGATCATGACCAGGTACAGCACGCCATGCATCGCGTGCGATGCGAGGTGCTCGAAACGGGTGCCGGGCGGGTCGTCCGGCTGGATGCTGCGGAAGAACCAGAACACGCGCGCCACGACCAGCGCGGCGACGGCAACGCCCGCGACCAGATGCGTTTGCAGGGCGATCCAGTTGGCGGGCGTTTCCGGCAGCGTGAACCAGTGCCGATAGTAGACCGCCACATAGCAGACCAGGAACAGCACGGCGATGCTCCAGTGCAAGGCCTGGGCGACCGAGCCGTAGCGCGCGCGGCTGTTCGCCCATGACGGCAATTGCCCGTTGTCTGTCTGTTCCGCACCTGCTGGCGCCATACTTGAAAGCGGCTTCTTCGCCATGATCCGGTGACACCTCAAAAAAACCGTAGCGTTAGAGTATATCCAATTAGAAATCAGGTACGGGCGCGAGGGCGCTGCTGCGTTCTAACGCCTGATTCAAGCTGACCCGCGAAGCGGATTCGGCTTGAATGAATGGTTAGCCGCCGAAGTGGAATGCTGAAACCATAATGGCATCTACATTAAATCAGGCCCTGGCAGGCGTTCCGATCAGCGGCAGCTTCGCCAGCATGTTTTTCAGCGCCAGAGCATCCCAAGGGAGATGCTCGGCAATACCGAGGCCGACCACATCGGCGACCGCCGCTACATCGCCCAGCAACTGTACGACCTCATCCATCGCCAGTTTCCCTTGTGCAATGCCGTCAAACGCATTGGCGGGAATGTCCGGCTTGGCGAACAACAACGCACGAAATAGCGACGGATCAAGGACGTCAAGGTCGAAATGGATGGCCAACCGACTGGCGCCTGTGGAGTTGAGCCAATCCAGCACCGGGCGACTACCGTGCTCTGCCAGTTCAAGAGGCGTAACGCTTCCAAGACCAAGCTGCCGGAGAGCGGCGGCCTCCCACTCGGTCGGATTATTCATGCCGACGTACAACACGTTCTGTGGCTTGATCGGACGTGCAACGGCTCGAACGAAGTCAGCATCCCCATGCCCCAACAGATTTCCAAGCACCATCGCATGGGCATGTTGGAACTCCCGTGGCGTCATGATATCCGGGTGAGCATCCACCCAGAGCACAGCAAGATCGCCGTCATAACGTTCATTCAGATAAGCGAAGGGGGCCAGGTCCACCAGGCAATCTCCGCCGAGGACTACCAGGCGATCCGGTTGATGCTTGTCGATAAGCCTGCGGGCATGGCGCAACTGCCCCAACAAGGCATTGCGCGCCACCACGCCATCTTCTATCGGCAGAGGCTCATCCGTTGGAAGCGGTACTGGCACTTCTTCTACAGGGCCAGTGGGCTCAGGCGCAAGCCATTCAAGAAGTTTGGAACCAAAGTGGTAAGGCGGATTATTGCCTCCTTGCCATTGTGGAAAGACAAGACGCAGCGTTTTGTCAGATGATGGTGCCATGGAAAACTCCGGATGAGGACGAGGCTGCAGCACTCGTCGTTATGAGGGCTGACGTCGAAATTCAGGGGCGCGGAGCCGGCTTACCGGCGGAGCGTCCCTCTTGATCGTGATGTTAGGCATGCCCTCGCACGCGGCGGTAAGCATAAATGGCGAGGGAAATGCCAGTCAGAAGCGGCCCCGAACCGAAGATGCCGCCCAGGCCGCAGAGATTGCCCATTTTTTCAGCCGAGCAGAACACTGCAATACCCAACGCCGCGCCGACGAACAATGCAACGATACCGATTGCGGCTGAAGTCAGAACGTAACGGCCGAGCCATCTCGCCTTATTGTCGCTTTGGCGTGTGAATCCGAATATCGCCAGGGCAATCGACACGATCAGGCCCAACAGCAAAACCACGGGTCCGATTTTGATCAGCTGATTGAATACGTCGGCCACGGGCGGGCTCCTGGTCAGGACAGGTTAACGAAGCGGCAAAGGCGCAGCCTGCCCGGCGAGAAGCTGCAAGGCAAAAATCAGCAGCCATAGACCGCCAGTACCGTAAAGGACGAACATCACCCAGAACCTCACGGGCTGTTCGTTCATCCTGAACTCAAGCCTGCCCTTGAGTCCGTTTGGGCCGCAGGGAAGCCAGCCACCGCGCAATGCCCGATAGTCCATCCACAATAGTCCGGTGCCGAAAAACAGAAACAACAGCCCCTGAAAAATCGACATCAGAACTTCCTCGAACTCAAGCGGAATCTGGCCATGAACACAGCAACGCCGACGGTCGGCAGGGCAAGAATCGAAAATACGATCAAGCCCAGTGGCAACAGACCAAAATCAGACCCGGATACGATCAGCACTAATGCCTGCGCCAACATCACGGCCAGCCCCCAGCGCCAAGGTTTCTCGGGAACCCAATAGCCAAGACCGCCCGCGAGGCCAATCCCCAGCGGATAGGCGACAGTCCAGTAAATGGAAGAATCCCAAGCCTCCCGCTTGCCGCTGACCCCCGCTACTGCCAGCCACAAGACAGCGCCTCCGACAAACGCAGCTATCCAGGCCCATGTTGCTCGATGCTTCATACTTGTTTCCCCGATGCATCCTGACGCCCGAATTAAGCCGCGCCGCGAAGCGGCGTCGGCTTGAACGATGTTAGGCGGCGACACAGGTTGAGAACCACAACTGATACCGTCCGGGCAGTGACAACCATTCTTCTAGAGCCCTGCAGGGGCGCCTTGTGGCGGCTCAGTCATAATGCTCAAGGCTTTCGGATGGATCTTCCTTTACCTTTTTCAGCCACGATGAATTCCAGGAATCGAGCACCTTCAGTCTTGCTTGGATTCCAATGGGAATGAGTGGTACCCGCCGGAACGAGCAGGCTGTCACCCGGCTCTAGGGTAATGGATTCCTTGCCGTCCTCCTGAAAAACCATTGTCCCAGAAACCAAATAGAAGGTGAGCGCCGCCGGATGGAAATGGCGACGGTTGATGCCTTCTGGCTCGTACTTCACATCTAAAACCGTGAACGCCAGATTCGCTGTTCCATCCACTTCGTTTACTACGAGATCCTTGGATGTTACCCCAGACCTTTGAGGGGTGCTTTCGGGGTTTTGTGCATGAGCTATAGGTGGAACAATAACCACCACAAGAAAGAAACCGGCAGCAGCCCAGAGCATAGTTAGTCTTTTCATTTTCAATCTCCATATCGATGAATGGATGACGCGATGATGCCTCTTGCCGCCTGACGAATGGAGTTAAGGGCGCGTTTTCGGCGCATGCCGAAAACGTCGACGCTTGAGCGAGTTGTTGGATGCGGCGTACCTCTCAATCTCTGCACTGGCACTAACATTGGCATGGGTGATAGGCAGAACCAGACCGTACCGCCTCCGAGGGATCAGCCCTTGAAATCCTTCTCGGGATTCGATCCGTCGTGGTGCTGGAAAACATTCATGAAGCCCGGGACGGTCGCCTCGCGGTTCCAGTCGCGTTGCAACTCGCAATAGAGTTGTGTCTTGCTGATGAGTTTGCCTCCCGCCTGCTCGATCCGGCGCAGGGCAGCCTCGTGCGCGGCGAGCGAAGTGCCGCCGACGGCGTCCACCACCACATAGACGTCATAACCTTCCTTCAGCGCGTCGAGTGCCGGAAAGGCAAGGCAGGCCTCAGTCCACAAGGCGGTCATAATGAGCTTCTTGCGGCCGGTTGCCTTGACCGCCTGCCTGAACTCGACATCTTCCCAACTGTTGATCGTGGTGCGGTCATACGTAGGGAGGTGGCCGAGAATTTCCTGCAGTTCGGCGATCGGCGGCTTGTTGTGCCCCGTCTGGACGTTCACCGTCGAATGGACGATGGGCAGGTTGTAGTTGAGCGCTGCCTTGGCGGTATTGACGATGTTGAACACCATTTCCTTCTGGTCCATCGAACGGATCGAGGACACTTGGATCGGCTGGTAATCGATGACGATGAACGCCGAGTTCTCCGGCGTGAGCAAGTGATCCTTGAGCGGATCGCGAATTGGTTCACTGGCCATGACGAGCTCCTTTTCGGGTTGGGCTTTCCAGCATAGACCAGACATTACTGTCCGGTTAAATCGTGAATATATTCAGTTGGTTGCGTGGCATACCCTCTGGGGGAATGTGCTCGCCAGCCGAAACGGTTGCTGAACCGGACAGCAGTGATCTTAAACCCTCAAGAAATTTCGCATGTCAGGGGCGAGGTGCCCCCTATGCCGCCGCGCGGACGGCAAGGCGAAGTGTTGCCTACTGACCGGGATGTGCCGGCAGAAAATAGGCGGATTCCAATATGGGCGGCGTATTCAGGGCTTTCCATATTGAGCAATGTGACAGATCTGACGCAGAGTGTTTCAGCTGACACGTTAAACGATACAAGGAAACGGGTGTTGCGAAATGGGGGTAATTGAGCGGGTATTCGGATTTTCCATTGTGACAGCCGTGATACCGCGATATTACGTATTGTCTCTAGGGTCACGCCCCAATTTGATTGATCTGGCACGGCCTATGCTTGACCCTGTTCAGGGAGTGTTTTTACCTTGCCCAACTCGATAGGAGACAAGAATGTCACGTAACGAAATTGCCTGGAAAGAGCAGCCTAAGTTCCCGTCTACTCATTTCGTGGATACCAGGATTTATACCGACGAGCAGATTTTCCGCGAGGAGCAGGAAAAGATTTTCAATAAATGCTGGATCATCGGCTGCCACGAATCGGAGCTGCCGAACGCCTACGATTACCGGACTTTCAGTCATCCTGGCGGGGCAAAGCTCTTTATGATTCGTGGCGAAGATATGAAGGTACGCGCTTTCTACAATATCTGTCCGCACCGTGGCAATACGCTCCTCTACGATCCTGTTGGAAACGCCAAGCGTGTCACCTGCATTTTCCATGCCTGGTCGTTCAACCCCCAGGGGGATTGCATTGACATCCCCCGCAGCAAGGAAGGCTACCAGGATCGCTATAGCAGCAAGGACGCTGGTCTGCGTGAAGTGAAAAGCGAAGTCGGCTTCGGCGGTTTTGTCTGGGTAAACGTGGACGATAACAGCGGCACGCTCAAGGAATATATCGGCGATGCGCTCGGCATGATGGAGGAAAACCTCAGCCAGCCTTTGGAGGTTTTTACCTATCACAAGGCAATCGTCAATACGAATTACAAGTTGTGGCATGACACGAACAGCGAGTTCTACCATGACTATATGCATTACTTCAACCGTATCACGGGGATGATGCAACCGGGCTATTTCGATCGCAAGTACAAAGGCTATCCCGGTGGCCATGCATCAGTGGGGTCGATGGAAATTAAATACGATGCCTATGCAGGCAGCCAGGAGCGCGCTGTGGGCTGGCCGGGTCTGGCGCCGGGCGGCTGGGTATTGATCGACCTTTTTCCTGGAATGACCTTCAACCTGCGGACATCGGTGCTGCGTATGGACACGGCTATTCCGCTGGGGCCGGACAAGCTGATCATCGAATTCCGTGGTCTCGGGCTGAAGAGCGACACCCCGGAGCAGCGTGCCGAGCGGGTGCGTGACCACAATACGATTTGGGGGCCGTTCGGTCGTAACTTGCATGAAGACCTGCTGGGTGTACATGGTCAGGGGCTGGCCATGCGCGAGAAGAGCGACAGCAAATGGGTGCTGCATGGCCGTGAAGAAAACTCGACGATCCATGACGAGGTTGGGATGCGGCACTTCTATGCTGAGTGGGGCAAGCGCATGGGGCGTCCGGCATACGATCCCTTCGGCGACAACAAGTTGAGCTGAGCAACGCGGTTGATGGCTGCCGTTCCACGAATATGACGACAGCCATCTGCAGGCTTTCATTACGTCAATAAGAGGAGTACTGGTGTGGCATCAAAACAATCAATTGATGAGCTGATTTATCGATCCGGCCTTGCAATGGACAGCAAGGACTTTGCTGGATTTCTTGACTTGTGCGACCCGGCATTTCGTTATGCCATTACTGCTTATATCCCGGAAATCCGCAAGGAAATGACCTGGCTTGAGCAGGACAAGGAAGGCATGAAGCTTTTATTCGACAATCTGCCCAGACACAACAGTGATCATTCGCCATTAAGCCGTCACATCACAGTGTGTATCGTCGACCAGGACGAAGCCAGGCAACAGGCAAAAACGATCAGCACGCTACAGGTCTTCAAGACTTCGCTTGACGGCGGCGCAACCGAACTGTTCGCGGTGGGGAAAATCTACGACACCGTCGCATTGAATGGAGACGCTCCAAAATTGCTGGACCGGAATATTCGTCTTGATACACGGATGCTTGGTGCCGGCTATCACATTCCATTTTAATGGCCTTAGTGGACTGACACACTATGAAAATCCAGATCAACGCCCGAAACCGCGCGCACAACTTCAATGTGGCCGAGGGAGAAAAAATACTCTACGCCGGGTTGGGCGGTGATATTGACCTGCCTTATGAATGTGCCAGCGGGACATGCGGAACATGCAAGGCGCGGCTGATCTCCGGGGAGATTGTCGATGCCTGGCCTGAAGCGCCCGGACGCAAATATCTGAAGGGCGAAGACGAGTTTCTGATGTGCCAGTGCATGGCCAAGACTGATGCCACGATCGCAGTGGAAAGCTTTGTCCAGACCGTGGAAAAGTCGGGTGTCAGCGTGCCCGCTGCATTGAGTGGGCATATCAGCTCGGTGAAGCTGTTGACGCCCGACGTAATCCATCTCCAGGTCAAGCTGAGCCAGCCAATGGCGTTTGATGCCGGCCAGTTTGTGATGGTCCGGGTGCCGGGCATAGCGGGCTTTCGCGGCTGGTCAATCGTGAACTACCAGCGTGAGGCGGAAATACTTGAGTTTGTTGTCAAGAAAAAGCCTGGTGGCGGGATATCCGAATGGTTGTTCAACAATCAGTGCGAGGGGGTGGCGGTCGAGTTGTTCGGTCCTCTGGGACACGCGACGTTTTACCCCGGTCTGGCCAAAAACATACTGTGTATCGCTGGCGGCAGCGGCATTGCAGGGATGATGTCCATTCTGTCCCGTGCCGCGCAGGACGGCTATTTTTCCCAATATAGAGGCGATGTGTTCTTTGGTGTGCAGACACTGAAGGATGCCTTTTTACTCCAGGAACTCTCCCAGTTGCGTGCCCAGTGCGGCAACAAACTGAGTGTGACCATAGCCCTGTCAAAAGAGGAGCCCCCCGGTTCCGTCCTGAATGATTACCCGCAATTGAAATTCGACACAGGTTATGTGCACGAGGTGGCAGGACGTCAAATGCAGGGCAGCTATCAGGACGTCAGGGCCTATCTTGCCGGGCCGCCGCCAATGGTCGATGCGGCCGTCCGGATATTGCTTATGGCGAGATTGACCACCGATAACATTTGTTATGACAAATTCAGTTAGGAATGGGCATGAGCAAGATACGCGTATGTAATACGGCCGAAATTCCCAGCAATGGGATGAAGGATTATGACATTGAAGGCGGGCTCAAGGTCTTGATAGCCAACGCAGGTGACTACTATTACGCCTATCAAGGCATTTGCCCTCACCAGGAAGTCTGTCTGGCCGAAGGATATTACGATGGCGCAGTGCTTACCTGCCACCAGCATTTATGGCAGTGGGATATCACTACCGGAAAGGAAATTGGTCTCGCCGAAGCGCCGCTGGAGAAATACGAAGTCCAGGTTGAGGATGGCGAGATATTTGTAGTGCAATCCAGCGCACTGAAGGTAGCACAGTTGTTCATGGACGTTTCCGACGTCACGCTGCAGCGGCTCGATCAGCTTGCACGCCGTGAAAAATACGCAAGTGGCAGCACCCTCTACAACATCGGCGATCCCACCGATGATCTTTATATCCTCGAATCGGGCCGCGTTGAGTTTCTGATTGGCCGCGACGGCACCAGCCCTGCCGGTTTTGTCTTGCGCAAGGGAGAAGTATTCGGCTGGGCGGCGTTACTCGAGAATCAGCCGCGGCGCATTGCGAAATCTACCTGCCTGGAAGATTCGGTGCTGTTGCGGCTGAATGGCGAGGAAATCTTGAAAGCCCTCGAATCCGATCCGGTATCAGGGTATTTCGTCATGCGCAAGCTTTCGACGCTGATCACCCGGCATCTGGCCTCTCCAGGAGAAAAATAGCCCAAGTCCATTAATGCATTAATAGCGGGATGAGCACCAATATCTTGCTTTGTACAGCATGTGAATTCGTACCGATATGAAGAGTAATCGAGGTTGATTACGGCCCGTATCAAGGATCAGTTTCCAACAAGAGGAGATTTTCATCATGACTTGTCTTAAGAATTGGTTTGGTCGTCGTACTTATCGTGCATTACCAGCTTTGGCCGCGACCTTCAGTCTTGCCGTTGGCAGCGCGTTTTCCGCCTACGCGGCCGATCTCAACTATGGCAAGGTGGGTGAGCCCGTTCACCTGACCATCGGCTACCAACCTTATTACACGGAGTCCTGGTCGGGCGTGGTGATGCAGCCCATGAAGTTTTATGAGAAATACCTGCCCAAGGGATCCACCGTGAAGTTTTCGATTGGATTGCAGGGCGCCGTTATCGTCAATGCGATGCTCGCAGGCAAGCAGGATATCGGTTACATGGGCGACATGCCGGCTATTGTTTCCACCACAAAAGAGCGGGTCGCGGATCTGCGCATTGTTGCGTCACCGGGTTTGGGTGTCGATCAGTGCAACATTTTTCTTGCGAGGAAAGATGCCCCCAACTTTGCCAATCAGGACGATGCCCTCAAGTGGCTGAATGGGAAGCGGGTGGCCGTGCCCAAGGGTTCCTGTACGGATCGCTTTGCGCAAGAAGTCTTCAAGAAGAAGGGGATCAAGCCGGCAGCCTATCTGAATCAGAACATTGAGGTCATTACCAGTGGTTTCCGGGCGGGCAAGATCGATGCCGCGGTTATATGGGAGCCCACTGCGTCGCGTCTGGTGCTGGAAGGCCTTGCCAAGCGCATCGCGTCGGGTACGTCCATCAATGAGCATGACGGCGCGTTCATTGTCATGCGCAATGACCTCATCAAGCAGCGCCCGGATGTGGTCAAGGCATGGCTGAATGCCGAGCTCGATGCCCAGCTGTTTATGGCTGACCCGAAAAATGCAGAAAAGATTGTTGCGGCGGTGGAATCGCAAACCACAGGCTTCACCAGGCATGTTCTGTGGACGTCCCTGTATGGCTCTTACCCGGTCGCGCAGGGGGGTACTCCGGAACGGGTCAAGCTGCCATTTACGATCACGCCGGAAGCTTCGGACCTGATCAAAAAAGCGACAACCTTTCTTTATGAAGTGAAGAGCATTCATACGCCCAAGCTGCGGCCGGAAGCGGTCATGCCGGAATTTGCCGAAGCAATACTGAAAGAGCGCGGATTGAAAGCCCCGGTTGGCTCGGTCAAGGCTTTGCCGGATTCGGCCTACACAGGCAAAAGATAACTCGTCTACCTATTCAATCAAGACTACCCCAGCCGTGTGCATGACACAGGCGCGGCTGGCGGGATCTTGACGTCTGCAGTGCACGGGCACCCGCTTCTCCAACGCCCCGAACTCAGCCGGAATGATGCCACAAGGAATATTTTATGGAAATTGACCAGACTGTAGCCTTACTGAAGCGATCCATGCCGTTCCAGACGGTACCGAACGATGTGCTCGAAGCAATCGCCAGGCTTGCCAGGTATGAGTCTTACGCCCGTGGGGATGTGATCTATCACCAGGGTGATTTCGCTGACGATGTTTACATCGTGTCTTCAGGTGCCGTGCAGCACACACTTGGGATTGGCTTCCAGGCGATACATCCGGAAAAAATCCTGCATAGCGGCGATGTGTTCGGCTGGGCAGCCGTGCTCGAGAACCAGCGCAGCCGTTTGGCAAAGACCGTCTGCCTGGAACGGACTGAACTGATCCGGATCAACGGCGAGGAACTGATCAACCTGTTCAAGGCGTCGCCCGAGACAGGCGACATTGTCATGAGCCGCTTCGCGACCATGATCAATAAGGAATATACCCTGCCTGAAGAAATGGCGGGTCACGTGCCGCATTTCACGCAAGTGCCAGTCACTGTGGCAACCGGCTTGACCCTGACGATGTTTCGCCTGTCGCAGTGGCTGAAAAGTCCCAAGCCCTACCTGATGCTCACGGGATTCGGAATCCTGCTGGCTACCTGGTACCTCACAGTCGAAATCTGGAAATTGCCCAGGTTTGCAGACATGCCAGGGTTGACCGAGGTGTTTAAAGAATGGTTCAGCAAAGACCCGATCTACGGCTTGTCGATCTATACGCCTGAGTATTACCAGCATATCTGGGTCAGCGTCCGCCGAATCCTGATCGCATTTTTTCTGGCCACGGTGCTAGGCGTGCCGCTTGGATTGTTTTTAGGTTGGTCCAAGACATTCCGCGAATACGTCTTCCCGGTCTTTGAAACACTGCGTCCCATTCCGATTCTCGCTTGGGTACCCCTGGCAATCCTGATGTTCCAGGGCTCGGAAACGCCGGTCATCTTCCTGACCTTCCTTGCATCCTTCTATGCCACCGCTCTGAATACCATGCTTGGCGTCGAAACCATCGACGAATCCTACAGCCGGGCGGCCGCTTGCCTCGGCGCAAGCAAGTGGCAAACCTTCAAGGAAGTGATCGTGCCGGGTGCCATGCCATTCATTTTTACAGGTTTGCAAATATCGATTGGCGTTGCCTGGTTTTCTCTGGTGGCCGGAGAAATGGTGTCTGGCGAGTTCGGGCTGGGTTATGTGATCAATACGTCTTATACGATGGTTCGCTATCCAACCATCGTGATCGGCATGATCACACTTGGCATAGTTGGCTACGTTTCAAGCGCACTCGTGCGTATGGCGGGTGATTACATGATGCAGTGGCGGGTTCGTGAACTTGCTTTAGGAGGTCGTTGATGAGCGCTGTATTGCAACAAGCCGAGAAGGCTGGAAAAGGTATGCTGAAAGGCGCAATCCGGATCGAGGATGTAGTCAAGATCTATGATCCGGATGGCGCTGCCGTGATGGCTGTGGATCATTGCTCGCTTGATATCCCGGCCGGCGAAATATGCATGATCGTCGGGCCGTCGGGTTGTGGGAAGACCACATTATTGAATGCGATTGCGGGATTCCACAGCATCACCTCTGGCAAGATTTTCCTCGATGATGAGCTCTTGTGCGGACCCGGAAAGCCCATGGCACAGCCAGGCTCGGATCGCATTGTGGTGTTTCAGAACGGGGCGCTGTTTCCATGGAAATCCAACCTGGACAACGTCGCTTTTGGCCTCATGATGCAAGGCAAGCTGGGCAAAAAGGAAATCTACGACAAAGCCCGCAGCATGATGGCGGATGCGGGCTTAAGCGGCACCGAGCACAACTTCCCCGGCGAAGTTTCCTCGGGCTTGCGCCGCCGTGTGGAAATTGTCCGGGCCCTGATGAATGAGCCAAAGGTATTGCTGTTCGACGAACCCTATCGGGCACTCGACTCGCTCACCAAATCGGTGATGCATGAGGCTTTACTGGAAATTTACTACAAGAACAAAGTCACCATTTTCTTTATCACCCACGATCTGGAAGAGGCGATTTTTCTTGGACATCGACTTGTCATCATGACCTCGCGTCCCTGCAAGCCGAAGAAAATCATCGACGTCGATATTCCTCACCCCCGCGATTACAGCGTGCTGACCAGTACACGGTATCGCCAGCTGATGGATGAAACCGTGGAACTCGTACATGAAGAGGCCAAGAAGGCTTTTACGGCCGGCGAAAAAGAAGGGTAGACGACATGAACATCAAACGTTTTAGAAAACAATTGTTTAGTCGCTCCAAGCTACGAGCCGTCATTGCCATTTTCGTGTTTCTCGCGCTGTGGGAGTTGGGCTCGCGGTCCAATGAATGGTTTGGCTTTACCCCGCCGTGGATCGGCCATGTACCGGCACCGACCGCCGTTCTTGTTGCGTGGTATGCATTGCTTGGCGACCCAGGGTACTGGCAAAGCTGGTATTTGAGTACGCTCCGCGTGCTGGCGGGATTCTTTGCTGCCATGCTGATCGGAATTCCCCTGGGCTTGTTCATGGCGGTGAACAAAACATTCCACGGCATCGTTTTCCCTGCGTTTGAGATTTTGCGCCCGATCCCGCCGCTGGCCTGGGTGCCGGCATCGATCATTTTCTGGCCAACCCAGGAATTGTCCATTGCATTCGTTACTTTTCTCGGGGCCTTTTACACCATCGTGATCAACGTGGTGGGCGGTGCGAAATCCATTGATGTCCGATTCTTTCAATCTGCGCAATCGATGGGCTCCTCGCAATGGGATGTCTTTCGGCGAGTCGTTCTCCCTGCAACCCTTCCATCGATCGTCGTTGGATCCGCTGTGGGCATGGGGATTACCTGGGAGGTGGTGGTTGCTGCGGAAATGATTTCGGGCGGCGGCGGCGAAACCGGCTCCGGTGGGGGACTTGGCTTCTTTATCTGGAACTCCTATGTCGGCGGATCATACGAACAAATTGTCGTAGGCATGATCAGTATCGGCATTGCTGGATTTATCTGCAGTGAGCTTTTGCGGAAGCTCGGTAGTTTCTTCACCCCGTGGTTGAAAAAACGGTAAAGGATGAATCGTATGAACGATATTACTCAGAATCAATCCACTGCTACGCCGAATAGCGTGAATCCGAAGAGGGTTGGTGAAATAAAAGTTACCAATATCGGAAAAACGTATGGTGCTGCGCAATTTGCTAAAGAAGTACTCAAAAATTGCTCATTCACCATCGAACGCAACAAGCTTACGGTGATGATCGGCCCATCGGGCTGCGGTAAGAGCACCTTGATACGGCTCCTTGCCGGCTTTGAAAAGCCTTCATCCGGCACGATCGAAATCGACGGGAAGCGAATAACCGGACCGGGACGTGACCGCCTGGTTGTGTTTCAGGAATCGGCATTGTTTCCGTGGATGACCAGCTACGACAACATCATGTACGGCCCCAAGGCACGCGGCGAAAATACACAGCAAAACCGTGATCAGGCTGAATACCTGCTTGAAAAGGTGGGCTTGTCGGCTTTCCGGGAGAAATATCCGCCGCAACTCTCCGGTGGCATGCAGCGCCGGGCTGAATTGGCCCGCGCGATGATCAATAACCCCGATGTCATGATTCTCGATGAGCCGTTCCGTGGCCTGGACTGCATGTCCAAGGAATTGATGTGGGAATACTACTCAGGGCTCTATGAAGAGTCGCATAGAACGAACTTTTTCGTTACCACCGACATCGACGAGGCGATTTTTCTGGCTGATCGTCTGCTGATCATGTCGAATATTCCGGGCCAGGTCCGTGCGTCCATCGAAGTTGATTTGCCACGGCCGAGAAGACTGGCTTTTGTTTTTGACAATGACCGTGCGATTGCCGTGAAGATGGAGGCCTTGGCCATCCTTCACCAGGAAGCAATGAAATCGTTTAGTGGTGGAAGCAAGGCAGCGGCAGATTTTGTTGAAGCTTATTCAAAACGGTCAGGCGGCAATGGGACTGCCGGTAGCAAGGAACCGGCATGACATCATTGTTTTACATGTTGTCATTTAATTTTGAATGTTGAATCTGTTTTTTAAATATCCGGAGACGAGAAAATGGAAAAAAAAGTAATCGATATGCGCAGCAGGCCTTCATTTCTGCATGATTTTTATGGGGCAACACCGGGTACGAATGAATATGAAGTGGTTAAATGGCTGAACAGGCGGGTGGGCTCAAAAGACGACGAACATTTTACACGTTCAAAAAACGTCGAAGGATTCGTGGATGAAATCAGGGAAACCGGCATAACGGCAGCCGTGGTGGTGGGCCGTGACATTCCGGGGATCCGGCATACCAATGATGAGATCAGCGAATTAACCAAAGGCCACAAAGAGCTTATCGGTGTCGGCTCGGTGGATCCTCTGGCACTGGGTGTCAAAGGCTCGATCGCCGAAGTGGAAAGAGCCGTCAAGAAACTCGGATTGAAGGGCATTAATCTGGAACCCGGATTTGGCAGTGCTCCCATGAAGGCCGACAATCCTTTGCTATACCCGATCTACGACGCATGCGATCAATTGGGCGTTCCCGTTTGCCTCATGTCGGGGCCGACTTCTCCCAGCCTCGAACTTACCGACCCCGCTCCCGTGGGCCGGGTTGCGAAAGCATTCCCTGGCCTGTCTATCGTCTGCTATCACGGGTTTTATCCTTATGTAAACGAAGTAATCGCAGTTGCTTTCCGCTATGAGAACGTTCACCTCGTGCCGGACATGTACATTTTCCTGCCGGGTGGAAGCCTTTATGTTGAAGCTGCAAACGGTTTCATGAAAGATCAACTCTTGTTCGGCAGTTCGTACCCCTTCCGGGCGATGGGGCAATCACTTGAAGATTACAGAAACCTCGGATTCAAGGATGACGTTATCGATCAGGTGTTGTACAAGAATGCCAAACGGGTTCTTAAACTCAAAAGCTAGCACAGCAGAATGCTTCTTCCCTGTGGTTATTGCTTCAGACGACAATTCAGGTTGGCCTGTTTTAATCTTCTGGATGAAATATCCATCAGGGATGCGGGATCATCGGGTCTTCCTCGGTTGATCGGGCTTTACAAATTGCCCGATTTTTATCCGCGGAATAACAACCAATAGTATGGCTGCTTGATTGTAAAAACCTTGAAAAACCGGGATATCAATCAATCGCCATGCGCCTCCGGCGCTATATGGAAGTGCCTGCGCCCGCTGCATTATTCCTGATGCCGCCATATCGATGACTATTGCCTGGCTGCTCGTCATTTCCCTGGTCGTTGGCGTCCTTATCGGCGCTGTGGGAATAGGGGGGATTCTTCTAATCCCCGCGCTCAACATTCTTGGCGGATTGACGATCCAGGAGGCAATGGCCACGGCCTTGTTCACCTTTATTTTTACCGGCCTCATCGGGGCCTTTTCATTTCAGCGTCACGGGAGTATCAACTGGAGCATTACCGTGCCGCTGTGCATTGGGGCAGCCGTGTTCGGGTTCTTCGGCGCCTGGGCAAATTCAAAAATCGATGCGCAAGGGCTCTCCTTGATCCTTGCATCAATAATTATTTTCTCGGGAATTTATACCGTTTTAACCAATAAAAGGACGAGATCGGCAATTTTCAAGGATTGGCCCAGATTGCAGCAGGTATTGTTGTTTGGAATCGGTGCCGTCGTGGGTTTCGGCTCGGGTCTCACCGGGGTAGGGGGGCCGGCCTTGTCCGTCCCTATCATGATCCTGTTGGGGTTCCCTGTTCTGAGCACGATAGGGGCAAGCCAGGTGATCCAGATCCTCGCGGCAATCTCGGGTACGGCAGGGAATCTGCAGTATGGGTCGATTAATTACAAGTTCATGGCCATATGCACGATCTTTGAAGTCATTGGGGTTGTGCTTGGCGCGCGGATCGTACATGCCGTAGACGCACAATCCTTGCGTGGCGGCGTAGGCTTGTTGTGCATTCTTGTTGGTGCCGGACTCATGCTGCGTACATTGGGATTTTTATAGCCTCCGCGCTCTCGGCAATGTTTACGAGGCCAGGCGCAGTGTTCGCGAATGTGTTGATGATGTCTATATTTCTCAGCGTTTTCCGTAGTTGACGGCCGATGCATCCCCCACATCCGTAGAAGGCAGGAACCGCTCCATCCTGATCCGACCGATCACGGCGCTTGCATGGAACGATGTGTCACCCGCCTGAAAGTACCCTGGAAAGCCGAATGGGTATTGCGGGTCGTGACAGCGTGACAATTTGCCAGGTTCCAGCGCCCGTTTCAGGCCGTTTGAACGGGACACTCTGTCACGACGCAGATACTTTCCGGATGGGGGCCATATCGTAAGCGCTGGGTTTAAGTGCTTGTTTATGGATGGATTATCCCCTGCCGCCAGCTCGGTAAATTGATTGGTATGTAAATTGCTTCAAGCAGTACATATCCAATGGTTTACTCGATTGCTGCAGAGGATTTATGTCCAGTACAAATCAAGCCGACTTGTTACCTGCATTGCACCAGCTGCAGGAACGATTCGGCTATATCCCCGACGATGCTATTGCCGATCTGGCAAGAACCCACAACATGTCGCGAGCTGAAGTGGTGGGCGTGATTGGTTTCTATCATGATTTCCATCGCACGCCGCCCGGCCGCCAGCGTCTCCGTATCTGCCGCGCAGAATCGTGCCAGGCCATGGGGGCGGATGCCCTCGCCATGCATGCCAGCGAGCGCCTTGGCGTCGAGTTTGGCGCCACCACGGCCGATGGCGGGGTGACGCTGGAAGCGGTCTATTGTCTTGGCAACTGCGCCTGTTCACCAGCCGTGATGCTGGATGGCGAACTTCATGGGCGGGTCAGCACTGAGCGCCTCGACGCAATTCTTGCGGAAGGGCGGGGAACATGACGCAACGGATTTTTGTCCCGCGCGATGCCAGCGCCGTTTCGGTCGGTGCGGAACGCGTGGTGCGTGCGATCGAGCGCGAGGCACAGAGCCGGGGGCTGGCTGTGGAGATCGTGCGTAACGGCTCGCGCGGATTGTATTGGCTGGAGCCGCTGATCGAGATCGAGTCCAGCGGGCAGCGCATCGCCTATGGGCCTGTCAGGCCGGAGGATGTGGCCGGCCTGTTCGATGCCGGATGGCTGCAGGGCGGCCTGCATGCCTTGTGCCATGGCCCCAGTGAAGATATTCCTTATCTGAAACGTCAAACCCGGCTTACCTTTGCCCGCATGGGGGTCACCGACCCTCTGTCGCTGGAGGACTATCGTTCTCATGGCGGATTAAAGGGGCTGGAACGTGCGCTTGCCATGAAGGCTGAAGACATCGTGGGCGCCATTGATACGGGCGGCCTGCGTGGCCGCGGTGGCGCCGGCTTTCCCACCGGGATCAAGTGGCGCACGGTGATGAATGCGGGCGGTGGCCAGAAATACATTGTCTGCAATGCCGACGAGGGGGATTCCGGCACGTTCTCGGACCGCATGCTGATGGAGGGTGATCCCTATTGCCTGATCGAGGGCATGATCATCGCCGGCCTGGCGGTGGGTGCGGATACCGGCTACATCTACTTGCGTTCGGAATACCCGGAGGCCTGGGATGTGCTGGAGGAAGCCATCGTCATCGCCACCCGCGAAGGGGTGCTGGGCGACAATGTGCTCGGCTCGGGGCGGCGTTTCGACCTGAATCTTTTCAAGGGCGCAGGCGCTTACGTGTGCGGCGAGGAAACCTCGTTGCTGGAAAGTATCGAAGGCAAGCGCGGACTGGTGCGCGCCAAGCCGCCGTTGCCCGCATTGCAGGGCCTGTTCGGCCAGCCTACGGTGGTCAACAACGTCATTACGCTGGCCAGCGTGCCCTGGATCCTGGCGCAGGGCGGCGAGGCCTACAAGGCACACGGCAGCGGCCGTTCGCGTGGCACGCTGCCGTTCCAGCTCGCCGGCAATCTGAAGCATCCCGGCCTGGTCGAAGTCGCCTTCGGCATGACCCTGCGCGAATTGCTCTACGACTTCGGCGGCGGCTCCGCCAGCGGACGGCCGATCCGTGCCGTGCAGGTGGGCGGCCCGCTCGGCGCCTATCTGCCCGAATCGCGCTTCGACCTGCCGCTGGATTACGAGGCGTTTGCTGCGGTAGGCGCCACGGTTGGCCATGGCGGCATCGTCGCCTTCGACGATAGCGTCGACATGGCCAAGATGGCCCGCTACGCCATGGAATTCTGCGCCATCGAATCCTGCGGCAAGTGCACGCCGTGCCGCATCGGCTCGGTACGCGGCGTGGAACTGCTGGATGGCATGATGGCCGCGCGCCCACAGCAATCCAACGACGACACGCTGTTGCGCGATCTTTGCCAGACCATGCTGGATGGATCGCTGTGCGCCATGGGCGGCATGACGCCGTATCCGGTTCTGTCCGCACTCGATCATTATCCAGAAGATTTCGGCCTGGCGCCGAAGCAAAAGGAGGCCTCCGCATGAGCCTGCATTGCCACCACGACCGGGGCACCCCGGCACGCACATCCACCCAGCGCGTCACTTTGTCCATCGACGGGGTTCCCGTCACGGTTCCGGCTGGAACGTCGGTCATGCATGCCGCTGCCGAGGCGGGGATCGACATCCCCAAACTGTGTGCGACCGAACAGCTGGAATCGTTCGGCTCCTGTCGCCTCTGCGTGGTCCAGGTGAAGGACCGGCGCGGCTATCCCGCTTCCTGCACCACGCTGGTGGAGGAGGGCATGGAAGTGACCACGGAGAACGACGCCCTGTTCCGCCTGCGCCGTGGCGTCATGGAACTGTATATTTCCGACCACCCGCTCGATTGCCTGACCTGCTCCGCCAACGGCAACTGCGAATTGCAGGACATGGCCGGCCGCGTCGGCCTGCGCGAGGTGCGTTACGCCGAAGGCGACAACCATCTGGCTGAGACGGCGGATACCTCGAATCCCTATTTCACCTACGATCCCGCCAAGTGCATCGTCTGCTCGCGCTGCGTGCGCGCCTGTTCCGATATACAGGGCACGTTCGCGCTGACCACCACCGAGCGTGGCTTCGAGTCGCGTATCGCGGCGGCGGGCGGCGACGATTTTCTATCCTCCGAATGCGTCTCCTGCGGTGCCTGCGTGGCGGCCTGCCCGACGGCGTCGCTGCTGGAGAAATCGGTGATCGAGCGGGGCCAGCCGCAACGCAGCATCACCACCACCTGTGCTTATTGCGGCGTGGGCTGCTCGCTCAATGCCGAAATGCAGGGCGAGAAGGTGATCCGCATGGTGCCCGACATCAATGGCGGCGCCAATCACGGCCACGCTTGCGTCAAGGGCCGTTTTGCCTGGGGCTATGCCACGCACGCCGACCGCATCACCACCCCGATGATCCGCAGTTCGATCCGCGATGCCTGGCGCGAGGTGAGCTGGGAAGAAGCCATTGCCCACACGGCGAGCGAATTCCGCCGTCTGCAGGGGCAATACGGGGCCGAGTCGATCGGTTCGATTACGTCCTCGCGCTGCAGCAACGAGGAGACCTATCTGGTCCAGAAACTGACCCGCGCCGCCTTCGGCGTCAACAACGTCGACACCTGCGCCCGCGTGTGTCATTCCCCCACCGGGTACGGCTTGAAGCAGACCATGGGAGAATCCGCCGGCACTCAGGATTTCGATTCGGTGATGCAGGCCGACGTGATCCTGGTGATCGGCGCCAACCCCACCGACGCCCATCCGGTGTTCGGCTCCCGGATGAAGCAGCGCCTGCGTCAGGGCGCCAAGATCATCATCGCCGACCCACGCAGCATCGACCTGGTGGAGACCCCGCACGTCCGCGCCACCCATCACCTCCCGCTGCGGCCCGGCACCAATGTGGCCCTGATCAATGCCCTGGCGCATGTCGTCGTCACCGAGGGGCTGGTGGACGAGGCTTTCGTGGCGGCACGCTGCGAGCCGGAAGCTTTCGCCAAGTGGCGCACCTTCATCGCCGATCCCCGCCACAGTCCCGAAGCCACCGCTGAGATCACCGGCGTGCCGGCGGATGAGATGCGCGCTGCCGCCAGGCTGTACGCCACCGCTGGCAATGCGAGCATCTACTATGGCCTGGGCGTCACCGAGCACAGCCAGGGTTCGACTATGGTCATGGGCATCGCCAACCTGGCCATGGCCACCGGCAACATCGGCCGGCCCGGTGTGGGCGTGAATCCCCTGCGGGGGCAGAACAACGTGCAGGGTTCCTGCGACATGGGTTCCTTCCCGCATGAGTTTCCCGGCTACCGCCACGTCGCCGACAACGCCACGCGCACGCTGTTCGAATCCACCTGGGGGGTGACGCTGTCCGCCGAGCCCGGGCTGCGCATTCCCAACATGTTCGATGCCGCCATCGCCGGCAGCTTCAAGGGCCTGTATGTGCAGGGCGAAGACATCGTCCAGTCCGATCCCAACACCCAGCACGTTACCGCCGCCCTGGAGTCGCTCGAATGCCTGGTGGTGCAGGATCTGTTTCTGAACGAGACCGCCAAATTCGCCCACGTCTTCCTGCCTGGCTCGTCCTTCCTCGAAAAGGACGGCACCTTCACCAACTCGGAGCGGCGCATTTCCCGCATCCGCAAGGTGATGCGTCCGCTGGCGACTTATGCGGACTGGGAAGTGACCCAGATGCTGGCCAATGCCCTGGGCTATCCCATGCACTACACGCACCCGTCCGAGATCATGGACGAGATCGCCAGTCTCACGCCGACCTTCCAGGGCGTCACTTACGCCAAACTGGACGAACTGGGCAGCATCCAGTGGCCATGTGACGAGGCCCACCCGGCCGGCACGCCCACCATGCACGTGGAGGAATTCGTGCGTGGCAAGGGGCGCTTCATGCTCACCGAATACGTGGCCACGGAGGAACGCGCCAACCGCCGCTTCCCGCTGCTGCTGACGACCGGGCGCATCCTGACCCAGTACAACGTGGGCGCCCAGTCCCGGCGTACCGCCAATGTCGTCTGGCATCCGGAGGACGTTCTGGAACTACATCCGGTGGACGCGGAAGACCGCGGCATCCGCGACGGCGACTCGGTCGGCGTGCAAAGCCGTGCCGGCGAAATCATGCTGCGCGCCAGGATCAGCGAGCGCATGCAGCCCGGCGTGGTCTACACCACCTTCCATTGGCCCGGTTCGGGAGCCAACGTGGTGACTACCGAGAATTCGGACTGGGCCACCAACTGCCCCGAGTACAAAGTGACCGCCGTGCAGGTTTTCCGTGTGGAACAGCCCTCTGCCTGGCAACAGCAGTTCGCCCGTTTCGACGCGGAGCAAATGGCCCTGCTGGAGGCGGAATCGAAATCGAAGAGGGATCATGCGCCTGTGTGATCTGCCCGAGCCGGCCTTGATCCTGCCGCCCGCCCTGATGGAAGCGGCCGCCCACAGCGGCGGCGGCGCACGCGTGGACACCGTGCCGGAGGAGGTGCCGGTGGCCTTGTCGTACAACGGCATTTCCCACGCGGTGATGCTGGCCAGCCCGGCCGACCTGGAAGACTTTGGCCTCGGCTTCAGCCTGAGCGAGGGGATTCTGACGGATCCCTCCGAACTGTACGACCTGGAACTGGAAGTGGGCGAACGCGGCGTCGTCGTGCAGATGCGCATCTCCGAAGCGCGCCTGGCCGGCCTCAAGCAGCGTAGACGGGCGCTGGCTGGACGCACCGGCTGCGGGCTGTGCGGTGTGGAAAGCCTGGAACAGGTGGCGCGCGTGCTGGCGCCGTTGCCGGCAGGGCCGGCTATTGCGGCGGCATCACTGCAAAAAGCGCTGACCCATCTGCAGCAGAACCAGCCGCTGCATGCCAGCACCGGTGGCGTACACGCTGCCGCCTGGGCCGATCCGGCCGGCAATCTTCTGGCGGTGCGGGAGGATGTCGGACGTCACAACGCGCTGGACAAACTGATAGGCGCGCTGGCGCGCGAGCACCGCGACATGCGCGCCGGCTTCGCCCTGATCACCAGCCGTGCCAGCTTCGAAATGGTGCAGAAGGCGGCCAGCGTCGGCATCCCGATGCTGGCGGCGGTGTCCGCGCCGACCGGTTACGCCATCCGCCTGGCGCGCGAATGCGGGCTGACCCTGGCCGGCTTCGTGCGCGACCGGCGCTATACGCTCTACGCGCATCCCGAACGTATCATCGAATAAACAAGGAACGCATGTTCATGAATGTCGAACACCTGATCCAGATGGCCAACCAGATTGGCGCCTACTTCGCTGCCGAACCCGATCGTGCCGTCGCACGCGATGGTGTGGCCGATCATCTGGCACGCTTCTGGGAGAAACGCATGCGACAAAGCCTCTACGCCAGTTTCGACCAGGGCACTGCGACCACGCTCGCTCCCCTGGTCAGCGAGGCGCTGGTCGAGCATCGCGAACGCATCCTGGGTAAAAAAGCCGCATGAGCCTCGCTTTCATCGCACTGGGCGGCAATCTCGACTGTCCCGCCGCCCGTCTGCTCAAGGTCATGGGCGAACTGGACAACCTGCAGCAGACCCGTCTGCTGCGCACCTCTTCGCTGTATCGCACCGCTCCGGTGGGCTACGCCGGGCAACCCGATTTCGTCAACGCCGTGGCCCTGATCGACACGGCGCTGCCGCCGCAGGCGCTGATGGCGGAACTGCTCGCCTGCGAGGCGCGCCATGGCCGTGTGCGCGACCAGCGCAACGGCCCGCGCACGCTGGACCTCGACCTGCTGCTCTACCAGGATCGGGTACTCGAAGACAGTTTCGTCACGCTGCCGCATCCACGCATGCACGTGCGTCCGTTCGTGCTGGTGCCGCTGCTGGAAATCGCGCCGGACTGCGTCGTTCCCCGGCACGGAGAGGCCCGCGCGCTGCTCGCCGCCTGCCCGGATCGGCACGATGCGAGGCGCATCGAGCGCGTTGCTTTCGATTGGGGTTTGCACACCCTGCGCCGGATGGGGCAAGGCCTGGTTGCGCCGGATAATGCATTCTCCCCGTAGCGGCCCGAAGCGGAGTTAGGCGCCTGCTGTTCTGAATGCGCGCGGCGCCCTTGTCCCCAGCCGTTCATTCAGATGACGGCACCGCGCCCATGCGGACCAGGGCGGCGGGCAGCCCCGACCCTATCGGCACTCATTACGAACCCGACGCGGGGACGTCGGCACGTCATACTTGTCGCAGAAAATAAACTAGAATGGCGGACACCGAACTTTCGGGCCCGGAAGTCTTCTCCACCGCCACACCCCACGATTCTCGATATAGCAATGCCAAAACATGCCTACTACGGCAGGCTTTCCGTGGTTGTACCTGTCAAAAACGAGCAGGACAACGTCGAGCCGCTGGTGCGCGAAATCGCGACAGCGCTGTCCGGCAACACCACATTCGAAATCATCTACGTCGACGACGGCAGCACCGACGCCACCCAGGCCCGGCTGCAGGCCCTGAAAGCCGAATTCCCGATGCTGCGGATGATCCGTCATCGCGCCTCGTGTGGGCAGAGCCGGGCGGTGACGACGGGCGTGACTGCGGCGCGCCATGAGTGGATCGCCACGCTCGACGGCGACGGCCAGAACGACCCGGCCGATATCCCGGCGCTGCTGGCCGAACTGGCCAACCCGGTGCAGCCGGCCAACCTGGAACTGCTGGCGGGCTGGCGCGCCCGGCGCAACGACACCTTTCTGCGCCGCCTGTCGTCGAAAATCGCCAATGGCGTGCGTTCGCGCATGCTGAAGGACAATACGCCGGATACCGGCTGCGGCCTCAAGGTGTTTGCCCGTGAAACGTTTCTGCAGCTGCCCAACTTCGACCACATGCACCGTTTTCTGCCGGCATTGGTGATGCGCAACGGCGGTGCGGTGGTGTCGGTTCCGGTCCATCATCGTGCCCGTGAGCGCGGCACGTCGAAATACGGCGTGCACAACAGGCTGTGGGTCGGCATCGTCGACCTGTTCGGCGTCGCCTGGCTGCAGCGGCGGGTGCGTCTGCCGGTGATCGAGGCCGATTCCGATCGCTAGATGAAGGCGCGCATTATCGTCAAAGGCCTGGTGCTGATCCTGAGCCTGGCGCTGCTCGGCTACCTGTTCAAGACCAGCGATCTCGGCAACAGCGTCAACGAGGCCTGGATCGACGCGCGGGTGCGCGGACACGGCGTCAACGGCGCCTTGCTGTTTCTGCTGATGGGCGGCGTGTTCACCGCCCTCGGCCTGCCGCGGCAGATCATCGCTTTTCTCGGCGGCTACGCCTTCAGCGTGGGGCTGGGCACGCTGCTGGGCACGCTGGCGGCACTCCTGGGCTGCATATTGAACTTCGTTTACGCGCGTTTCTTCGGCCAGGGCCTGCTGCGTGCGCGGCTGGGTGCGCGCGCCGGCCGTTTCGACCGCTTCATCCACGAGCACCCGTTTTCCATGACGGTATTGATCAGGTTGCTGCCAGTAGGCAGCAACCTGCTGACCAATCTGGTGGCCGGCATTTCGAGTATCCGCCCCGCGCATTTTTTCCTCGGCACGCTGCTCGGCTATCTGCCGCAGACGCTGGTGTTCGCGCTGGTCGGCAGCGGCGTTCACATCGCGCCCGCCCTGAAGCTCGCGCTCGCCATCGGCCTGTTCCTGGTTTCGGGCGCGCTGGGGGCCTATCTTTATCGCCGTTTCCGGCATGGCCAGAGCCTCGGCGACCAGGTCGATGCCGCGCTGGACGAAACTGACACAGGCGTTGCTCGTGAATCCCTATCGAAATGACGGGCGCGGCCTGTTGCTGTTGAGCCTGCTGCTGCTGGCGGCGTTGACTGCAGTGGCGATGCTGGCGCGGCCGCTGATCCCGGTCGACGAAACGCGCTACGTCAGCGCGGCGTGGGAAATGTGGCTGCGCGGCGACTTTCTGGTGCCGTTCAAGAACGGCGAACCCTATAGCCACAAGCCGCCTTTCATGTTCTGGATGTTCCATGCGGGCTGGGCGCTGTTCGGCGTCACCGACTGGTGGCCGCGGCTGGTGCTGCCGCTGTTTTCCGCCGGCGCGCTGCTGCTGACGTATTCGCTCGCCCGCCGCCTGTGGCCGCAGCGCGCCGGCCTCGGCGGGCAGGCCGCGCTGATTCTGGTGAGCGCACTGCTGTGGATCGTCTTTTCCACCTCGGTCATGTTCGACGTGATGCTGGCGTTCTGGGTGCTGCTGGGGACGCACGGCGTACTCGCCGCCGCCGACGGCAAGCGGCGCGGCTTCGTCATGCTGGGGATCGCGGTCGGCATGGGTGTGCTGACCAAGGGCCCGGTCATCCTGCTGAATCTGCTGCCGGTTGCCGTGCTGGCGCCGTGGTGGAACCCCGGCATGCAGTGGCGCCGCTGGTTCGGCGGGATCGTGCTGGCGGTGCTGCTGGGTGCGGCCATAGCGCTGGCGTGGGCAATCCCGGCCGGCATGGCCGGGGGCGAGGCTTACCGCAACGCGATTTTCTGGGGCCAGACCGCCGATCGCATGGTCGAATCTTTTGCCCACCGGCGGCCGTTCTGGTGGTACCTGCCGTTGTTGCCGCTGCTGCTGTTTCCGTGGTTCGTCTGGCCGGGATTCTGGCAGGCGCTGGCGCATCACCGGCGGGCCGGGCTGGACCGCGGCACGCGCTTTTGCCTCGCCTGGATGCTGCCGGTGTTCATTGCGTTCTGCTTCATCAGCGGCAAGCAGCCGCATTATCTGGTGCCGCTGTTTCCGGCGTTTGCGCTGCTGGCTGCGCGCGTACTGGCTGACCGTCCGGCTTTCCGCGTGGGCGTGCCTGCCCTGCTGGCAATGGGGTTGGGCGTGGCGTTGATGCTGGCTGCCAGCGGGAAAATTGCGGCACTCCACGAAGAGGCCGCTGCGTTGCCGGCGCTATGGCCGGGCGCGGTGCTGGCGGTGCTGGCGCTGGCCGCCTGGGCGATCGGCCGGCGCGGTTTTCCGGCGGTGCCGAATCTGGCGCTGCTGGGGGCAGCCACGCTGGCGCTGGTGCAGCTGGCCGCCAAGCCATCGATCGATCCGCTGTACGACATCAAGGCGCTGGCGCTGGCGATCGGAGAGGTGCAGGCACAAGGTCTGCCGGTGGCGAATGCCGCAAGGTACCACGCGCAATATCAGTTTCTGGGCCGTCTGCAAGCGCCGCTGCTTGAATTGCACGGTGCCGAGCTAAAGCGCTGGCTGGCCGAGCACCCCGAAGGCTACGCGGTGATCTATCTGAAGGACAGGCAGAAGATGGACGCGATCCCGGCGCGCCACAAGCAGGCGTATCGCGGGGGGGCAGCCGTACTGGTGGACGCGCGTACGGCGGCCGGGCTGCTGCCCGTTCACATTGAAAACTGAGGTTCAGGCCTCGGCGTCGCGCTGCGGCAGCACCACTTCGCGCGAGGGCGAAATAGTCGAGATGGCATGTTTGAAGATCATCTGCGCGGCCTGGTCCTGGCCTTTCAGCAACACCACGAACTGATCGAACGATTCGATCCGCCCCATCAGCTTGATCCCGTTGACAAGAAAGACCGATACCGGAATGCGCTCCTTGCGCAGGGTGTTGAGAAAAACGTCTTGCAGGTGGTTGTATTCTTTGCTGGCCATGCTTGGCTCCCTGTCAGGTAAAGGCGGGGCAGGCCCCCGCTTGAGTCATTATTAGCGGATTACTCGATTTTTGCACTGGCACGAACTGACGTGATGGCGTCGCGGATGCGCTGCTGCTGCAACTGCTTGACGATTTCGCCGCGTACGGCATCCAGCGGCGGCAGCTGCGCCTGACGCGTGTCGTCGAGACGGATGACGTGGTAGCCGAACTGCGTCTTCACCGGCGTCTTCGTGGTTTCGCCTTTTTTCAGGCCGGCCAGGGCGTCGGAGAATTCCGCTACGAACGCGCGGCGGTCGGACCAGTCGAGGGCGCCGCCGTTTTTGGCCGAGCCGGTATCCTTCGATTGCTTTTTGGCGAGATCCTCGAATTTGGCCTTCTTGCCGAGGTCGGCAATGATCTTCTTCGCTTCGGCTTCGGTTTTCACCAGGATGTGGCGCGCGCGGTATTCCGGCTCGGCGGGCTCGGCCTTGGCCTTGTCGTAGGCGGCCTGGATTTCCGCGTCGTTCACCGGATGGGCTTTGACGTAGTCTTCCAGATAGGCTTTGGCCAGCTGATCCTTGCGGCGGATATCCAGCGCCGCGGCGAGCGGCGGCTCCTTGTCGAGCCCCTTGTCCATGGCGGCGCGCGACAGCAGTTCCAGGTTGATCAGCGATTCGCGCACGCGCTCGGCGAGCTGCGGGGTATCGGGCTGGCCCTGGGCCATTTCGCGCTTGACCAGATCGCCGTACAAGGCGGGGATTTCCTTGCCGTTGACTACGGCCAGCGGTTTATCGGAGGCGGCAACTGGGGCGGGCGCCGCAGGGGCAGGGGTTTGCGCCTGCGCCAGCGGGGTGAGGGCCAGCAGGATCAGGGCGGGGAGAAGGGCAAGACGCATGCGGATTCCTTTCAGAGTTCTTCCGGAGTTAAGGCAGTGATCGACAGCGCGTGAATCTCGCGCTGCATGAGCTCGCCCATGGCTTCGTACACCAGCCGGTGGCGAGCGAGGGTGGAGAGGTTACGGAATCTGGATGACACCAGCGTGAGACGGAAATGCCCGCCGCCGGAAGCGGCGCCGGCGTGACCCTTGTGCTGGGCGCTTTCGTCTTCCAGGGTGTAGGTTTCGGGTTCCAGCGCGGCGAGGCGCTGGCGGATCAGGTCGGCGGTGCTCATGCGGGAAACGCTTTCTTGAACGGTTTGACGCTGACCGCCGCGTAGACCCCGGCAGCCACATAGGGATCGGCATCCGCCCACGCCTGCGCGTCGGCCAGCGAGTCGAATTCGGCGACGATCAGGCTGCCGGTAAAGCCGGCTGCGCCGGGATCGTCGCTGTCGATGGCGGGGAAGGGGCCGGCCAGCAGCAGACGCCCCGCCTGCTGCAAGGCATGCAGGCGCTCAAGATGCGCGGGGCGGGCGGCCAGGCGCTTGGCGAGGCTGCCGGGCCCGTCCTGGCCGACGATGGCATAGAACATTATTGCTTTTCTTCCTTGTCCAGATATTTGGTCAGCATCATGCTCTGGCCGATGACAAACACCAGCATCAGCCCCAGACTGCCGAACAGCTTGAAGTTGACCCAGGCATCGGTCGAGAAGTTGAAGGCGACAAACAGGTTTGCAACCCCCATGAAGGCGAAAAATCCGCCCCAACTCGCGTTTAACCGACCCCAGGCAATGTCAGGAAGTTCCATTTGCGCGCTCATTAAACTTTTGATGACGTTGCGGCCCAAAGCGGCAGCGCCAAAAATGATGGCGGCGAAAATCCAGTACAGCACAGTCGGCTTCCATTTGATGAAGCTCTCGTCGTGCAGCCACAGGGTGGCGCCACCGAACAGCACGATGATGCCAAGGCTGACCCACATCATGGTTTCCACCTTGTGGCCGCGCAGCTTGACCCAGCCGATTTGTCCGAAGCTGGCGACGATGGCCACCAGGGTGGCGAGGTAGATGCCGGGTTTTTCGTTGGCGCCCAGCGGCTGCGGCAGGCCGAGTCCCGCCAGGAAGGCGCGCGTGGCTTCGGCGTTGGCATCGCCTACTTTGTAGGCGATGAAGAAGACGATGATGGGGAAGAGATCAAACAGTAATTTCTTCATTATGTTGGTGCTTGGCGACCGGCTGCAATTCGGGTGACTGCGTATTTTGCTATGATTCCCCCTCCCAACCAAGCGCTTTTGGCCCCGTCCGCCCGATCCCGATCATCGATGCTCAATATCGATCTGCATTGCCATTCCAATATGTCCGACGGTGTGTTGTCGCCCGCCGAAATCGTCGCGCGCGCCGCGGCGAATGGCGTGCACGCGCTCGCGCTGACCGATCACGACGACGTGGCGGGAATTGCCGCTGCGCAGGCGGCGGCGGCGACGGCTGGGCTGAGGCTGATCCCGGGCGTCGAAATCTCGGTGAGCTGGGGCGGTCAGACCGTGCACATCGTCGGTCTGCGCATCGATCCGCGGCATCCCGAACTGGCTGCCGGCCTGCACGGCATCCGCCGCGGGCGCATCGAGCGCGCCCGGCGGATGGGAGACGATCTGGCGCAGTCCGGCATCGCCGGCGCCTACGCGGGCGCCTGCGGCTATGCGGCCAACCAGCAGCTGGTGGGACGCACCCATTTTGCGCGCTGGCTGGTGGCGCAGGGCCACGTCCCCGACATGCGCGCTGCGTTCAGGCGCTTTCTCACGCGCGGCAATCCCGGCTACGTCGAACACGAATGGGCCACGCTGGAGAACGCCGTCGGCTGGATCCACGCCAGCGGCGGCACGGCGGTGATCGCGCATCCCGGACGCTATGCCTTCAACGCGCGCGAACTGCACCTGCTGCTGGATGCTTTCCGCGCACTGGGCGGCGAAGGCATCGAAGTCATCAGCGGCACCCATCACCCGACCGAATACGGCAAGTTTGCCGATCTGGCGCGCGCGTTCAGCCTCAAGGCCTCGCGCGGAACGGATTTCCACGCGCCGGGCGAGGGCGCCGATATTGGCCGCCTGCCTGCGCTGCCGCATTATTGCCAGCCGGTGTGGCAGGGCTGGCCGGAGCTGGCAGCCCATTTTTCTTCTTCTCTGGCCTGAGCATCAGCATCTATGGCGCAATTCTTCAATATTCATGCCGACAATCCGCAGCCCCGACTGATCCAGCAGGCGGTGGATATCCTCAAGCGCGGCGGCGTGATCGTTTATCCCACCGATTCGTGCTACGCGCTGGGTTGCAAGATCGGCGACAAGGAAGCGGCGATGCGGCTGCTGTCGGTGCGCGGACTCGATAGCGGGCACGACCTCACGCTGATCTGCCGCGACCTGTCCGAGCTCGGACGCTACGCCCAGGTGGACAACACCCAGTTCCGTTTCCTGAAGGCGCACACCCCCGGCGCCTACACTTTCATCCTGCGCGGCACGCGCGAAGTGCCGAAGCGGCTGCTGCACAAGAAGCACGACACGATCGGCTTGCGGGTTCCCGCGCATCCGATCGTGCAGGCGCTGCTGGCCGAGCTGGACGAGCCCATCCTGTCGTCCACCCTGCTGCTGTACGGCGAAGACGTGCCGCTGACGGAGCCATGGGAAATTCGCGAGCGCCTGGAGCACCAGGTCGATCTGGTCATCGACGGCGGCGCCTGCGGCCTGACCCCGACCACCGTGGTCGACATGACATCGGATGTCCCGGCGGTGCTGCGGTTCGGCAAGGGCGACACCTCGGACTTCGAGGTCTGATCCTGCATGGAATTGACCCTGATCCAGAAAATTGCCGTGTTCGCGCTGCCGGTGATTTTCGCCATCACCTTGCACGAAGCCGCGCACGGTTACGTCGCGCGCTTCTTCGGCGACATGACCGCCGCCGCCGCGGGGCGCATCACGATCAATCCGCTCAAGCACATCGACCCGGTGGGCACCATCCTGGTGCCGCTGGCGATCCTGCTGACCAGCAAGCTGCTGGGCGGAGGCGCGATCCTGTTCGGCTGGGCCAAGCCGGTTCCGGTCAATTTTTCCCGCCTGCGCCGCCCCAAGCAGGACATGCTGTGGGTCGCCCTGGCCGGCCCCGGCATGAACTTCGTCATGGCGCTGTTCTGGGCGCTGATGATCCAGCTCGGCCACGCGCTCGGCAGCGGCTTCGCCAGCGCGCCGCTGATGCTGATGGGCGCCGCCGGCGTGTTCATCAACGTCATCCTGATGGCGCTGAACCTGATCCCGCTGCCGCCGCTCGATGGCGGCCGCATCGCCGTCAGCTTGCTGCCGATGAAGCAGGCCATGCAGTTTTCCCGGCTGGAGCCGTATGGCCTGTTCATCCTGCTCGGCCTCCTGTTCACCGGTATCCTCGGCATCATCCTGTGGCCGCTGATCAGCCTGTTCGTCGGGCTGACCGCGCTCGTCACCGGCCTCGATCCTGCGCAACTGATCGGCCTGATCCAGGTCGTGCTGTCCTGATTCCAGCCCTTGAATTCCTAGCCCCTCGCCTCTAATCATGTATTCCGACCGCGTTCTCTCCGGCATGCGCCCCACCGGGCGTCTGCACCTGGGCCACTACCATGGCGTCCTGAAAAACTGGCTGCGCCTGCAGAACGAATACCAGTGCCTGTTTTTCGTCGCCGACTGGCACGCGCTGACCACGCATTACGACACGCCGCAGGTGATCGAGGATAACGCGCGCGACATGGTGGTCGACTGGCTCGCCGCGGGGATCGATCCGGCGCAGGCCACGCTGTTCGTGCAGTCGCGCGTGATCGAGCATGCCGAGCTGCATCTGCTGCTGTCGATGATGACGCCGCTCGGCTGGCTGGAACGCGTGCCCACCTACAAGGATCAGCAGGAAAAGCTGACCAGCAAGGATCTCTCGACCTACGGCTTCCTCGGCTATCCGCTGTTGATGAGCGCCGACATCCTGATCTACCGTGCCAACCGGGTGCCGGTCGGCGAAGACCAGATCCCGCATATCGAATTCACCCGCGAGCTGGCGCGCCGTTTCAATCACATGTACGGCCGCGAGGCGGGGTTCGAGGACAAGGCGCGCGCTGCGGTCAAGAAGCTCGGCTCGAAGAAGGCCCGCCTGTACGAGGAATGCCGCACCGCCTATCAGGAACAGGGCGACGACGAGGCGCTGGAATCCGCCCGGGCGCTGTTGAACGACGCCCAGAACCTGTCGATGAACGACCGCGAACGACTGTTCGGCTACCTCGAAGGCTCCGGCAAGATGATCCTCGCCGAGCCCGACGCGCTGTTGACCGAGGCGTCGAAAATGCCGGGACTGGACGGGCAGAAGATGTCCAAGTCCTACGGCAATACCATTGCCCTGCGTGAAGACCCCGAGACCGTCACCAAAAAAATCCGCACCATGCCGACCGACCCCGCGCGCGTGCGCCGCACCGATCCGGGCAATCCGGCCAATTGCCCGGTGTGGCAGTTTCACCTGGTGTATTCCGACGACGCGACCCGCCAATGGGTCACCGCAGGCTGCACCAGCGCCGGCATCGGCTGCCTCGAATGCAAGCAGCCGGTGATCGACGCCGTGCTCAATGAACTCGCGCCGATCCGCGAGCGTGCGCAGTATTACGAGGACAACCCCGATCAGGTCCGCAACATCCTCGCCGACGGCTGCGAAAAGGCGCAGGCGCTGGCGCGCGATACGATGCGGGATGTGCGCGAGGCGATGGGGCTGACGTTCGGCTAGACAAGGGCGCTGCGCCGGCTCAGCTGTTATCGGTTCCCGGTTTCATGGTGCGCAGTTTCTTGGTTTCCCCCCGCCGCTGCTTGCTGTCCAGCCGCCGCTTTTTGGAAGCCAGCGTCGGGCGGGTGGGGCGGCGCGGCGTCTCCACTTCGCAGGCTGCGCGGATCAGCGCGAGCAGCCGTTGCAGCGCATCGTCGCGGTTGCGCCGCTGGCTGCGGTAGCGTTCGGCCGAGAGGATCAGCACGCCGTCCTGGGTGAGGCGGCTGCCGGCCAGAACGATCAGGCGGGCGCGCACCGGCTCGGGCAGCGAAGGCGAGCGGGCGACGTCGAAGCGCAGTTGCACGGCGCTCGACACCTTGTTGACGTTCTGCCCGCCGGGGCCCGAGGCGCGCACGAAATCCTCCTGGATTTCCCGCTCGTCGAGTTCGATCCAGGCGTTGACCCGGATCATGCGCAGGGCTGTGCGGCTACCACTTCACCACGTGCACGTTGTTGAGCGTGCGCCCGAGGAAACGCTCGCCGATGGTCTGGAAGCGCAGCGGCACGTCGGTGACGTAGAAGTCGTAGCGCGGCTGGGCCGGGCCGGGGTTGGCGATCTGCTTCTCGGCCAACACCGCGGCGACCTGCTCGGCCATGGCTTCGGCGGAATCGACCAGCGCGACCCCCTCGCCGACCACGTGGCGCAGCAGCGGCTTCAACAGCGGGTAATGGGTGCAGCCGAGGACCAGGGTATCGATCTGCTCGGTCAGCAGCGGCTTCATGTATTCCTGCGCGGTCAGCCGGGTCACTTCGTGGTCGAGCCAGCCTTCCTCCACCAGCGGCACGAACAGCGCGCAGGCCTGCGAATGGATACGCGAGTCGGGCGCGTAGTCGTGGATGGCGCGCGCGTAGGCGTTGCTGTTGATGGTGGTGGGGGTGCCGATGACGCCGATCTTCCTGCCGCCGCGCGCGGAGGCCGCGCCGGCGTCGATGACGTCGAGCACCGGCACCGGCGACAGATCCTTGACGACTTGCGAGGCCACCGCCGCCATGGTGTTGCAGGCGATGACCAGCAGCTTGACGTCCTGTTCCAGCAAAAACTGCGCGATCTGGGTGGTGAAGTGGGTGATGGTCTCGACCGACTTCACGCCGTAGGGCACGCGCGCGGTGTCGCCGAAATAGACGATGTTCTCGTAGGGCAGACGCTCCATCAGGGCGCGCACCACGGTCAGTCCGCCGATGCCGGAATCGAATACGCCAATTGGTCGATTTAGGCCCAGCGTTTGCTCCCTCTCCCGCGAGCGGGGGAGGGTTGGGGAGGGGGGCTGGTCGCTGGTGGACATGGGTGGCAGGATGGCGGGATGACAGAGCCAGTATTTTACCTTCAGGGCCGCCTGCGGCGGCATCCGGCATGAGCGGCTGCGGCTGCGATTCGGTGTGCAACGCGGCGCCGCCCGACCCGGGTTATCGGCGTGCGCTGTGGGTCGCGCTGGTGCTGAACGCGCTGATGTTCGGCGTCGAACTGGCGGCGAGCTTTGCGGCGCAGTCGGTGTCGCTGCTGGCCGATGCGGTCGACTTTCTGGGCGACGCCGGCAACTACGGCGTCGCCCTGTTCGTGCTCGGGCTGGCGCCGGTATGGCGTTCGCGCACCGCGCTGTGGAAGGGCTGGCTGATGGTCGGCTACGGCGTGTTCGTGCTCGGCAAGTCGGCCTGGCAGTGGTCGGCGGGCGTGGTGCCGGAGCCCTTCATCATGGGCTGGGTGAGTCTGCTGGCGCTGGCGGTCAACGTCGGCGTGGCGGCACTGCTGTATGCCCATCGACAGGGCGACGCGCAGGCGCGCTCGGTGTGGCTGTGCTCGCGCAACGACGCGCTCGGCAATCTGGCGGTGATGGGCGCAGCGGCCGGGGTGTGGGCCACCGCACACGGCTGGCCGGATATCGTGGTGGCACTGGTGCTGGCAGGACTGGCGCTGAGTTCGGGGGCGTCGGTGATCCGCCATGCGCGAGAGGAATTGCGCACCAACGGTAGGTAGGAGGGCCGCCCTCGGCCCGAATTTCGAACCCTTGCAAAGACCACGGTATCGGGCCAGGTACCCAAAGAACGGGCATAAAGACGGCCCTCCCACAAGGTTTGACCGTAGCCCTCTGTTTACGGCGCTGTCTGCTGGCGCGCCAGCGCCCACGCCACGTGCTCGTGCACCAGTTCGGACGGGTGCTGCAGGCGCGCGCCAAGCGCCGCTTGAATCTCAGGCGAGGGCGGCGCGTTGCCCAGCGCGACCGCGATATTGCGCAGCCAGCGTTCGTGGCCGATGCGGCGGATCGGCGAACCGGCCAGCCGTTCGTTGAAATCGGTTTCGCTCCAGGCAAACAAATCCACCAGTTGCGCACTATCGAGCCCGTTCCGCACGCCGAAGTCCGGCAGCGCGGCGGTCTGCGCGAAGCGGTTCCATGGGCACACCAGCTGGCAGTCGTCGCAGCCGTAGATGCGGTTGCCCAGCAGCGGGCGCAACTCCGGCGGAATGCTGCCCTTGAGCTCGATGGTGAGATAGGAAATGCAGCGCCGCGCGTCGAGCGTGTAGGGGGCGACGATGGCTTGCGTCGGGCAGACGTCGAGGCAGGCCCGGCAGGTGCCGCAGTGGCCGGCCTCGGGCGCGTCCACCGGCAAGAGCAGGTCGGTATAGATCTCGCCGAGAAAAAACCACGAGCCATGCTGCCGGTTCAGCAGCAGCGTGTGCTTGCCGCGCCAGCCGAGCCCGGATTTCGTGGCGAGTTCCACTTCCAGCACCGGCGCGCTGTCGGTGAAGACGCGGAAACGGTGTTCGCCGATTTCCGCGCCGATCTTTTCGGCCAGTCTTTGCAGGCGGTTGCGTAAGACTTTATGGTAGTCGCGCCCCAACGCGTAGCGCGAGACGTAGGCCGCGGCGGCATCGGCCAGCACCGCATGCGGGTCGGCTGCGGCGGGCGGAAAATAATCCAGCCGCGCGCTGATGATGCGGACGGTGCCGGGCACCAGTTCGGCCGGCCGGCTGCGCTTCACGCCGTGCGCCGCCATATAATCCATGTCGCCATGAAAACCCCGATCCAGCCATGCCTGCAAGCCCGCTTCGGCGCCACTCAGTTCGCCGTCGGCGATGCCGACGGCGGCAAAGCCGAGCTCGCGCCCCCATTGCTTGATTTGTTGCGCCAGTCGGCTTAAATCCTGTTCATGCATAAACACGATGATACCGTGCGATGCCGCTGCCACCTGGCCGACGAGGCGGCGACGCTGGCCTTCGGCGCACGGCTGGCGCGGGAACTGACGCCCGGATTGACCCTCTACCTCGAAGGCGATCTGGGTGCGGGGAAGACCACCCTGGTGCGTGGGCTGTTGCGGGCGCTGGGCCACGGCGGGCGGGTGAAAAGCCCGACCTATACCCTGGCGGAAACCTATAGCCTGCCCGCATTTGAGCTGTATCATTTCGACCTGTATCGTTTGCACGACCCGCGCGAATGGCTGGACGCCGGGTTTCGCGATGTCAGCGGCGGCCAGGCGGTGAGTCTCATCGAATGGCCGGAGAAGGCTGCCGGCTGGCTGCCGCCGCCGGACGTGGTGGTCCGCCTGCGGATCGACGACGACAGCCGCGATGCCGAATGCGAAGCCGTCAGCCCGCGCGGCGCCCATTATCTGGAGGCATGTTGCACGCCCTGCTGAAAATTTTCCTGTTGTGCGGTTTGCTGGCGTCGGGCTGGGCCCAGGCGCTGCAACTCAGCGCCACACGCCTGTGGCCGTCGCCCGATTACACCCGGATCACGCTGGAGGCGGCGCAACCGGTCGCGCACAAATACTTCGCGCTGTCGAACCCCGAGCGCCTGGTGATCGACCTCGAGGGCGTGGAGGCGGGCGCAGCGCTCGACGCGCTGGGCGGACAGCTGAGCGCAGAGGATCCCTATATCGGCGCCATTCGTGTGGGGACGAATCGTCCCGGGGTGATGCGCCTGGTGCTGGATCTGAAAGCCGCCGTCAAACCCTCGGTGTTCCAGTTGCCGCCGCTGGGACAATACGGCCACCGGCTGGTGGTGGACCTGTATCCGGTTCAGACAGACCCGGCGCAGACCGCCGACACTGCGGCGAATCCGGTCGCGCCGCCGCAACCCGGCGTGGCCGAACAAGCCAGGCCCGCCAAGCCTGCCGCGCCGCAATACGCGCGGCTGATTACGGTGGCGATCGATGCCGGCCACGGCGGCGAAGACCCCGGCGCGATCGGCGCCAACGGCTCGCACGAGAAGAACATCACACTGGCGCTGGCGAAAAAACTCAAGCAGAAAATCGATGCGCAGGAAAACATGCGCGCCGTGCTGATCCGCGACGGCGACTACTTCGTGCCGCTGGCGCAGCGGGTCACCAAGGCGCGCGCGGTGAAGGCCGATCTGTTCATGTCGATCCACGCCGACGCCTTCATCAAGCCGCATGCGCGCGGCTCGTCGGTGTTCGCGCTGTCGGAGCACGGGGCGACCTCGGTCGCGGCGCGCTGGCTGGCCAAAAAGGAAAACGAGGCGGATCTGGTGGGCGGCATCAACATCGACGTCAAGGATCCTTTTCTCAAGCGCACCCTGATCGACCTGTCGCAGACCGCCACCATCAACGACAGCCTGAAGCTGGGGCGCGCGGTGCTGAAGGAGATCGGCGGCGTCAACACGCTGCACAAGGCGCACGTCGAGCAGGCGGGGTTTGCGGTGCTGAAGGCACCGGATATTCCGTCGATCCTGATCGAGACCGCGTTCATTTCCAACCCGGAAGAAGAGAAACGCCTCAACGACTCCGCCTACCAGGATCGACTGGTCGACGCCATCGTCGTCGGCGTCAAGGATTACTTCGACAAGCACCCGCTGACCGCGCCGTCGCGGCTGACGCGCAATCCATGACCGGCAGCCTGCTGGGTGCGGCGGCCCCGGGATTCGACCGGCCGCTGGATGTGCTTGAGGCCTGCCATGGCCGCATCGCCAAACAGTGCGACACCCTGGAGAAAATACTGGCGCATCTGCCGGCGCACGGCGCCGACGCGCAGGCGCAACAGGCCGCGCGCGCGGTGCGGGCTTACTTCGACACCGCTGCGGTGCACCATCACGACGACGAAGAACGCAACCTGTTCCCGTTGCTGGAACAGGCGGGCGCGCCCGGCGCCTGCGATCTGGTCGAAACCCTGACGCTGGAACACGACGAGCTGGCCCTGCTGTGGCGGCGGCTGAGCGTTGCCTTGCGGCAGATCGAGACGGGCGCGGCGAATGCGCTGGACGAGGCGCTGACGCGCCGTTTCATTACCCTCAATCGCAGCCATCTCGAATTCGAGAACACCCATGTGCTGCCGCTGGCGCGGCAAGCGCTCGGCGCCGCCGATATCGAACGGCTGGGCCGCGCCATGGCGGCGCGGCGTGGCGCGCCGTTTGTGGAGCGGCCATGAGCATCCGCGTATTGCCCGATGTGCTGATTTCGCAAATCGCCGCCGGCGAGGTGGTCGAACGCCCCGCAGCGGCGCTGAAGGAGATACTGGAAAACAGTCTCGATGCCGGCGCCAGCGAAATTCAAATCGAACTGGAGCAGGGCGGCATCAAGCGCATTCGCGTCAGCGACAACGGCGGTGGCATCCCGAAGGACGAACTCGTGCTCGCGCTGACGCGCCATGCCACCAGCAAGATCGCCAGCTTGAGCGACCTCGAGCGGGTGGCGAGCCTGGGCTTCCGCGGCGAGGCGCTGGCGTCGATTGCCGCGATCGCGCGGGTTCAGCTGACCAGCCGCAGCGTCGATGCGGCGCATGCCTGGGCGCTGCAGGCCGAAGGCGGGCAGCTTGCCGCGCCCGCACCGGCGGCGCGCGCCGGCGGCACCACGATCGATATCCAGGATCTGTTTTTCAACACGCCGGCACGGCGCAAGTTTCTCAAAACCGACGCCACCGAATACGCCCACTGCGCCGAAACCGTGCGCCGCCTGGCGCTGGCGCAGCCGCAGACGGGATTCACGCTGACGCACAATGGCCGCGTGCAGCTGCGCCTGAATGCCGAGCCGGCCGATGCGCGGGTGCGCCATGTGCTGGGCGACGCCTTCGAGCGCAACGCCATTGCGGTCGAGGCGGCGGCGGGCACCCTCAGGCTGAACGGCTGGGTGATCCGTCCCGGCGCCGCCACCGCCGGCCGCGACAGCCAGCACGTGTTCGTCAATGGCCGCTACGTGCGCGACAAGCTGATCGTCCATGCGCTGAAGGAAGCCTACCGCGACGTGCTGCACCAGCAGTTGAACCCGGCGTATTGCCTGTTCATCGAACTGCCGCCGGAAACGGTGGACGTCAACGTGCATCCGGCCAAGACCGAAATCCGGTTCCGCGACAGCCGGGGCGTGCACCAGTTCCTGTATCGCGCGGTCGAGCGCCTGCTGGGGGCGCCGGTGGCGTCCGGCGAGGCGTCCGCCATCGCCCCTGCGCCCGCATCCAGGCCGCCAGCCTGGGGCGCGCCGCAGCAAGCGGCGATGCCGCTGCAGGTGGCCGAGGCGATGGCGTTCTATGCGCCGTTTCAGGGATCAGGGGGCAGGGGCCAGGATTCAGGGGAGTTTGTTGCGCCTGCGGCGCAGGCTTTGCCTGAAAGCGGGCAGGGCGACGCACCGCCGCTCGGTTATGCGCTGGCGCAGTTGCACGGCGTCTACGTACTGGCGCAGAACGCGCAGGGGCTGGTGGTGGTCGACATGCACGCCGCGCACGAGCGGGTGGTATACGAAAAGCTCAAGTCCGCGCTCGACGCCCGTGCGGTGCCGGCGCAGACGCTGCTGATTCCCCTGGCGCTGACGGTCGACGCGTGCGACGTGGCGGAGATCGGGCCGCATCTGGCTGCGCTTGCCGACATCGGCTTCGAACTGTCGGTCACCTCGCCGACCTCGGTGGCAGTGCGCTCGGTGCCGTGGCTGCTGAAAGATGCCGATCCCGTCGAGCTGACCCGCGCGGTGCTGGCAGAGGTCGCCGAATTCGGCGTGGCGCGGCTGCTGGTCGAGCGCCGCAACGAACTGCTGGCGACGCTCGCCTGCCACGGCGCGGTGCGCGCCAACCGGCATCTGACGCTGCCCGAAATGAATGCGCTGCTGCGGGAGATGGAGGCCACCGAGCGGGCCGGGCAGTGCAACCATGGTCGGCCGACCTGGTTCCAGCTCGGCCTCAAGGAACTGGATGCCATGTTCATGCGCGGGCGTTGATTTTGCGACGGCGCTTTTGGCTATAATCTTGAGCTAATTAGTCAGGTATTAACGGGATTCCCATGAACGAACGCAAAACCATTCCCATCCAGGACATCAACGAGGCCAGCAACTGCTCCAGCGCCGAGCCCTATGCGCTGATGGTACTGGGCGATTCCATGCTGCCGGAATTCGAGGAAGGCGAAATCATCGTCGTCGAGCCGTCCGGCCTGGTCAAGGACGGCTCCTACGTGGTGGCCTACGTGAACGATGAATACATTTTTCGCCAGCTGGTGAAGTGCGACGACGGCTGGATGCTGAAACCGCTCAACCCGTTGTACGAGAACATCCCGGTGCCCGATGTCGACGTGGCCAAGGGGGTGGTGATCATGAAGAAGCGGCCGGGCAAGCGCAGCGAGCAGAAGCGTTACATCTGAGCATGCCGGCGATCGATTCAATTTATTGAATGGGTCATTAAATATTCGAATAAAATGGTTGACTAATATACTCAGGTATATAGACTGAAGATGCAGTTCAACCCTTCACCTTCATTAAAGGAGAAAGCCATGAGTGGATTGATCGCCAATTTTCCGAGCGACGGCATCGTAACCGTCAACCGCGTGGTTCTGAAGCCGGAATACACGGTGGACGACCTGCAGGAGCGCGTGGCGTTTCTGTGCGAAAACGTCAAGACCTATCACTCCGACACCGGTTTTGTGGGCGGCTTTGTCGCGCTGAACTCCGGCCAGGTGTCGAACGAAGGCTCGACCATCGGCCAGGCGGTCGAAAGCCCGATGAAGGGCAAGGAAGCGCTGATCGTGACTTTCTGGACCGACTTCGAAAACCACGAAAAATCGCACCGCTCGGAGACCTTCCAGCCGCTGTTCCAGAAAGCACTGGAACTGTGCGAGAACGGCAACGAGGAGATTGCCTACGAAATGCTGTGGTCCGGCAAGGCTTACGGCCCCGACGAGATCGCGGCAGCACGCCAGGCCAAGGCGCAATACGCTACCAGCTGATTTGCGGTTCCACTGGAAACGGCGGGATTTCCCGCCGTTTTTTATGGGTGCGCTGTGGCGATTCGAGTCCCTTGATATTGCTTGCCGCCAGCCCGACTGCGGCATAATCGGCCGCCATGCCTGAGTATCTGCCTCCCGCCATTTTCCTGATGGGCCCGACCGCTTCGGGCAAGACCGCGCTTGCGGTCAACCTGCTCGAACGCTTTCCGCTCGAAATCATCAGCGTCGATTCGGCGCTGGTATACCGCGGCATGGACATCGGCACGGCCAAGCCCGATGCCGCCACTCTGGCGCGCGCACCGCATCATCTGCTGGATATCCGCGATCCCACCGAAGCCTATTCGGCGGCGGCGTTTTGCGACGATGCGCGGCGGTTGATGGCCGACATCGCCGCGCGCGGCAAGGTGCCGCTGCTGGTCGGCGGCACCATGCTGTATTTCCGTGCCTTGCTGCACGGGCTGGACGATCTGCCGCGTGCCGATGCCGCGCTGCGCAAAAAGCTGGAAAGGGAGGCCGCCGAGCGTGGCTGGCCCGCACTGCACGCCGAACTGGCCGTGGTCGACCCGGTGACCGCCGCACGGCTGGCGCCGAACGATTCGCAGCGCATCGGCCGTGCGCTGGAGATTTTCCGGCTTGCCGGCACGCCCATGTCGGCGCTGCTCGACCAGGATCAATCCGAATTGCCCTACCGCGTGCTGCAATTCGCCCTGATCCCGTCCGACCGTGCCGTGCTGCACCAGCGCATCGCCGCGCGCTTCGATGCCATGCTGGCGGAAGGTTTGCTCGACGAAGTGGAAATCCTGCGCCGCAGCTACGCACTCACGCCCGACCTGCCTGCCATGCGCGCGGTCGGCTACCGCCAGGCGTGGGCTTATCTCGACGGGGACATTGATTTGGCGGCTTTGCGCGAGCAGGGCATCGCCGCCACCCGCCAGCTCGCCAAGCGCCAGCTCACCTGGCTGCGCTCGTGGCCCGACGTGGTGGTGCTGGATTGCCTGGCGGCCGGACTGGAATCACAGGCGACGGCCCTGGTGGAACGTCATTTAAGGCCGTAGCCGGCCTCAATCCTCGCGCGTCGACTCCACCCGCGCGCGGGCCCGTCCGCGATGGAAACGGATGCCGACGCTGTCGCCCGCGCCAAGCGTCGCGGCATCCTGCACCACCGCGCCGTTTTCCAGTTGCACGATGCTGTAGCCGCGCGCCAGCACGCCTTCCGGGTTGAGGTGGGAAAGGCTGCTGGCCAGCCGCGCCAGTTCGAGTTGACGCCGGCCGGCGCTGCCCTCGACCGCGCGTGCGGCACGCGCGCCAAGCGTGCCCAGCCGCTGCTGCTCGCGCCGGATGGCGTGAAGCGGCGTCACCAGCCGCTGGCTCAGCCGCGCGATGCGCAGCTGTTCGGTCGTCAGGCGCGTGGCGCCGGCATGGCCGAGGCGCTGCGCCAACGGGTAAAGGTCGATGTAGCGGCGGCGCAGCTGCTCGGCCGGGTGGACCAGACGACGCGCCAGGTAATCCAGCCGCTGCATCTCGGTCTGCTGCCGGCGGGCGAGATGGCGCTGCAGCTGGCGGCCCAGGTGGCCCAGTTGCTGCAGCAGTTCGGCCCGCAGCGGGCTGGCGAGTTCGGCCGCCGCCGTTGGCGTGGGTGCGCGCAGGTCGGCGGCAAAGTCGGCCAGGGTGAAATCGGTCTCGTGGCCGATCCCGCTCACCACCGGCATCGGACTGGCGGCAATCGCACGCGCCACCGCTTCGTCGTTGAACGCCCACAAATCCTCCAGCGAACCACCACCGCGGCATACCAGCAGCACGTCGCACTCGGCGCGCGCGGCGGCGGTGCGGATGGCGGCGGCAATCTGCACGCCGGCGCCGGCGCCCTGTACCGGGGTGGGGTAGAGGATCACCGGCAGGCCCGGCATGCGGCGCGCCAGCGCGGTCAGCACGTCGTGCAGCGCCGCCGCCTGCGGCGAAGTGACGATGCCGAGGCAATACGGAAAGCGCGGCAGGGCGCGCTTTTTCGCCGGATCGAACAGGCCTTCTGCTTCGAGTCTGGCCTTGAGTTTGAGGAAGGCTTCATACAGCCGGCCGGCACCAGCGCGGCGGATCGACTCGGCGCCCAGCTGGAATTCGCCGCGCGCTTCGTACAGTGAGGGCAGGGCGCGCAGCTCGATGTGGTCGCCGTTGGCAGGGGTGAAATCGGCAAACTGGTTGCGGCCGCGAAACATCACGCAGCGCACCTGGGCATTCGCATCCTTCAGGGAAAAATACCAATGGCCCGACGCGGCGCGAGTGAAGTTGGATACTTCGCCTTCCACCCACAGCAGCGGCAATTGCGACTCCAGCGCACGGCGTGCCATGCGGTTGAGCTCGCTTACGGTGAGCACAGGCAATTCCACGGCGCCCGGGGAGTCTTCGATCCAGTCCATGGCGCGCAGGATAGCGGGTTGATGCCCGGCACGGTTCATGCACAGCCGATAAATTTCTGGGAAAAAATCTTTAAAACCCTATTGACGATAGTTGTGTTTTTGTAACTCATTGATATAAAAAAATAAAATGGATTGGTTACTTTTTGTGCCAAAACGCTTTTCCCTTTGTGGGCGGGTGTTTAGGGGAACTGGCAGGGCGTTTCTCACAGACTTATCCACATCAATTGTGGAGAACTCGGCCAGCACGCCAAAAACGCCGTCCATGCTATGGGGGCTTGCCGAACCCCGCGCGCGGGCGCTACATTTCGCCTGTTGTTTTATTGGGAGTGGTATCCAGTGCTTGCCATCATCGAGGCGGCCGGTTGGCCGGTCTGGCCGTTGATTCTGGCGTCGGTCGTCGCCGTCGCCATCATTATCGAACGCGCCTACAGTTTGCGTACCCAGGAAGTGGCGCCTGCCAGTCTGCTGCTGGAAACGATCAAGATCTATCAGGAACGCGGCGTGACGCAGGAGCTGGTCGCCCGGCTGGCCGACGGCTCCCCGCTGGGGCGGATATTTGCCACCGCGCTGAAGAACGCTCACAACTCGCGCGAAGTGATGAAGGAATCCATCGAGGAATCCGGACGTGCCGTCACCCACGAGCTTGACCGTTTCCTGACGTCGCTTGGCACCATCGCCAGCATGGCGCCGCTGCTCGGCCTGTTCGGCACGGTCATCGGCATGATCGAAATTTTCGGCGCACAAACGGCAACCGGTACCAATCCCGGACAGCTGGCGCATGGTATTTCGATTGCGCTGTACAACACGGCATTCGGCCTGATCGTGGCGATTCCAGCGATGATTTTCTACCGCTACTTTCGCGCCAAGGTGGAGTCCCTGGTGGTCGACATGGAACAGCAGGCGATCAAGCTGGTGGAAATCGTCCACGGCGAACGAAAGTAAGGCCGTCATGAATTTTCGCAGAGGCCGCCGCGAGGATTACCCGGAAATCAACCTGATTCCGTTCATCGACATCCTGCTCGTCATCGTGATTTTCCTGGCGGTGACCACCACCTACGCACGCTTTGCCGAACTCAAGATCAACCTGCCCACCAGCAGTGCCGCGCAAACGCCCAACCCGCCCAAGCAGATCGAAGTGGCGGTGGCCGAAAGCGGCCGCTACCAGATCGACGGCACCGCGTTGGGCGAGGCCTCGATCGACGAGCTGGCCGCTGCGCTGAAAAAAGCCGCCGCCAACCGGGACGATCCGGTGGTGGTAATCAACGCCGATGCGCGGGCCGCGCATCAGTCGGTGGTGAACGTGATGGAAGCGGCACGCCGGGTGGAGCTGACCCGCATCACCTTCGCCACCCAGACCGCTCCTTAGGCGGTCGCATGCATGTTCTCTCCTGAGCATCTCTGGGCGCGCACCGGCGTGCTCACGGTGCTGCTTTTCCCGCTTGCCGCACTGTTTGCCGTCATCTCCGGCGTACGCCGGCTGGCGTATCGCCGTGGCTGGCTGACTCCGGTTGCGGTGGGGGTACCGGTGCTCGTCGTCGGCAACATTACTGTCGGCGGCAGCGGCAAAACACCGCTGACGATCTGGCTGGTGAACTGGCTGCGTGCGCGCGGGTATCGCCCGGGCGTGGTCAGCCGCGGCTATGGCGGCACGGCGCGCGGCTGCGTCGACGTGCAGGCCGACAGCCCGCCGGCGGAAGTCGGCGACGAGCCCTTGCTGATCCATCTCAAGACCGCGGCGCCGGTGGTGGTCGGGCGCGACCGGGTGGCAGCGGCACGCACCTTGCTGGCGCGTCATCCCGGAGTGGACATGATCGTCGCCGACGATGGCCTGCAGCACTACCGCCTGCAGCGTGACATCGAACTGGCAGTGATTGATGCGGCGAACGGGCTGGGCAACGGCTGGCTGCTGCCGGCGGGCCCTTTGCGCGAGCCGCGGAGCCGGCTGCGCAGCGTGGATGCGGTGGTCCAGGTGGTGCGCGGCGGCGCCGGATCGCAGGGATTCAGCGGGGCATGGCGCGCCGACTACCGTGCCGGTCAGGCCTATCGTCTGCGTGCGCCGCAGGAAAAAATAGCGCTCAGCAAACTGCCGGCGTGCGACTGGCTAGCCGTGACCGGGATCGGCCGTCCGCAGGGATTTTTTGCCATGCTCGAGGCGCATGGCATCCGTTTCAGCCCGCGTGCTTTCGCTGATCATCACGCCTTTCAGCCGCAGGATCTGCCTGCCGGCGCAGCCGTGCTGATGACGGAAAAAGACGCGGTAAAATGCCGCGCATTTGCTGGGGTAGACTGGTGGGCGGTGGAACTCGACGTCACCCCGGAATCCGGATTCGTCGACTGGCTGGACGCACGCATCAAACAATAAAGATCCACTGCGTGCGCATCAAGGGAGAAACGTATGAGGATGCAATCATCTGACTGGGGCGACCGCCGCCACCCCTGCCGCTGGGTGGCCGAAACCGGGGAGGCCGGGTTCTGGGTGCCTGATCGGTCCGAAATCGTCACCCAGTTCTTCACCCGCTACCTGTTTTTTTCGCTGGCAGTCATCTATTTCTCCACGCTGGAAAGCGTCCCCCCGGTGCTGTTCAGCATCGAGCAGCTGCTGGTCGCGCTCGGCGTTTACTTTTTCCTCAACAGCGGGTTCTTCCACCAGGCGCTGCACGGCGTCACGCTGCTGAAAATCCGCAGCGCCATGAGTGCCGATCTGCTGATCGTTACCCTGTGCGTGATTCACGATCCCAACCCGATTCCGCCGTCTGCGCTGGCATTTTTGATGGTGCTGCTGGGCAACGGCATGCGCTACGGCATGCGCCTGTTCACCGAGGTGCTGGGCGGCGTTTTTCTCGGCATGGCGATTTCCTTTGCCCTGCGCTATCGCCTGGGCGGATTCGAGGTCAGTGCGGGCGATGTGTTCTTCGGCGTGTTCTGGGTCACCCTGGCCTTGTACGCCTACATCCTGATGGGGCGCATCGAGGGACAGCGGCGCCAGCTCGATTACCGCAGCCGCTTCGATGCGCTGACCGGACTGCTCAACCGCCACGGCCTGCTTGCCGCGGCAGACAACATCTTCGACAAGACGAATACGCGCATCCCGGCCACCGTTTTGTTTGCCGACCTGAACCAGTTCAAGGCGGTCAACGACCGCTATGGCCACGGCGCAGGCGATCGCGTGCTGGCAGAATTCGCGCAGATATTCAGCGAATCGGCCGATACGGACGTGTGCGGACGCTGGGGCGGAGACGAATTTGTTGCTATCCTGCCGCTGCGCGAGGACGCCGCCGTCCGCCAGATTTTCGAGCGCATCGAAGTGCGTACCGCAGCCTGGAGCCACAGCAACGGCCTGCCGATGGCGGTAAGCCTGGGTGTCAGCCATGCCCCGCGCGACGGTCACGACCTGGTGACGCTGCTGTCGGTCGCCGATATCCATCTTTATCAAAGCAAGTCGCAACAGTCCGAAACGGCCGCTGCGCCTCCGAACTACAGGACTCTTATCGATGAACCCGAAGCTACTTGAAATTCTTGTGTGCCCGGTCTGCAAAAGCCCGCTCGAATGGAAGAAATCCGCACATGAACTGGTGTGTCGTGCATGCCGTCTCGCCTATCCCATCCGCGACGACATTCCGGTGATGCTGCCGGAAGAGGCGCGTCCGCTGGAGCCAGACGAAATCCACGGCAAATAACGACAAACCTCCATGCATTTCCGTGTCGTCATTCCCGCGCGCTATGCGTCCAGCCGTCTGCCGGGCAAGCCGCTGGCGGATATCGGCGGCCGGCCCATGGTGCTGCATGTGCTGGAGCGCGCCTTGCTGGCAGGCGCCGAATCAGTGGTGGTCGCCACCGACGACGCACGCGTGCAGCAGGCGGTCGAGGCCGCCGGCTATCCGGCCCTGATGACTTCGCCGGCGCACCGGTCGGGCACCGAACGCCTGGTCGAAGTCGCCGAAACACTGGGCTGGTCCGACGATACCCTGGTGGTCAATGTGCAGGGCGACGAGCCGCTGATCGATCCGGTGCTGATCCGCGAGGCCGCACGTCAGCTGGTCCTGCACGACGATGCGGTGATGGCGACGCTGGCACATCCGATCCACGACCATGCCGATTTCGTCAATCCCAACGTCGTCAAGGTGGTCGCCGACGAAGCCGGCTATGCGCTGTATTTCAGCCGTGCGCCGATCCCCTGGCCGCGCGATGCGTTCGCCGAGCGGCAGCCGATGCCGCACGAGCTCGGCGCGCTGCGCCACATCGGCCTGTACGCCTACCGTGCAGGTTTCCTGCGCACCTATGCCGGCCTCGCCAGTTCGCCGCTGGAGCGCTACGAGATGCTTGAACAGCTGCGGGTGCTGTGGCACGGCCACCGCATCAGCCTCGGCATCACGCCCGTCGCGCCGGCTCCGGGGGTCGATACCCCGGAGGATCTGGCGCGGATCCGCGCGCTGTTCAAGGCTGTTTAGCAGCCTCTTGAATCCGCCAATAAAATTTTTTAAGTGTTGCTTGACTCGCGCTTGGCTTAGGCTGTCGCGGTTTGGCACATTTCAGATATCCATATCAAAGGGAGATTAAGCAATGCGTTTGATTCTGTTGGGTGGCCCCGGCGCGGGCAAAGGCACGCAAGCCAATTACATCAAGGAAAAATACGGCATCCCGCAGATCTCCACTGGTGACATGCTGCGTGCGCAGATCAAGGCCGGCAGCGAGCTCGGCATGAAGGCCAAAGCCATCATGGACGCCGGCGGTCTGGTCTCCGACGACATCATCATCGGCATGGTGAAAGCACGCCTGACCGAAGCCGACTGCAAGAACGGCTACCTGTTCGACGGCTTCCCGCGCACCATTCCGCAGGCCGAGGCGATGAAGGCCGCCGGCGTGCCGATCGACTACGTGGTCGAGATCGACGTGGCGGACGAAGAGATCGTCAAGCGCATGTCGGGCCGCCGCGTCCACGTGGCATCCGGTCGCACCTATCACGTCGTGTTCAATCCACCCAAGACGGCCGGCAAGGACGACGTCACCGGCGAGGACCTGATCCAGCGCGACGACGATCAGGAAGAAACCGTCAAGAAGCGCCTCGACGTCTACCATGCGCAGACCGAGCCGCTGGTGAAGTATTACAGCGACTGGGCAGCGCGCGGCGAAGCCGGCGCCCCCAAATACGTGAAAGTCGCCGGCGTCGGCAAGGTCGACGGCATCCGCGATGCCATCTTCGCCGCACTCGGCTGATTGAAACCAGGCCGACTGCTCCGATGCCGCAGCTGATCCACCCGCTGACCGACACCGAACGCTGGATCGTCTCCAGCGCGGTGAAGGAGCGTTACGGTCGCGAGGTCGAGATCCAGGACGTCGAGACCGAAATCCGTCTGCACATCGACGACCGCGAACTGACGCTGTGTCCGGGCTTTTACTGGAACGAACACGGCTGTCATTTCGTGCTGTCGAAAACCGGCGATTCGCGCTACCGCAGCATGTTCTTCTATCGCATCCGCGACCGCTTCAGCACCGGGCGCGAGGAATACGACGACATTGGCGACTGCGTCACCATGCTGTTGAAAATGCAGGCCGACGAAGAAGCCCGCCGTCTGGCCGAGGGCGAGACAGGCGGCAACAGCTGATTATCCAAGCCAGCCTGCGCGCTGGCTTTTTGTTATGCAAAAACCTGTTTATTGCGTCGAATTGAAAGTCTAAGGAGACAACACTCATGGCGAAGAAAATGAACGCCTTTTACGCGCAGTCCGGCGGCGTTACCGCCGTCATCAACGCGTCGGCTTGCGGCGTGATCGAAACCGCGCGCAAGCACAAGGACAAGATCGGCAAAGTCTACGCCGGCCGTAACGGCATCATCGGCGCGCTGACCGAAGACCTGATCGACACCAGCAAGGAGTCCGCCACCGCCATCGCCGCACTGCGTACCACGCCGTCGGGCGCGTTCGGATCCTGCCGCTTCAAGCTGAAGTCGCTGGAAGCCAACAAGCGCGAATACGCACGCCTGATCGAGGTGTTCAAGGCGCACAACATCGGCTACTTCTTCTACAACGGCGGCGGCGATTCGGCCGACACCTGCTTCAAGGTGAGCCAGCTGTCGGAACAGATGGGCTACCCGATCCAGGCGATCCACGTGCCGAAGACGGTCGACAACGACCTGCCGATCACCGACTGCTGCCCGGGCTTCGGCTCGGTCGCCAAATACATCGCGGTGTCGACGCTGGAAGCCAGTTTCGACGTGCGCTCGATGGCCAAGACCTCGACCAAGGTGTTCGTCCTCGAGGTCATGGGCCGGCACGCCGGCTGGATCGCCGCCGCCGGCGGTCTGGTCGAGGACCAGGGTATTCCGGTCGTGATCCTGTTCCCGGAAATCGAGTTCGACCAGAAAAAATTCCTCGCCCGCGTCGACAAACTGGTGAAGGAGCACGGCTACTGCACCGTGGTGGTGTCGGAAGGCTGCCACTATCCGGACGGCAAGTTCCTCGCCGAGCAGGGCACGCGCGACGCCTTCGGCCACGCGCAGCTGGGCGGCGCCGCCCCGGTGGTCGCCAACATGATCAAGGACGCGCTCGGCCACAAGTTCCACTGGGCCGTCGCCGACTACCTGCAGCGCGCCGCGCGCCACATTGCCTCGAAGACCGACGTCAAGCAGGCCTACGAACTCGGCAAGAAGGCCGTCGAACTGGCGATCAAGGGCCACAACTCGGTGATGCCGACGGTCGACCGCCTCTCCGACAGCCCCTACAAGTACAAGATCGGCATGGCCGACCTGAAGGACGTCGCCAACGTCGAGAAATTCATGCCGCGCGATTTCATCACGAAAGACGGCTTCGGCATCACGGAGAAGTGCAAGCGCTATCTGGCGCCGCTGATCCAGGGCGAGGACTATCCGAAGTACAAGAACGGCCTGCCGGTTTACGTGACGCTGAAGAACGTGGCAGTAGCGAAGAAGCTGGCGACGTTTAAACTGTGATGAGCTTGGAGCCCCGGGACGTGCGGCTGCGCCGCGCAATGCAATCAGGCGCGGGCTTTGCCCGCACCACGCCTGGAACCTGGCGCCTGAATCCTATCCACTAAGGCAATGACACTCGACCGCGCTAAACAACTGCTGAAAGTCCAGGCCGATTTCGGCGGCTTCTACAACGGCAATTCAGCCAAGCTGATCCTGTCCGAAGTGCAGCGCGAGCATGGGCAGGCAGCGGTCGATCAACTGATCGTCGA